>CAVPES010000017.1:0-93950 GCA_963703545.1 uncultured Actinomycetota bacterium
TGTTGTTGACGTTTGAGGTGAGATGGGACTGGAGGTTGGTGGCGGCCTTGATCGCATCGGCCGGTCCGACCATCCAACCGAGCCGCCATCCGGTCATCGCATAACTCTTGGCGACGCCGTTGACCAGGATCGTGCGGTCGGCGAGGGCCGGCACCGCCTCCACGATGGAGACGGCGCGAACCCCGTCGTAAACCAGATTCTGGTAGATCTCATCGGAGATCACCCAGAGGCCGTGCTGCTCCGCCCACTCGCCGATCGCGAGCGTCTCGGCGGGAGAATAGACGGCACCAGTCGGATTCGACGGCGAAACGAACAACAGCACCTTGGTGCGGGGGGTGCGGGCGGCCTCCAACTGTTCCACCGTGACGCGGTAGCCCTGGTCGGCACCGGCGAAGACGTCGACCTGGACGCCGCCGGCGAGCCTGATCACCTCGGGATAGGTGGTCCAATACGGGGTGGGAACGATGACCTCGTCGCCCGGATCCAGCAACGTGGCGAAGGCCTGGTAGACGGCCTGCTTGCCGCCGTTGGTCACCGCGATCCGCGCAGGACTGACCTCCAGCCCGCTGTCACGGGCGGTCTTGTCTGCAATGGCCTCCCGCAGTTCGGGCAGGCCCGCGGCCGGCGTGTAGCGGAAGTTTCTCGGGTCGGTCAGTGCCCGCGCCGCGGCCTCGACGATGTGCTCTGGGGTGGCGAAGTCAGGCTCACCCGCGGCGAAGCTGATCACGGGGCGCCCCTCGGCCTGAAGCGCTTTCGCCTTGGCGTCGACTCTGAGGGTGGCGGATTCTGCAATTGCGGCGATACGGTGGGAGACGCGTGAGGGCACGTCGCAATCCTATTCCGGCGGCATGCCGGCCGGCTTTACTTGCCCCAAATACTCGCCTACACTTGGGCGAGGTAGTTGAAGTCTGCCAAGCTTTTTTGCGCCCAAATTCGGCAATCCCCCGTCTCTGTCCGTAGCGAAGCCGTGCAGTCCGGAACTCCGTAGGGCGGTGGCTCAATTGGTAGAGCAGCGGTCTCCAAAACCGCAGGTTGCAGGTTCGAGTCCTGTCCGCCCTGCACCGTCCTTCGACGTTCATCCGAATGTCGCGGGATGCTTCTGAGAGAGGTAACACGTGGCACGGAAGATCGTCGACGAACCCAGTGAGGACATCGTCGCCTCGGCCAAGAAGGACAACGCAGCCAAGCGCAATGTCTTCGGCCGGATAGCGCTCTTCCTGCGCCAGGTGGTCACTGAACTCAAGAAAGTCGTCACGCCCACGCGCAAGGAACTGGTCAACTACACGGTTGTTGTCCTGGTCTTCGTCGTCATAGTGATGGCCTTGGTCTCCGGCCTGGATTCAGTGTTCAGCCTGTTCGTGATCTGGTTGTTCGGTGACTTGCCGACGGGCTAGCAGACTCGATCTGCCATCAGCCCAGGAGTGTCGAGCCACGCGGCTCGGCCCTCGAATCGAAGGAAAAGAGAAGTAGTGTCACAAGACAATCGAGAGAGCATCGAGCTCGCCGATGCTCTGGAGGACCTCGTCGACGATGAGGCCGATGCGGTCATCGACGACGCCCTCGACATCGATACGGTCGATGAGGCCGAGGCGGCCGTCGAGGCTCTCATCGATCAGAGCTCCGTGGAAGACGACCCGGGGCTGACGGTTGCGGAAGTGGTCGACGCCCAGAACCTTGAAGCCGGAGCGGCGGTCGCCGAGACGGAAGACGAGGCGGAAGACGAGGCGGCGGTCGTCGATCCTTACGAGGAGTTCAAGGCCGAACTGCGGTCACTTCCCGGCAAGTGGTACGTGCTGCACTCCTACGCCGGCTTCGAGAAGCGCGTCAAGCAGAACATCGAGAGTCGCAAGGACTCACTCGGCGCTTCGGAGTACATTTTCGACGTCCAGGTCCCGATGGAGGAAGTCTTCGAGATCAAGAACGGTCAGCGCAAGCTGATCAACCGCGTGCGGATCCCCGGCTACGTACTGGTGCGGATGGACCTCAACGAGGACAGCTGGTCGGTCGTCCGGCATACCCCCGGTGTCACCGGCTTCGTCGGCAACTCGCACAACCCGACCCCGCTGCGATTCCAGGAAGCCTTCGACATGCTGAAGTCCCTGGTTGTCGTGCAGGAGGTCGCCCCGGTCAAAGGCGGCGGCAAGGGCGGCAAGGCGCTCAGCCGGTCCATTCCGGCGGAGATCGACTTCGAGGTCGGGGAGACGATCACGATCAAGGAAGGCTCGTTCGCCGGGCTTCCCGGAACCATCAGCGAGATCAAGCCCGAGAGCGGGAAGCTCACGGTCCTCGTCTCGCTCTTCGAGCGCGAGACCCCCGTCGAACTCAGTTTCGACCAGGTCACCAAGCTCTAGGACTTCACAGAACCACCGCAGTCCGGAAGGGCCGGAACCGCGGGAGAGCGACCAGCCGTACTGGCCGCTCGAAACCATAAAGAAGGAAGAATCATGGCACCGAAGAAGAAGGTTACTGGTCTGATCAAGCTTCAGATCAAGGCCGGCGCCGCCAACCCCGCCCCGCCCATCGGCCCGGCCCTGGGTCAGCACGGCGTGAACATCATGGAATTCTGCAAGGCGTACAACGCTGCGACGGAAGACCAGCGCGGCAACGTCATCCCCGTCGAGATCACCGTGTACGAGGACCGTTCGTTCACGTTCATCCTGAAGACACCGCCCGCCGCCGAACTGATCAAGAAGGCTGCCGGTATCGCCAAGGGATCCTCGACCCCGCACACCTCCAAGGTCGGCAGGCTGAGCCGGGACTCGCTCCGCCAGATCGCGGAGCAGAAGCAGGTCGACCTCAATGCCAACGACATCGAGGCCGCTGAGAAGATCATCGCCGGTACCGCCCGTTCCATGGGCGTCACCGTCGAGGCCTGAGCACACCATTCATTTCGTGGCAGAGCCCGCCAGGCTCGCAGACCACAACTCTCATTAGGAGCACAACATGGCACAGAAGTCCAAGGCCTACCGCGCCGCGGCCGAGAAGATCGAAGCCGGCAGGTACTACACCCCCACGGAGGCCGTCGAGGTCGCCAAGCAGACCGGCTCGGCGAAGTTCAACAGCACCGTGGAGGTCGCGCTCAAACTCGGCGTCGACCCCCGCAAGGCCGACCAGATGGTGCGCGGCACGGTCATCCTGCCGCACGGCACCGGAAAGATCGCCCGCGTCATCGTGTTCGCGACCGGTCCCGCCGCCGAGGCGGCGATCGCCGCCGGTGCTGACGAGGTCGGCGGCGACGAGCTGATCGAGAAGGTGGCTGCCGGTTACACGTCATTCGACTCGGCCGTCTCGACCCCCGAACTGATGGGCAAAGTCGGTCGACTGGGCAAGGTCCTCGGCCCTCGCGGCTTGATGCCGAACCCCAAGACCGGCACCGTCACCCCGGACGTGGCCAAGGCGGTCGCGGACATCAAGGGCGGAAAGATCGAGTTCCGCGTCGACAAGCACGCCAATGTGCATTTCGTCGTCGGCAAGGCCTCGTTCAGCGCGGAGCAGTTGAACGAGAACATCCGCGCGGCGCTTGATGAGATCGTTCGCGCCAAGCCGAGTTCCTCCAAGGGTCGCTACATCCAGAAGGGCGCCGTTTCGACGACCTTCGGTCCCGGCATCCCGCTGGACGTCAGCGCCATCTGATCGGCGCTGACTCCGGGGCCCGAGGCGGGATCATGATCAGGCAGGCGACGAGCGCCGACGCGGAGGCGCTCGCTCGGCTGGCTGAAGAGACGTTCCCGTTGGCATGTCCGCCGACGACGTCCGCCGACGACATCGATGCGTTCATCCGCGCTCACCTGAGTGTCGGGCGCTTCGCCGAGTACCTCGCCGACCCGACGCGGCTGCTCTTGGTCAGCGAGGCCGAGGGCAGCCTGATCGGCTATACCATGACGGTCTTCGTCGACCCCCAGGATCCCGACGTCTCCGCGTCGCTGAGCGGGCGCCCGAGCGCTGAACTCAGCAAGGTCTATGTCGCCGAGGCGATGCATGGAACCGGGGTCGCCGCCGTCCTGCTGCACGCCAGCGTCGAGGCGGCCAGATCGCGCGGGGTTGCGGCACTGTGGCTGGGCGTCAACCAGCACAACGCTCGGGCAAACCGCTTCTACGAGAAGCACGGATTCCGACAAGTCGGCACCAAGCACTTCACCGTCGGTACGTCGGTCGAGGACGATTTCGTCAGGGAGTACGTCTGGGGCGACGACGTGGCGCCGAGAGAGGGCTAGCCCTCGCTGACCTTCAGCACGATCTTGCCGTGGGTGTGGCCGGTCTCGAGTGCCGTGTGGGCTGCGCTGACGTCGGCCAGATCAAAGATCCGGTCGACGAAGACCTTGACATCGCCGGATTCGATCAGGCGCGAGATCACTGCCAGCGTCGCCCCGTCCGGCGCGACCTTGTAGCTGGTCCCCCGCACGCCGGCCGCGGTCGCATCGGCGACAAGGTCGGGCCAGCCTCCGCTTGGAGCGCTGATCAGCAGACCGCCGGGGCGCAGCACCGAGAGCGAGCGGCTGCCGGTGTCATCGTGGACATTGCCGACCAGATCGATCACCACGTCGATGTCAGCCGCCACGTCCTCGAACCTGCTGGTGGTGTAGTCGATGACCTGGTTGGCGCCGAGTTCCCTGAGCCAGCCGGTGCTGTGGGTCGATCCGGTCGCGATCACGTAGGCACCGAAATAGCGGGCGAACTGAATCGCGAAGTGGCCGACACCTCCGGCCCCACCGTGAATCAGGATCCGCTGCGCCTCGTGGGCGCGCGCCACCTCCACCACCATTCCCCAGGCGGTGAGCGCCGCCAGCGGCACGGCGGCGGCTTCGACGTGCGAGAGGGTCGGCGGTTTGCGGGCGACGCAGATGCTCGGCACCGAGGCGTACTCGGCGTAGCTGCCTTGGTAGCGTGGCGATAGCGTCATTCCGTAGACCTCGTCGCCGGGCTTGAACGGGTGAAGGTCAAAGGGCGATTGCACGACGTGACCGCTGAAGTCGTAGCCGAGGAGCGCAGGGAATCCATCGATGCCCGCGGAAACGCCCTTGCCCGAGCGGGTCTTGGCGTCGATGGGGTTGACCCCTGCTGCAACGATCTTGACCAGCACTTCGGAGTTCAGTTGCAGCGGGGTGGGCACGTCCGCCTGCCGGAAGACCGTGGCCGGACCGGTTCGATCGATGACCATCGCCCTCATCGTCGCGGGCACGGAAACCAGGGTCGGTGCGTCCCGGGCAGTCGCTCGCTCGCTCACCGGTGCTTCCACCCGCCTCTCATCAATCGCATTCCCCCGATCGACACCTGCCGCACCGCGTTGCTCCCAGTAAAGCGAGCGAATGAGTCGGGAGCATTACGGCGAGGTCACCATGCTGCAAACAAAACAGCGGCTTCGGACCGCGGCCCGCGTCAGGCTCTCGCGGAGCGGCCCAACTCGGTGAGCACCGCGTTGGCGCGGCTGACGAGCAGATGTATCTGGCTCTCGTCGCGGTCCACCCAGAGGCACTTCGGTTCGGCACTGATCGGGACGAAGTTCTCGTGCTGCTCCCAGACGACGAGTGTGCGTTCTGCGCCGAGCACATACTGCTGCCACCAGACCTGGCGCAGGTAGCTCCGGGGGATCGAGCGCCACGGTTTGCTCGTGGTCTTGATCTCGGCCAGCACTACTTCACCGTCGGTGCGCAGGGCGACACCGTCCGGAGTTGCCAGGTGCAGCTCGGTGTCGAGGGCGTGGAAGAGGCCGCCGCTGGCTGCGATCCCGTGTCGCCGCAGCACCCACGCCGCCAACACCGGTTCGCGGCGCCGACCGTGTTCGGTGTAGGCGTTCCCCGCGAACCCGTTCCCGTTGCGCTTGTCGAAGACCACTCGCCGCACCGCGGCGTCGCTGGACAGCTTGGCGGCGTCTGTCGCGGTCACTCCCCGGCTCCGCGCTCGAAGCCATGCCGCCCGGTCACTGGAGTCGGCGACGAGGCGGTCGCGAAAGTCGGGCAGGGTCACCCCGCTATTCTCCCCCCTGCCGCCCCCTCCCCACCTGAGGCGCGGACTTTTGGGGCTTTCGGACGTGTCTTGGCCCTGATTCGGAACGAAAGTCCGCAACTCAGGTGGGGAGGTGCGTGGGTTCGGCGAGGGGGCGGTCGCGGTCGGGCTGCTCGACGACGGCCGTCGGCGCGTTCTCGAACGAGGAGATCAGCGTGGTCGGCAGTGAGACGGCGAGTGCTGCCCAGGACACGGCGGTGCCAAGCCCGGCCCGGATGTCCAGCGGCTCATGGATCCCAGCCGTCTTCCCGCTCTGCTGGGAGCTGGCGATGAAGCCCGCGAGGACGGCGTCACCGGCTCCCGTCGTGTTGCGCACCGTGGTCGCCGTCGCGTGTGCCCAGAGCGCCTCATTCTCGGTGACGGCAAGGGCGCCGTCGGCGCCGAGGCTGACCAGGGCGATCTCGATGCCGAGGGCGCACAACTCTCGCCCGGCATCGACCGCATCGCCGATCGTGTGCAGGTCGTGTCCGGCGAGACGGGCGAGCTCGTCGGCGTTCGGCTTGAGCAGGTTGACCAGCGGACTGCGACCCCAGCGGCCGAGATTCGCCCCGCTGGTGTCGACCGCGGTCCGCGCGCCGAGTTCCCGCGCCCTCTGGAAGAGGCCTTCAAGCTCGACGAAGTCGCCGGTGTCGGTATTGATAGGGTGCATGCCCGAGACGACCAGCCAGTCGGCGTCCATGGTCTCGAGCTGCTCGATGGTCAGTTCGCAGACCCGTGACCAATCGCTGTCCGACATCGGCACAGCCTCCTGATTGATGTTGGTGGTCCGGCCGTCGGCCTCAACGACTGAGGTATTGACCCGGATGCGCCCATCGACGGGCAGCATCCGCAGGATCTGCGGGTACGGGGTGCGCGAGAGCAGGTGCTCATCGTCCTTGCCGATCGGCAGGACTGCCGAGACAGGGCGCTGGGCAAGGTGCAGGGTACGGGCGACGCTGAGGCCCTTGCCGCTCAGGTATTCGTAGACTTCGCTCGCGCGGTTGACCTCGCCCTGCCTCAGCTTGTCGATGATGTAGGTGCGGTCGAGGACGGGGGCCGGCGTCAGTGTGACGATCGAGGTCATCGGGGGATTCCCTTCAGCAACGACGGATTCGGGGGCGTTTCGGGCCGCACCGGCCGATCGACCTGGCTTCACCGTACTACGGAGGGGTGTCCGCTGCACACGCCAGCCCCTTCCCGTTCACCAACGGGGGCGGTTCTGCCGCATGATGGAGAGCATGAGAATTGGGATTCTGACCAGCGGTGGGGACTGTCCCGGACTGAACGCCGTCATCCGCGGTGCGGTGCAGGCCGGGACGCGCATCTACGGGCACGAGTTCGTCGGCTTTCGCAATGGCTGGAGAGGTGTCATCGAGGAGGACATCATTCCCCTCGGACGCACCGAAATCATGGGCATCGCCAAGCAGGGCGGCACGATCCTCGGCACCAGCCGAACCAACCCCTTCGAAGGCGAGCGCGGCGGCAGCGAGAACATCAAGGCGATGATGAAGCGGCGCGGCATCGATGCGATCATCGTGATCGGCGGCGAAGGCACCCTTGCCGCAGCCAATCGTCTGGCCGAGGACGGCATCCGGGTCGTCGGCGTGCCCAAGACGATCGACAATGACCTGTCGGCCACGGACTACACCTTCGGTTTCAACACGGCTGTCGAGATCGCCACCGAGGCGATGGACCGGCTGCGTACGACCGGCGAATCCCATCATCGCTGCATGGTCGCCGAGGTCATGGGCCGTCATGCCGGTTGGATCGCCCTCGAGTCGGGGATGGCGGCAGGTGCTCATGCGATCCTGATCCCCGAGCAGAAGACCAGCATCGACCAGATCTGCGGCTGGGTGAACCTGGCCTTCAAGCGCGGCCGTGCTCCGCTGGTAGTGGTTGCCGAGGGGTTCCGCCTGGACAGCATGGACGATGCCCATTCCGAGCGCGGTCTCGATGCTTTCGGTCGCCCGCGGCTCGGCGGCATCGGCGAGCTGATCACGCCCATAATCGAGGAGCAGACGGGAATCGAGACCCGGGCGACGACCCTCGGACACATCCAGCGCGGCGGCACACCGACGGCGTATGACCGCGTGCTCGCGACTCGCTTCGGCGTGGCTGCTGTGCAGACGGTGCTGGCCAGGCGCTGGGGAGAAATGGTTGCTCTGCGCGGCACCGAGATCATCAACGTGCCGTTCTCGGATGCACTGGGCACCCTCAAGACCGTGCCGCAGAGCCGCTACGACGAGGCGGCCGTTCTCTTCGGCTGATTTGCCAGCACCGCGGGCATCGCGTACTCTTGGACCAAGCCAAAGACCGCCGGTCATCGCTGTGCGCGAATCCCTTCGCAGACAGCGATCCAAGGTTCACGAGAGTGACGTCCTGCGCAGGTGTACCGAGATTGTTACCGTGGATTGTCCACTGTTCGCCGAGCTCCGTGCAACTGCGCGGAGCTTTTTTCTGTGATCTGGGGCTGCCGGCAATCCCGCCCCGGCGGGAATGTGAAATCTATTGAGGAGTGCCATGGCGAACAAGGAAGCTTCGGTCGCCGAGCTCACGGAGAAATTCCAGAGCTCGAACGCCGCACTGCTGACCGAGTACCGCGGTCTCACTGTTGCGCAGCTCAAGACGCTGCGCAAGTCCATCAGTGCAGACGCCACCTACGCCGTGGTGAAGAACACGCTGACCAAGCGCGCTGCCAACGAGGCGGGAATCAGTTCGTTCGATGACGATCTGATCGGCCCCTCGGCAATCGCATTCGTGCACGGCGACACTGTCGCCGTTGCGAAGGCCCTTCGTGACTTCGCCAAGGTGAACCCTCTGCTGGTCGTCAAGGGGGGCTTCTTCGACGGAGCGCCGCTGAGCGCCGCTGAGGTGTCAAAGCTCGCCGATCTGGAGAGTCGTGAGGTGTTGCTGGCCAAGCTGGCCGGCGCCTTCAAGGCCAGCCTGTTCGGTGCCGCATACCTTTTCAACGCACCGCTGTCGAAGGCTGTTCGCACCATCGACGCACTGCGCGAGAAGCAGGAGTCCGCAGCCTGATCGGGCGCGGTTCGAGATCTAAGGAAATAAGGAGAAAATCATGGCAAAGCTGTCAACTGACGAACTGCTTGAGGCTTTCAAGGAGCTCTCGCTCATCGAGCTCAGCGAGTTCGTGAAGAAGTTCGAGGAGACCTTCGAGGTCACCGCTGCTGCCCCCGTCGCCGTTGCGGCGGCCGGTGCGGGTGCCGCCGCCCCCGTTGAGGAGGTCGAGGAGAAGGATTCTTTCGACGTCGTTCTCGAGACGGTCGGCGAGAAGAAGATCCAGGTCATCAAGGTCGTTCGCGAGCTCACCTCGCTCGGCCTCGGCGAGGCCAAGGCCGTCGTCGACGGCGCACCGGGCAACGTGCTCGAAGGTGTCAACAAGGAAGCCGCCGAGAAGGCTCAGGCCGCTCTGGTTGAGGCCGGCGCAACCGTCACCATCAAGTAGCGAGCGCTCACAGCGATCAGGGCACCGTTCTGCTGAGCGGTGCCCTGATCGCTGTGCGGGGGCAGATGGCGGCAGCCACGGCCTCCGCGACCCGGATCGGAACCGGCCTCACTCCGGCGTAAAGTGAGTGAGTGAGCATGATGCATGGCGGTGGCCGCGGGGGACCCATGGGCGGTGACGATTCCGTCCGGCGTGCGCGAATTGCCGAGGCTCCGGTCGTGCCGAACCTGCTGTCCCGCATCGGTGACCTCTTCCGGCCGCATCGGAGAGTGCTGGCACTGACCATCGGGTTGGTCATCGTCAGCGCGGGACTCTCGGTGCTGCCGCCCCTGCTCACCCGACAGGCGTTCGATGTCGGACTGTTCCCTGCGGCGGGTCAGCCCGATGTGCCGGTTCTCGTCCTGGTGGTCGGGGCGATGCTGCTTGTCTACCTCGTATCCGCGGCGCTCGGGGTCTGGCAGACCTGGCTGACGGCGATCGTCGGCAATCGGGTGACCGGTCAATTGCGGGTGCGGCTGTTTGCGCACCTCCAGGCGATGGAACTCGGTTTCTTCACCCGTACCAAGACCGGCGCCATCCAGTCGCGGCTGCAGAATGACGTCGGCGGGGTCGCCGACGTGCTCAGGAACACGATCTCGAGCGTGGTCGGGAACACCGTCACCGTCGTTGCCGCTCTGGCATCGATGCTCATCCTCAGCTGGCAGTTGACGATCGTTGCCGTGATTCTGCTGCCGCTGTTGGTCTGGGTGCAGCGTCGGGTGGGGCAGGCGCGCGCGCGGATCGCGACCCGCACCCAGGAGTCTCTCTCGGACATGACCGCGATCACCCAGGAGTCGCTGAGCGTCTCGGGCATCCTGCTGGCGAAGAGCTTCAACCAGCAGCGGAACGAGACCCGGAAGTATTCCGAGGAGAACGATCGACAGGTTGGGCTGCAGGTCTCGCTGGCGCTCAGCGGTCAAGGCTTCTTCGCGATCGTGAACGTGATGCTGTCCACTCTGCCGGCGGTGATCTATCTGGCGTCGGCGTGGCTTGTCCTTCACGAGGTGCCAGTGACTGCCGGCACCGTCGTCGCCTTCACCACGGTGCAGGCCCGCCTGCTCTGGCCGATGCTCGGGCTGCTTCGCGTCGCCCTCGACCTGCAGACCTCCCAGGCTCTGTTCGCGCGGATCTTCGAGTATCTCGACCTCACCCCGGCGATCACGGATTCCGCGGATGCCCGACCCGTCGAGGAGGGGCCGGAACTCGGTGCTGTCGTCTTCGACGACGTCGAGTTCCACTATCCGGATGCAGGCCAGTCGGGGCCGCCGACACTGGATGGCATCAGTTTCCGGATCGAACCCGGGCAGTTCGCCGCCTTCGTCGGGCCGTCGGGCGCGGGCAAGACCACGATCTCCTACCTGGTCCCGAGACTGTTCGACGCCACCGGGGGCCGAGTGCTGTTCGCGGGGACCGATGTGCGCGAGCTGCGTCAGGACTCCCTGATCGACCATGTCGGAATCGTCAGCCAGGAGACGTACCTCTTCCACGCTTCGATCGCTGAGAACCTCCGCTACGCCAAGCATGATGCGACGGATGCAGAGCTGGAGGAGGCGGCCCGGGCCGCCAACATCCATGACACCATCCAGCGTTTTCCGGACGGCTATGACACGATCGTCGGTGAGCGCGGTTACCGACTTTCCGGAGGCGAGAAGCAGCGGGTAGCGATTGCCCGGGTGCTGCTGAAGGATCCCTCGGTGCTGATCCTGGATGAGGCGACCAGCGCTCTGGACACCGTGTCGGAAGCGGCGGTGCAGCGGGCTCTGGACTCGGCAGCGCAGGGGCGCACGACCATCGCGATCGCACACCGGCTCTCGACGATCCTGGCCGCCGACGTCATCTTCGTTCTCGATGCCGGGCGGATCGTGGAACAGGGCACGCACGCAGAGCTGCTCGCGGGCGGCGGGCTGTACGCCCGGCTGTATCGCGAACTCGACCCGGCCCGGTCACCCCAGCCTTCATCGAGATGACGGGAATGACCCTTGCCGGCGGCGCTGAAGGGTCATTCCCGTCATCTCGATGCGGCTATTGACCCAGGAGGCGCTGGTTGAGCATGGCCTGCATGTCGATGACCGCGGCTGACTGGTAGGTGGCGATCGAGCGCGCGAGGGGGGTGACGACGCGGTTGTCGGAGCGCTCCAGCAGGGCCTCGGCCATCTCGACGCCGCCGCGGTGGTGCTCGATCATCAGTCGCAGGAACAGGACCTCAGCCTCGGTCCCGGTCAGCGCCGTGAGGCGTGCGATGTCCCCGGCGCTCGCCAGTCCGGGCATGATGCTCTCGGCGGCGGGCATAGTTGCGCCAGGCGTTGCAGCATCGTCCGACATGCCCTGGTGGGTCCCGCCCGACAGCGGCGGCCGGTTCATCCAGGCCATCGCCGGATCCGCGGAGGCCTGGGGAAGACCCCACACCTCCAGCCAGCCGTACATCCGCCCGATCTCGGCCTGCTGCGTCAGGGTGATGTCCTGCGCCATCAGCCGGATCGCGGGGTCGCCCGTGCGTTCACGGATGATGCTGGAGAGTTCGACGGCCTGCCCGTGGTGCAGCTGCATGTCGCGGGCGAAACCCGCCTCGGCGCTGCCGGTGGCCGGAGTCCCCGCCGAGGGCGTCGCGGCGATGCCGACCATGACGCCGGCCACCACCAGCAGGACGCCGAGCAGCGAGCAGATCAGGACGCTTCGCCCGCTCGGGGGTCGTCGCTCGCTCGGTGCAGAGGCCTCGGTCATGATCCGTCGACGCGACCGGGCGCGTCGACGCCCTGAGTGCAGATTGCGTTCGGTTCGGGTGCGTTCGGGGAGTTCCAGTACTGGGCGATGAACTGGCCGAGCCGCGGGTCATCGGCGCCGGTGAGTTGGAGTTGCGCTCCCCATGCGGAGATCACCACGGGAGACGGCAGACCGTTGAACGGCGAGAGAATCGCCTTCGTGGTCGGCAGCAGCTCGCGCAGAGTCTGCAGGTTCAGGTCGCTGATGCCCGGATCGTAGGTGACCCAGATGGCGCCGTGCTCCAGTGAGTGCACGGCATTCTCATTGGGGACGGCCCGGTTGTACTCCGCGCAGTTCAGCCAGACGGCGGAGTGGTTGCCGCCGGCCGGCGGGGTGGTTCCGTATTCGGCCTGGTAGTCGACCGTGCCGTCCGGGTATTGGTCGACCAGGGTCTCGACGTGGTTGGACGGCAGACTCGCGAAGGTCTGCAGACCCGTTATCGGGTCGTCCGCCTGATCCGCCTTGGTGCCGTTCAGCACCACGAGAGTGATGATGACCGCAACCACGAGTATGCCGACCGCCGAGGTCAGAATGATGCCCAGCCGCCGCCTACGCCTTTCGGCGGCTTGCTTGCCGCGCAGTTCAGCGAGCTTCTCGGCACGAAGGGACTCGCGTTGCTCTCTGGCACTGAGGGCGCCGCTGCTACCGGAGCTGGGGGACGATGGGCGTGATTTTGCCAAGGGTTCTCCTGGGGGCTGGTGTCGAGTCAGCCTACCCCGACGCTCTGGCCGACAGTCTGTGCGCAGACTGTTAATGACGCGTGCCGTGCGGCCGGTTAGAGTTGCTTCATGTGTGCACGGAAGGCTTGTTGTCGTCGCTGACGCGACGGACCCCCCCATCACTTCACCGCGCCCGCGCAGCTGAGTTGCCCTGTGCGTTCCGTGTGCGGCCCCTCGAGAAGGACGACACATGAAATACGCCGAGACCGTGCTTGATCTGATCGGCAATACTCCGCTGGTTCGCCTGAACCGGGTGACGGAGGGAATCGCCGCGACGGTACTGGCCAAGCTGGAGTACCTGAATCCGGGCGGTTCCGCCAAGGACCGAATCGCCACCCGCATCATCGACGCGGCCGAACGGGAGGGCCGCTTGAAACCGGGCGGCACGATCGTCGAACCGACCAGTGGGAACACCGGTGTCGGCCTCGCGCTCGTCGCCCAGCAGCGCGGCTACCGCTGCGTGTTCGTGCTGCCGGACAAGGTGGGCGAGGACAAGCGCAGCGTGCTGACTGCCTATGGTGCCGAGATCGTGGTGACGCCGACCAACGTCGCGCCCGACGACCCCGAGTCCTATTACTCGGTTTCGGATCGCCTGGCCGGGGAGATTCCCGGTGCGTTCAAGCCGAACCAGTACGCGAACCCCAATGGTCCGCTCAGTCACTACGAGACGACGGGCCCTGAGGTGTGGGCCGACACCGAGGGGCGGGTCACGCATTTCGTCGCCGGAATCGGCACCGGCGGCACGATCAGCGGAGCCGGGAAGTATCTCAAGGAGGCGTCGGGAGGGGCCATTCGCATCATCGGCGCCGACCCCGAGGGCTCGGTCTATTCCGGGGGCACCGGTCGGCCGTACCTGGTCGAGGGTGTCGGCGAGGACTTCTGGCCCGAAGCCTACGATCCCGCCGTCGTTGATTCGGTGATCGCCGTGAGCGACCGGGAGTCGTTTGCGATGACCAGAAGGCTGGCCCGCGAGGAGGGCCTGCTGGTCGGCGGCTCCAGCGGCATGGCGGTGGTGGCCGCCCTGACGGTCGCCCGCGAGCTGCCGGCCGATGCGGTAGTCGTGGTCCTGCTGCCCGATTCGGGGCGCGGCTACCTCGGCAAGATCTTCAACGAAAAATGGATGCGCTCGTACGGCTTCAGCGAGGTCGGCGACGAGGCGACGGTCGGCGATGTGCTTGCCCACAAGTCGGGCAACCTGCCCGCACTGGTGCACGTGCACCCCGTCGAATCCGTGCGCGACGCGATCCACACGATGACCCGGAATGACGTCTCGCAGGTTCCGGTGCTGAGTGCCGAGCCGCCCGTCGTGATGGGCGAGGTGGTCGGCGCGATCGATGAGCGTTCGCTGCTGGAGGCGGTCTTCAGCGGCCGGGCCCAACTGACCGACCCGGTGTCGAAGTTCACGGGTGCTCCCTTCCGGCTGATAGGCATCAACGAGTCCGTCGCTGTGGCGCGGACGGTGCTGGCCGACGTGGACGCGCTGATGGTGGTGGACGGCGGCAAGCCGGTCGCCGTGATCACTCGGCACGACCTACTGACTTTCCTGAGCGAATGAGATGAATATGAACGACCACGGCTTCAACTCCCGCGCGATCCACGCGGGACAGGACTTCGACCCGAGCACGGGAGCGGTCGTGCCTCCCGTCTACCTGACCAGCACTTTCGTACAGGACGGCATCGGCGGGTTCCGCGGCGGCTACGAGTACTCGCGCGGCGGCAACCCGAGCAGGACCGGCCTCGAGACGCTGATCGCCTCCCTGGAGGGCGGCGCGCACGGGCTTTCCTTCGCTTCGGGTCTGGCTGCCGAGGACGCCTTGCTGCGCTCGGCGCTGCGCCCCGGCGACCAGGTGGTGATGGCCAACGATGTCTACGGAGGCACGCACCGACTGGTCGACAAGGTGCTGAGCCCCTGGGGCATCGGCCTGGTCACGGTCGACATGACCGACCTCGACGCCGTTCGCGCCGCGATCAGCGGATCCACCCGGATGCTCTGGGTCGAGACGCCCAGCAACCCGCTGCTCAAGGTCGTCGACATCGCCGCGCTCGCCGAGGCGGCTCACCAGGCCGGCGCGCTCGCCGTGGTCGACAACACCTTCGCCTCGCCCTACTTGCAGCAGCCGCTCGCCCTGGGGGCTGACGTCGTGGTGCACTCGACGACCAAGTACCTCGGCGGACACTCCGATGTGCTCGGCGGTGCGCTCGTGATGAACGACGATGCCCTGCACGAGGCAGTGCGCTTCCAGCAGTTCGCCGCAGGTGCGGTCAGCGGTCCCTTCGACGCCTGGCTGACGACCCGCGGAATCAAGACCCTGGGCGTGCGGATGGACCGGCACTCGAGCAACGCCCAGACGATCGCGGAGGCCCTGCACGACCACCCCGCCGTTGCCAGGGTCTACTACCCGGGCCTGCCCTCCCACCCCGGCCACGAGTTGGCAGCGCGCCAGATGCGGGCCTTCGGCGGCATCGTCTCGATCGAGCTGGCCGACGGTTCTGCCGCCCGCCGCTTCGCCGAGGCCACCCGGCTCTTCCAGCTCGCCGAGTCGCTCGGCGGTGTCGAGTCGCTGGTCTGCTATCCCAGCGAGATGACTCACGCGAGCGTTCGCGGCACGGAACTCGAGGTGTCCTCGGCCGTCGTGCGCCTCTCCGTCGGCATCGAGGACGTCGCCGACCTGCTGGCCGATCTGACGCAGGCGCTGAAGGCCTGACTCGCGAACGGCTGGGCGGAGCGTCTCAGGCGCGACCGGAGGCGGCGCGCTGGGCCCGCCAGCGGGCATGGTTGTGCCGAGCAGCTCAAGCGGCTGGTGGTCTGCCGATGTCGTCGTGTGCGTCGAGTGTTCCGGTGCGGGCTCGCCTGCCGGGGACCCAGCCGCGGCCCGGTTGGTGGATCTCGGGGATGCCGTCGGTCATGCGGATCCGGATCCGGCCGGTGTCAGCGTCCCGATGGTGGGCCCAGCACAGCAAGGCGCCGTTGTTGACATCGGTGGGTCCGCGCGGTGTGCCGGCGTCGGCGGGCTGCCAACTGGTCACGTGGTGGATCTGGGTCATGGACGCCCTGGTGCCGCAGACGATGCAGCCGCCGTCGCGGGCGGCGATCGCGCGGCGCTGCGCGGCGCTGAAGAGTCGTTTCCTGGTGCCGAGCTGCAGGATCTCGCCGCGCTCGCCGAGCAGGCGGAGTGTTCGCTGGTGCCGGTGGCGACCCCGAGCAGGGCGAGTTCTGCCTGCCGGACGCCGTCCATGGCCGGGCCGCCGGTCACCTCGCTGAGGGGCTTCGCGATCGCTCCGGCCGTGTCGACCCCGATCGATCCATCGATCAGGGCGGCGGCGATGCCGGGGAACAGGGGCTCGAGAGCTCGCCCGTCGAGGCTCTGCCGTTCGCGGACGAGTGCTCCGAGCCGGATCCGTTCCACGATGGTCCGACCGGAGACCAGCGTCACGGCCTCGATCAGGTCCTTGGGGTGTCGGAATCCCCGCCGCTGTGCCAGACCGTCGACACCCAGGTCGGGTCGGGATCGCTCGGCGACCTCCGCGGCCAGCAGTACTCGTTCCGCATCCGGCAGGCGGGCGCGTCGTTCGGCCGCGGCCAGGCGATCCAGCAGTTCATCGTCCCGGATGCCGACAAGGCCGGTCAGGCGCTCACGCGACGTGCGGGACATGACCACCTCCGGATTCATCGTTTCTATGTACTACAAATAGTCTTCCAGAAGCCACCGACATTCGAAGACAAATACCAAATGTGTGGAGAACCCACGCCGTATTCTGTACTCATGACCGAACCGGACAGGGAGCCTGCTACGCCGTCCCAGCGGGCTTTCACCGTCTGGCCGCTCATCAGCGCTGCTGCCGCCCTGCTGCTGGCGGGTGGCCTGGCCGCGATTCTCGTCTTTCGTCCGAACGAACCGTTCAGAATCGATCTCGGCTGGATGGCGGAGATGGTCGAGAACCGCGGGGATGTCGTCGGTGCGATCGCGATGGTGCTGAACTGGCTCGGCGGTGGCGTGATCGGTGCCCTCGTCGTGCCGCTGGGTATCATCATCGTGCTGCTGCTGGTCCGCGGGCGGTGGGCCGCGCTCTTCTTCGCTCTCTCGGTCATCGCCAGCGCCGGCCTCGTCGAGTTGCTCAAGCAGCTGGTCGGCAGGACCAGACCCGAGGACATGATCGTCGTCTCGGACTATGGTTCCTTCCCCTCCGGGCACACCGCGAATGCGGCGACGATGGCCATTGTTCTCGGGCTGGCTTTCGGCCGGATCTGGTTGTGGGCGGCTGGTCTCGCCTACACGGCGCTGATGGCGATCAGTCGCACGTATCTGGGTGCGCACTGGCTCAGTGACACGATCGGCGGGGTGCTCATCGGTGCCGCGGTGGCGGTCATCATCTGGGCGCCGCTCGCGCGTCGGCTCACAGGCGAACGGCATCCCCCGAGCGGTGAGCCGATCCCACCCGGTGGGATAGCAAACGATGGCGCCCCGCGATAGCGTCACGGTATGAGGCTCGAGGCGCTTGAACTGCATCGGATTGCGATGCCGCTGGTGCGGCCGTTCGTGACGAGCTTCGGCAGACAGGAGAGCCGGGACGTGCTGCTGGTGCATGCCATCACCGACTCCGGAGAAGGCTGGGCTGAGTGCGCCGCGGGGACGGAGCCGTTCTACAGCAGCGAGTATGTCGAGGGTGCGCACGCGGTGATCCGCGACTTCCTGGCGCCGGCGCTGCTCGCCGCTGCGGATCTCGGCGCCGCAGACGTGGCCGCCGCGCTCTCTCCCGTCGCCGGGCACCGGATGGCCAAGGCGGCGCTGGAAGCCGCGATCCTGGATGCAGAACTCCGGTCCGCGGGCGTGTCCATGGGCAGCTACTTCGGCGCCGTCCGGGACGAGGTCGACTGCGGTGTCTCGGTCGGCATCGCCGATTCGATCGATGAGCTGCTCAGTGAAGTGCAGGGCTACGTCGACGAAGGGTACCGGCGCATCAAGCTCAAGATCCGGCCCGGATGGGATCTCGATGTCGTCGCCCGGGTGCGCGCACTGATCGGCTCCGACATGCCGCTGCAGGTCGACGCGAACACCGCCTACACCGTCGCGGACATCGGTCACCTCCGCGGACTCGACCAGTTCGACCTGCTGCTGATCGAGCAGCCCTTCGCTGAGGAGGACATCGCCGGCCACGTCCGGCTCGCCGCCGCGATCCACACCCCGGTATGCCTCGACGAGTCGATACTCACCGCGGGCCTCGCGGTCGACGCGATCGAGCGGCATGCCACGAGCATCATCAACATCAAGGCGGGCAGGGTCGGCGGTTACCTCGAGGCGGTGCGGGTGCACGATGTCTGCACCGAACTGGGCGTGCCGGTTTGGTGTGGCGGCATGCTCGAGACCGGGATCGGCAGGGCTGCGAACGTGGCGCTGGCGGCGATGCCCGGCTTCACGCTGCCGGGCGACACCAGTGCCTCCCGACGCTACTTCGCCGAGGACATCACGGAACCGTTCGAGTTGGTCGACGGCAGACTGACGGTCCCGACCGGTCCCGGCCTCGGCGTCACAGTCCGGCAGGAGCTGGTGGCGGCTCTCGCCAACCGCAGGGCGGAGACCCTGCGCGCACGATGATCGTGAGCCTGCTCAGGTGAGCAGTTCGAACAGGAGCAGGGCGAGCAGAACGCTCGACACGGCCGCGGTTCCGGTCAGCAGTCGAGCGAGCAGCGGTCGGCGCTCGAACCAGTAGAGAAGTTCCGGATGGTTGCGCATGAAGTGCATGCCGAGGTCGACGTCATCGATCACGGTCGCCGGGACGCCGAGCTGTTCGGCCAAGCCCTGCATTGCCGTGCGTGACCAGACATGACCATGCATGCGAAGCAGCAGCTGCCCGTCGTGGCCGAGAGCGAAGAGGTGGTCCACGCCGCGTCGTTCGAAGCCGGCGTCGGGCTGGATCGCCACCACCGTTGCGAGCCTGTCGAGCGGGATTCGGTCCAGCCCGCCGAAACAGCCCCTCGCCGCCACCTCCTCTTCGGTCACCCAGAGTCCGGCGCGACTCAGCCTGCGCGCCAGGCCGAGGCCCAGCATGAGGACAATGATGCCCAGCATGGTCACCAGAAGCCACACCTGTCCGGGAAGGTCGATCCAGAACATGGCACCCAGGATCGGCAGGGTCAGCGCCAGCATCGACACGGCGCCGTCACGAATCAGAGTGCTCCGCGGACGGAGCGCGAGAACTACCGCGCCACCGAGCTCCTCCGGTGTCCGATCCCGGGTCCGTCCGACTGCTGCGCCGGCTGGTGTGTGCGGTGGAACTGTCGTCATCGCTGCCCCTCGATGCTCGAAGCTCAGGTGGCTTCGTGCCAATGCTAGCCACCCGGACCCGCGACCGCTATCCGAGCGCGCGGGAAAACAAGCGGTGTGGCAGCAATCTGCCCGACTCAGTCGTGCAGCAGCGAACCATCCTTCTTCAGTACGTTCTTCTCGCCCGCCGTGACCGGCACGACAAGCCGGTTCCGGGCGGGAGTCAGCGGGCAGTTGAAGCTGTAACTGAAGGCGCACGGCGGCAGGAGAGCCCGGTTGAAGTCCAGGGTGAGGGAGTCGCCTGGGCCGGCGTCCGCCGACAGGAACCGGCCCACGGGGTAGCTGTCGGAGCCGCTGGTGGCGTCGGTGAAGATCAGTTGCACGCTCTGGCCGAGCTTCACCGCAGCCAGTCGGTGGTCGACGCCGTCTCTCGTGAAACTGACTTCGACCGGTACGGCCGCAGCCCCGGTGACACCGAACACCTCGAAATCCTCGTAGCCCGAAACGCTGCCCCCGGGGGTCTCGGCAACCGTCGCCACGACGACCCAGTCGGGGTTGTAGGGGAAGGCATCGATGCCTCCGAATTCCCTGATGCCTTCGGAGTCGGAGTCCCACACCCGTAGCGCGTAATGTCCCGCCGAGTCGGCGATCACGAAGCCCGTGGTGGTATCGCTGAATGAGACCGAGCTCGGATCGCGCGAATCGCGGCCCCACACGCGGGTCTCGCCGTCGACCAGCACCCCGTCGACCATGATGTTGTCGGCGGCGGTCGCGGTCACCGTCAACCCCGATTGTCCCGGGGCCAGCGGCGCCCACCTGCCGGGGACGCCGTAGATCACCTGCTCTGTGGTGACCCACTGGGTGTTCACCAGGGCCAGGGCGCCCGTCTGCGCCGTGACCGCGTTCTCCCGATGCGAGCGGTAATCGGCGTGCAGCGCCTCCGCGGTTTCGATGTCGGTCATGCCCGGCTCCGCCGACGGACCACGGATGCTCAGCGCCGCGCCGCGAGAAAGGCGTTGATGTCGGCGAGTTCCTGCTGGGAGATCGAGTGTCCCATGTTCGGGTAGACGCGGGCGGTGAGGCCAGTGTGTTCCGGGAGCCATGCGGCGGTGCGCTCGATGGCGGAATCCGGCAGCCTGGTGTCCGCGTCGCCGCGCCCCCAGAACACCGGCGGCCTGCTGATGACCAACTCGGCATCGCCCTCCACCTCGCCGCGGGTGACGAAGCTCGACAGGAACAGAATGCTCTCGAATCGCGCCGGCGCGTGCCGCAGCATTTGCAGCGCCAGCGCGCCACCCTGCGAGAAGCCCAGCAGGCTCACCGTCGGGTGGCTCTGGGTATCCAGCCATTCAAGGACCAGTTTCGCCGCGGCACTCGCCACCGCCGGATCCGGGTCTCCCGCCACGGCGGGGTTCACCGCGAACCAGGTCCAGCCGCCGCCCGACCGCGTCGGCGCCCTCAGCGATGCCACCACGTACTCGCTCGGCAGCAGGGGGGCGAGGTCGAACAGGTCGCGCTCGTTCGAGCCGAAGCCGTGCAGCAGGAGCATCAGCGGTCGCCCGGCCCGTTCAGCGGGCGGTGCTGACCAGAGTATCGCCGTCTCGTCCAGTTCCATCTGCAGCCTCCGCTCGAGAGGTTCCGCGGCGGAGCCCCGCCGCCCATGCTCTCATCTTCCGTCGGTTGTGACGAGCCTTCAGAGCCGTTCGAGCAGGCGCGTTCGCCCGTCGCGGAATATCGGCGGCACCATCCGCCTTATCTGGTTAGGGGTCGACTCCGGCCTCGATTCGTTCGGTCCGCCGGTGGGGCTTCACCGTGGCCTGATCCATTCACAATCAACGCTGACGAGAGAGGACCGGTCTGTGGAACTGGGCATTTACACATTCGGAGATCTGCGGGAGCATCCGCTCGACGGCAAGCCCGAGACGGCGCACGAGCGACTGATCCGGCTGATCGAACTGGCGAAGACCGCCGATCAGGCCGGTCTGGATGTGATCGCGCTGGGCGAGCACCACCGTAAGGACTACGTGATATCGGCTCCCGAGGTGGTTCTGGGTGCGATGGCAACGGTCACCTCACGGATCCACCTGAGCACGGCCGTCACGGTGTTGTCGACCCAGGACCCGGTGCGGGTGTTCCAGCAGTTCGCGACGATCGACCAGATATCGGCGGGCCGGGCCGAGATCATGGCCGGTCGAGGCGCTTTCATCGAGTCGTTCCCGCTCTTCGGCTACAACCTGGATGACTACGAGGCGCTCTTCGATGAGAAGATCGAGCTGCTGCTCGCTCTTCGCGACAACGCGATCGTGAATTGGCAGGGTCGGCTGCGGCCATCGCTGCACAACGCCGTCGTGACGCCGCAGGCCTACCAGGACAAGCTCCCGGTCTGGATCGGCGTGGGCGGCACCCCGAATTCGGCCCTGCGTGCGGGCATCCTCGGTGCGCCCATGTTCATGTCCTTCTTCCAGAGTCCCGATCCAGGCCGGCGACTGGTGGAGCTGTACCGACGTGCCGCGGAGTCTGCCGGCCATGATCCCGCGTCGCTTCGACTGGCCAGCGGCGGGCACATGTACATCTCCCGCAACTCGCAGACTGCGCGCGATGAGTACTACCCCTACTACTCCGACTACTTCTCGCAGTTGCCGCAGTTCGCCCAGGGCATGCCGCGACAAGCATTCGACCAGTGGGTGCGGAGCGGACTGCTGGTCGGCAGCCCGCAGGAGATCATCGACGGGATCCTGTACCACCGCGAAGCCCTCGGAGTCGACCGCTATGTCGGTCAGATCGAGGTCGGCAGCATGCCCGAGTCCATGGTCGACTCCAGCCTCGACCTGTTCGTGACCGAGGTCGCCCCCGTCATCCGCCGCGAAACCGCCGCCCGCCCCACCTGAGTTGCGGACTTTGGGGCGTTCTGGGGCCCGAAATGGCCGATTCTTGAACGAAAGTCCGCAACTCAGGTGGGGCCGAGGGGTGGCGGAGAATGGGGGATTCGAACCCCCGAGGGCTTGCACCCAACACGCTTTCCAAGCGTGCGCCATAGGCCACTAGGCGAATTCTCCGGGCGGGATCATCCGTCGGAACGAATGACAACCATAGAGCATCCTACCGGTGCCGGGCACCCTCGATGATCGTGGAGGCGCCGACCGGTTCAGGTAGAATAGTCGTGGCTCCTCACGTGGCGCCACCCAGGCCAACTCCCCCAGGGCGGAAACGCAGCAAGGGTAACCGGGCTCTGGCGGGTGCGTGAGGGGTCTTCATTTTTCCCCGCCGTGCCACCCGTCCTAGACCGAATAGGGCGGCCCGCTGATGGCCGCGCCATCGCTCAGGAGCTGGTCGATCGCCGCCTTGTCCAGGCCGGTCTCTGCGAGCACCTCTTCGGTGTGCTCGCCCAGTCCCGGGACCCGCAGCACGCCCGTGGTCTCGGTGCGACTGAGCCGCGCCATCCGGCCCATCGTCCACAGCGAGCCCTTATCGCCGGCCACGGGGGTCTCGTGGACCACCTCGAAGTCCGACAGCTCCGGGTCGCTCGGCAGCTCGACGATCGAACGGGCCGCCGCCGCCGGCACGCCCGCGGTCGAGAGCATCGCGAGAGCGTCTGTAGTGTTCCGTGCGGCAAACGCGGCCTGAATCGCGGCAGTCTGGTCCTGGCCCGACGGCAGTGGTCCGACGAGCCCGGCAAGCGCACTGCGCTGGGCGTCGGTCGTGGCTTGCAATCGAATCCAGCCGTCAGCAGTCCGGTAGAACCGATCGGTCGCGCTCGGCCCGGGGTAGTCGCGCCCGCCACGGCGAGCGGCAGTGCGGCCGGGATACCGCACCAGCTCCCCGGCCTGCATCAGTGCCGACTGTCCGGCCAGCGAGGTCCAGACCCGCTGGCCTTCACCGGTGCGCCCCCGGTTGAAGATCGCCAACACGGCACCGAGCGCAGCCATCGCCGCCGAGGCGACATCGTTGACGGGAAGGCTCAGGAACACCGGTTCGTCCGAGCCGCCCTGGGCGGTCATCATCCCGCTCATCGCCTGCAGGACGGGGTCGAAGCCCGGGTCGGCACCGAGCGGCCCGCCCTCGCCGAAGCCGGTGACCGACACCGTGCTGATCGCGGGATTGACTTGGCGCAGCATGGTGATGTCGATGCCCAGACGCTCAAGCACACCCGGGCGGTAGTTGTCGATCACCAGGTCCGCAGTGCGGGCCAGCTCCACGAAGGCGTCATGTCCGCCGGGCTTGCGCAGGTCAAGAACCAGCCCGCGCTTGCCTTTGTGGAAGCCGGCGAAGCCGAGCATCAGCCCGCGCAGTCCGTCACCTGCGGGCGGCTCGATCTTGATGACGTCGGCACCCAGTTCGGCGAGCAGCGTGCAGGCGTAGGTGCCGGCGATGATCGAGCCAAGATCAAGCACCCTCAGGCCCTCGAGCGGACCGCCGCGACGCACCGTGACTTCGCCCGCGGATCCGGTGCCGGATTGCGGAATCGGTTCTCGGGCCGGCCACACGGGACCCTCGCCGGCCTCGCCGGGAAGCGGTGCCGGTCCGCGCACGGCGCCGGGGGTTTCCGTCAGCACCAGGGGGATGCCGGGCATGACGACCGCGCCCTTGGCGGGATCGGTGAGCTCCAGACGCATGTCGATCGCTGCCAGTTGCGGGTGGTCCAGCCAGTCGTCCCGGTCGAGCAGGGGTGCGGCTGGCAGCCCGGCGTCGGCGAGCGCGCCCAGCCACTCGCTGCGAGTGCGGGTGGCGAAGACGGCGGCGAACCTCTCGATGACCCACGGCACGTTCTGGGGGTAGAGCATCGTGATCGGGTCGCCCTCCAGCCGCGGGTCGGCGAAGAGGTCGAGCAGTTCGAGCACCTCGAACGCCTTCATGAAGAAGTTGGGGGTCAGGCAGGCCAGGAACAGCCACTGATCGTCGGAGCAGCGGTAGGGGCGGTAGAACGGGACCGGCCCGCCCGGACCGCCGGGTTGGTGCGTGCGCGGCGTGCCGGGAACATGCACGAGTGCCGCGGCGGAGGCCTCCGCCATCCCGTGCACGCCGCCAACGGTGAGCACCTGGCCGCGCCCGGAGTGCTGTCGCTCGACCAGCGCGGAGACGAGGGTCGTGGCAGCCCAGATGCCCTGCAGGTAGAGCACGTGCGGGTAGACCAGATCGACCGGGACGTCCTCGTCGGATGCCTGGCTGTAGGCGATCCCGGTGGCCGCGCTGAGCAGTTCAGCGGATTCGCCGCCGCCGACCCACGGCGTGGAGCCGTCGGTCCTGAGGTAGGGCGGCATGACCAGCACCAGCAGGCCCGGGAACCGCTCGGTCAGGGCCGCCGCGTCCCATCCGGTGCCCGCGATCGGCAGCGCGGACACGAGCAGCACGTCGGCGCCGGCCAGATGCTCGGCAAGCCAGGACTGCCCGGCGGCCGTCGTGAGGTCCGTGGTGACGCTGCGTTTGCCGCGATTCCACACCGCGTCACCCGGCAACGCCCGACTGGGGTCACTTCTCAGCGGCTCGACCTTGAGCACCTCGGCCCCGTGATCGGCCAGGAGCATCCCCGCGAAGGGCCCGGCGATCCCGGTGCTGACCTCCAGAACCCTGACGTCATCGAGCGCGCCCATCAGCGGACGTTCCTCAGCGGTGATGCGGAGCTGGACCCATTCGGGCACATCCCCACTCGGACGACGGCGACGTTGCGCATCGTGGCTTCTTTCTCACGCGAGTCGGCCGCCCCAGGGAAGGTCGCACTCGTACAAATTGAACTACCGGGTCACATTTCGGATTCTACGGGGTCGGCCCGAGCGCAGGCAATGGCTCGCCTCGGGTACCCCTACAAACGCCGAAGAGCCGATCGTCTCGCGGAGAATTCCTCTTCATCGATCTCACCGCGTGCGAATCGCTCGTTCAGGATCCGCTCCGCGTCTTGGTGCGTCGGGGCAGCCCCCTGAGCGGTTCCCGTGCGCCGAAACAACAGCACGATCGAGGTGATCACCGCGGCCCAGAACAGGAGCACGAGCAAGACCATCACTATCCAGGCACCCATTCCCCAAGCGCCGTCACCATATCCGTACATCATCGTGAAACCTCCATTCGTTGCCAAGCCGAGTATCCGCGGACCGCTGGAACAGGGACGTCGGTTCCGTTATCGGACATAGGAGAACACGCCCATCATCCCTCGTGCAGCATGGTACGCGTTGTGGCAGTGCGCCAGCCACTGTCCCGGGTTATCGGCGTCGAACTCGAAAGTGACCTGCTCCATCGGACGCACGATGACGGTGTCCTTGCGCGCCCCGCCGTCGGCAAGCTGGAAGGTGTGCCCGTGCAGGTGCAGGGGGTGCCACATCATGGTGTCGTTGACGACCCGGACCTTTACGCGCTCGTTCATCCGGATCTCGAATGCTCCGGCGAAGGGGTCCGCCATGTCGAATGCGCGGCCGTTGATTCCCCAGTTGTAGTTCATCATGGACCCGGTGAGTTTCAACTCGTGGACCCGGTCGGCGGATTTCGGGCTCAGCAGAACCGAGGGGTCCGCTTTCAGCCTCCCGCCGTCGGTGACCATCCCGGTGAGGGTGCTCGGCAGACTCGATTCGGACGGGGTCTCGCCCGGGCCCGCGGTGATCACGCCGAAGACTCTCCCGGCTTTCCCTTCGGGCAAGGCGAGCAGCGCAGTCTTGGCAGCCGTTACCGTCAGCAGCGCATCGATTCTCTCGCCCATGCCGAGGACGACCGCATCCACGCTCTGGTGCTGCACCGGGAATCCGTCGGAATGCGTGATCGTCAGCTGCTGCCCCGGCACGCCGACGCGGTACGCGGTGTCGCCCGCGGCATTGATGATGCGCAGTCGGATCCGGTTGCCCATTGCGCTCACGAGTTCGTCCGGGTTCAGGTTCGAGCGCCCGTTGATGAGGTGCACCGGGATCTTCACGTCCCCGGAGTCGCCGCCCAGGTAGTCGCTCGCCGACCCCATCAGCATGCCCGAGGGGCCGCCACCCATGTTCATGCCGTGCGACAACTCGGCGAGCACGGCATCCGGCGTGCTGCCGAAGCCGTCCAGCCAGTCGTCGAGAACGACCACCCATTCCTGGTCGTAGGCGAGCGCCTCCTTCGGGTCTTCGATGATCAGGGCACCGTAGAGGGCCCGCTCCCGCTGCATCTCCAGGTGGGAGTGGTACCAGTAGGTGCCGGGGTGCGCGAGGCGGAACTGGTAGCCGTACTCGGCTCCCGGGTTGATCGCCTGCTGCGTCAGATCAGGCACCCCGTCGGCATCGTTGCGCAGCGCCAGCCCGTGCCAGTGCACGCTCGTGCCCTCGTCCGCAAGGCGATTGGTGACGGAGGCCGTCAGCTGGTCGCCGACCGTGGCGCGGATCACGGGCGCCACCAGTGCGTCGTTGTAGCCCCACGTGGTCACCGAGGTGCCTGCGACATCGGCGACCAGCTCGCCTGCGGACAGGGTCGGGGAAACGGTCGTCCCCGACCAGAGGCGCGCCGCCTCATACTTGCCGACCAGCGGATCGGTGGCGAGGATCCGCACGCCGGGCGCGGGCGGCGCCGAACATGCCGCGAGAGCGGCCGTGGCTGCAGCGGCGGCAGTGGCGCTGAGGAATGTGCGGCGGGTGAGAATCGTATCCATGCTCCTCCTCGATGACACCGGGGGTCGCTGCTCATGGGAATTCTAGTTTCATCGGAGCCGCTGTTCGCCATCGCGCCGAGACTCACCGGACTTCTTCAGGCTCAGGTGGATCGCACGCCGACTGGTGACGCCGGAGCGGAAGCGAGGTAGACTCGGGGTGTGGTCGACATAGTCGTCACGGGGCTAAGCGCCAACTCCGTGCCGTACATGGAAGCTCTTGAGCTTCAGCGCGCAAAACACCAGGATGTCGTGAGCGGCAACGCCCCGGACACCCTCCTCCTGCTCGAGCACCCATCGGTGTTCACCGCGGGCAAGCGGACCGAGGACTCCGAACGGCCGACCGACGGCACGGCCGTCATCGACGTCGACCGCGGCGGCAAGATCACCTGGCACGGTCCCGGCCAACTCGTCGGCTATCCGATCCTCCGGCTCGCCGAACCGGTCGACGTAGTCGGTTACGTTCGGCGGCTCGAGGGCATGCTGATCGGGGTGCTCGCCGAGTTCGGTGTCGACGCCGGTCGCGTCGAGGGCCGCTCGGGGGTGTGGATGGGCTACGAGTCGCCGGTGGGTGCGGAGAAGATCGCGGCGATCGGCATCCGCGTCTCGCAGAAAGTCACGATGCACGGTTTCGCGCTCAACTGCAGCAACAGCTTCGAGGCCTACGACAAGATCGTCGCCTGCGGCATCCGGGATGCCGGCGTGACGTCGATCTCGCGCGTGCTCGGCCGCGAGGTGACGCCCACTGACGTCGTGCCGGTGCTCAGCCGCCGCTTCGCCGAGTCGATGGCGGTCGCGGTATGAGCCACCCGCAGGCCGACCAGGTCGGCGGTCGCAAGCTGCTGCGCCTCGAGGTGCGCAACGCCGAGACCCCCATCGAACGCAAGCCCGAGTGGATCAAGACCGTTGCGAGAATGGGTCCCGAGTACCGCCAACTGCAGCAACTCGTCAAGGGCGAGAACCTGCACACCGTGTGCCAGGAGGCCGGCTGCCCCAACATCTTCGAATGCTGGGAGGATCGCGAGGCGACCTTCTTGATCGGCGGCAGTCAGTGCACGCGCCGCTGTGACTTCTGCCAGATCGACACGGGCAAGCCCGCTGACTACGACACCGATGAGCCGCGTCGCGTCGCCGAATCCGTCAAGAGCATGAACCTCCGCTACGCCACCGTGACAGGAGTCGCCCGCGACGACCTGCCCGACGAGGGAGCATGGCTGCATGCCGAGACCGTCCGGCAGATCCACGAGCAGAACCCGGGCACGGGTGTGGAGATCCTGGCGACTGACTTCTCGGGCAACCCCGAGCTGCTCGGCGTGGTCTTCGAGTCGCGGCCCGAGGTGTTCGCGCACAATGTCGAGACGGTCCCGCGGCTCTTCAAGCGGATCCGGCCGGCCTTCAGCTACGAGCGCTCGCTCGGCGTGATCAGCCAGGCGAGGGCCGCCGGGCTGATCACCAAGTCGAATCTGATCCTCGGGATGGGCGAGGAGCCGCACGAGGTCAGCCAGGCGCTGCGCGACCTGCACGATGCCGGCACCGACATCATCACGATCACGCAGTACCTGCGGCCCACGCCGCGGCACCTCCCGGTCGCCCGCTGGGTCACGCCGCAGGAGTTCGTGGCGTTCAGCCAGGAGGCGGAGGAGATCGGCTTCCTGGGGGTGCTCGCCGGCCCGCTCGTGCGCTCCAGCTACCGGGCGGGACGCTTGTGGGTGCGCTCCATGAAGTCGAAGGGCCGCGACATCCCGGAGCATCTGCGGCACCTCGCGGACGCCGAGCTCGGCTTCGCGCAGGCCGTCTCCTAGGCACCCGGATGGTCGAATCGCTGTGACGAGACCACCCGTGCGACCCGGACGCCCACGGAACCTGCGGTTTCATCGATTCCCGCCCAGACAGAGCCGGAACCCGCTTTGCGCCTAGTCTGGTCGTGTGGCCAAGAGCATCTACATCACCTCCGCCGAAGGCAACACCGGTAAGTCCTCCGTAGCCCTGGGCGTGCTGGAGACACTCAGCCGCAGCCTGGGCCGGGTCGCGGTCTTCCGCCCGGTCGCCCGCAGCCGTGAGGAGCGCGACTATGTGCTGAAACTGCTGCTCGCCCATGACAGCGTCGACCTCCAATACAACGACTGCATCGGCGTCGGGTACGACGACGTGCACGCCGATCCGGAGGCCGCCCTCACCGCGATCGTGGAGAAGTACCGGGCGGTCGAAGCCGTCGCCGACGCCGTGCTGATCGTCGGCTCGGACTACACCGACGTTTCGACGCCGACGGAACTCTCGTTCAACGCCCGGGTCGCCGCCAATCTCGGTGCGCCGGTGCTGCTGGTCCTCGGCGGCCGCCAGGCGGGGTCCGCGGGCGATGCCGGCCTGGTCGCCAGCGCCGGTCGCAGCGCCGAGGACATGCGGCGGTTCGCGGAGGTGGCGACGCAGGAGCTCCGGGACGAGCACGCGCAACTGCTCGGCATCATCGTCAACCGCGCCGACGGCGACGCCCTCACCGAGATCGCCGCCAGCGTCGCCGCGGCGCTGCCGGCCGGATCCACGGCACCCGTGTGGACGATCCCCGAGGACCGCTTCCTTGTGGCCCCGACGGTGCGCGCCATCATGGAGAGCTGCGAGGGCACCATGATCAAGGGCGATCCGCAGCTGCTCAGTCGTGAGGCTCTCGGCGTCGTGATCGCCGGCATGACGGTCGTCAACGTCCTGCCCCGGCTGACCGAGGGCGCGGTGGTGCTGGTCCCCGGTGACCGGGTCGATGTGCTGCTGGCGGCGCTGATGGCCCACGCCTCCGTGTCGTTCCCCTCCCTGTCCGGGATCATCCTGATCGGCGGCTTCGCGCTGCCGGAGACGATCACCGATCTGATCAACGGGCTCGACCCCAACAATCTGCCGATAATCACCACGAGACTTGGCACCTTCGAAACCGCCCTGCGGCTCTCGCAGACGCGCGGCCGGCTGGCCGCCGATTCCCAGCGCAAGCGCGACACTGCTCTGGCCCTCTTCGACGCGCATGTGGACGACGATCGGTTGCGCGACGCTCTCGAGGTGACCCGGTCCTCGGTGGTAACGCCGCTGATGTTCGAGTACGACCTGATCGAGCGGGCGCGCGCGAACCGCAAGAGGATCGTGCTGCCCGAGGGGGACGATGATCGCATCCTCCGGGCCGCCAGCACCCTGCTCAGCCGGAAGGTGGTGGATCTGACCATCCTCGGGGAGCCGAGGGAGATCACCGCCCGGGCCGCCGAACTCGGCATCGATCTGACCGGGGCGACGCTGCTGAGTCCCCTGGACCCGGAACTGCGGGAGCGTTTCGCCAGGGAGTATGCCGCGCTCCGCGCGCACAAGGGGATGAGCCTTGACCTGGCCCGCGACATCGTCACCGATGTCGCCTATTTCGGCACCATGATGGTCCAGCTCGGGCTGGCGGACGGCATGGTCTCGGGGGCGGCGCACACCACCGCGCACACCGTGCGTCCCGCCTTCGAGATCATCAAGACCCGTCCGGGCGTTTCGATCGTTTCGAGCGTCTTCTTCATGGCGCTCGCCGACCGGGTGCTGGTCTACGGAGACTGTGCCGTGGTGCCGGATCCGACGGTCGATCAACTGGCGGACATCGCCATCTCCTCGGCGGACACCGCCGCCCGCTTCGGCATCGAACCACGCGTCGCGATGCTGTCCTATTCGACCGGGGCCTCGGGAACCGGAGTCGGCGTGGACAAGGTCCGCGACGCAACCGCTCGGGTCCGGGCGCTGCGACCCGAGCTGCCGGTCGAGGGCCCCATTCAGTACGACGCGGCGGCGGACATCGTGGTCGCGCACGCGAAGCTGCCGAACTCCCCGGTCGCCGGCACCGCGACGGTCTTCATCTTCCCGGACCTGAACACCGGCAACAACACTTACAAGGCCGTGCAGCGCAGTGCCGGCGCCGTCGCGATCGGCCCGGTGCTGCAGGGGCTCCGCAAGCCCATCAACGACCTGTCCCGCGGTGCGCTGGTCGACGACATCGTCAACACGGTTGCGATCACGGCGATCCAGGCGCAGGAGGTTGCCGCCTCATGAGCGTAGTGCTGGTGGTCAACAGCGGCTCGTCCACCGTCAAGTACCAGCTCATCGAGATGGCCGGGGAAGCGGTGCTCGCCAGCGGCGTGGTCGAGCGGATCGGCCAGCCGGGTTCCCGTCTGGCACACCGCAGCGGCGAGGGAGAGCGCGTACGCGAACTGCCGATCGTCGATCACAGCGCCGGCTTCGCGCTGATGCTGGCCGAACTCGGCGCGGTGGCGGGGCACACGATCAGTGCGGTCGGCCATCGGGTCGTGCACGGCGGCACCCGCTTCGTCGAGCCGACGATCCTCACCGATGAGGTCGAGCAGCAGATCGCGGAGCTCGCCATCCTCGCCCCGCTGCACAATCCGGGGGCGCTCCAGGGGATTCGGGCGGCGCGGCGCGCCTTCCCGGATGTACCGCATGTGGCGGTCTTCGACACGGCCTTTCACCAGACCCTGCCCCCAGCCGCATACACGTATGCGATCAATCGCGAACTCGCTGCGGCCCATCACCTGCGTCGCTATGGCTTTCACGGCACCTCGTACCGCTTCGTCACCGCCGCCGCCGCCGCATTCCTGGGCACGACCCCGGAGAGCGTGAACCTGATCGTGCTGCATCTGGGCAACGGGGCATCCGCTGCCGCCATCCGGGGCGGCATCAGTGTCGAGACATCGATGGGGATGACGCCGCTCGAAGGCCTGGTGATGGGCTCCCGGCCCGGCGACATCGATCCGGGTGTGCTGTTGACCCTGCACAACTCCGCCGGGCTGTCCTTCGATGACCTCGACACTCTGCTCAACCGCGACAGCGGGATGCTCGGACTGACCGGGATGACGGACATGCGGGACATCGTGGCGGCAGCGCTGGACGGTGATGCCGAAGCCGGGCTGGCCCTCGACGTCTACGCCCATCGCGCGCGGGGCTACATCGGCGGTTATCTGGCGCAACTCGGGCACGCGGACGCCCTGGTGTTCACGGCGGGGGTCGGCGAGAACAGCGTCGAGGTGCGCCGACGGATCCTGAGCGGTCTCGAGGCCCTGGGATTCCGGCTGGACACCGCGCGAAACGAACTCCGATCCGATCAGGCACGGGAGATATCGGTCGATGGTTCGCCGATTCGCATTCTGGTCGTGCCCACGAATGAGGAACTGGAGATCGCCCGGCAGTCCATCACCGCTGCCTCCGACTGAGTGGCGGGGGCGTTGGCCCGAGCACCCGCGACATGCACGGGCCTGCATGCCGCGGGGCGACTGCGTTGGACCACCCGGAAGGGCGGCCCATCCCCCGAACCTGGTTCGGTATCTTTGGGTGTGACTCCAGCCATGCTGTGACGTTCCACCGGAAAAGCACGGGCCTCGCGACAAGTCTCAAATTTCCTCACCATATTTCACAGTCCCCATTCCGGGGGAGGCCCGGGGCGTGTCCCCGGCAGCCGGTAGTCTTGGATGGTGGTCACCGCCCTCTACCGCCGCTATCGACCCGAGACTTTCGCCGAACTGATCGGCCAGTCTCAGGTCGTCGAGCCGCTGATGACGGCGCTGCGCACGAACCGGGTCAACCACGCCTATCTGTTCAGCGGACCGCGTGGCTGCGGCAAGACCACTTCCGCTCGCCTGCTCGCCCGATGCCTGAACTGCATCGAAGGGCCGACGGACACCCCTTGCGGAGTATGCCCCAGTTGTGTCGAACTCAGCAGGGACGGTGGCGGCTCCCTGGACGTCGTCGAGATCGATGCGGCCAGCCACAATGGCGTCGACGATGCGCGGGACCTGCGCGAGCGTGCGGTGTTCTCGCCTGCGCGGGACCGCTACAAGATCTTCATCCTCGACGAGGCGCACATGGTCACCCCGCAGGGTTTCAACGCGCTGCTGAAGATCGTGGAGGAGCCGCCGGAGCACGTCAAGTTCATCTTCGCGACCACCGAGCCGGAAAAGGTGATCGGCACGATCCGCTCGCGCACCCACCATTATCCCTTCCGGCTGGTGCCGCCCGCCCAGCTGCTCGAGTACGTGCAGACGCTGGCGACCAGCGAGGGCGTCGAGGCGGCGCCGGGCGTGCTTCCGCTGGTGGTGCGGGCCGGCGGTGGGTCCGTGCGGGACACTCTGTCGGTGCTCGACCAGCTGATCGCCGGAAGCGACGGACCTCGGGTCGAGTACGAGCGCGCAGTCGCCCTGCTCGGGTACACCAACGCCGCACTGCTCGACGATGTCATCGACGCGCTCGCGGCGCGGGATGCCGCGGCGGCCTTCGAGGCGGTCGACCGGGTGATCCAGTCCGGTCAGGACCCGCGCCGATTCGTCGAGGACCTGCTGGAGCGGCTGCGCGACCTGATCGTGGTGGACGCCGTCTCGGCGGGTGCCGAGGCCGTGCTGCGCGGCATTCCCGCCGATGAGCTCGAACACATGGGGGCACAGGCACGCCGGTTCGGTCCCGCTGAGCTGTCGCGGGCCGCCGATCTCAGCAACGCGGCTCTCAGCGAGATGTCCGGAGCGACCTCGCCGCGTCTCCACCTCGAGCTGATGATCGCCCGGCTGCTGATCCCGGCCAGCGACGACACGGAGCGCGGGACCCTGGCCAGGGTCGAACGGCTGGAGCGTCGGATCGGCGTCGAGGGCGAACCCCGCACCTCTCCCGTTCCGGTGGTGCCGAACCCGTCGGCGCAAACGCACGCACCGGCGCAGGCTGAGCCGCGGGTCGCCGCGGCGGCAGTCGGGGAGAGCGCAGCCGGAGCTCTAGCGAATCCCCCTGCGCTCGCGGCGCCGGCCACCATCATGCAGATCCGGGATGCTTGGCCCGAGATCCTGGACCACGTCGAAAGAGCCAAGCGCAGCGCGTGGATCGTCATCTTCGGCTCAGAGCCGAAGGCGCTTGACGGTGACGTCCTGACGGTTCAGTTCACCAGCGACAAGGATGCCGCCGACTTCAAGCGGCAGGGCCCCGATTCCGTCAGCGAACAGCTGCGCGGCGCGATCGTGAAGGTCATCGGCCTGCGGGTGAAGTTCGTCGCCAAGGTCGCCGCGCCGGCGGGTGCTGTGGCTTCAGCGGCACCGCCGTCCGCAGCGGTCTCACCGGAGTCGACCGGTATCGTCACCACGGATTGGCCGGACGTGGCCATCCCCGGCGCCCCGACTGCCGTGGAGGAGCCCCCGTTCGACCCGTGGCTCGATGCCGCACCGGAGGATCCAGAGGCGCAGCTCGAGCCATTGCAGGTCGATTCCGCCGTCGCGGCTCCGGCGGCAGGCGCCGGCACCCAGCCGGAGCGCTACGGGGAGGCCGTCGTGCGGGAACTCCTCGGCGCGCATTTCATCGAAGAAGAGACGCTGACGCTTCCCGCTGACCCGGGATACGAGGACTAGCCGATGTACGACGGGCTCATTCAGGAGTTGATCGATGAACTGGGCCGCCTGCCCGGCATCGGACCGAAATCGGCCCAGCGGATCGCCTTCCATATTCTCCAAACGGAATCCTTCGAGGTCAGCCGGCTCTCCGAAGTGCTCGTGCTGGTCAAGGAGAAAGTGCATTTCTGCAGGATCTGCGGAAATGTCACCGAGCAGGAGACCTGCGCCATCTGTCGGGATCCGCGACGCGCGCAGAACCTGATCTGCGTCGTCGAAGAGGCCAAGGACGTCGTCGCGGTGGAACGCACCCGTGAGTTCCGTGGTCTCTACCACGTTCTCGGCGGGGCGATCAGCCCGATCGACGGCGTCGGCCCCGATGACCTCCGGATCCGCCAGCTCATGCAGCGGCTCGCCGATGGCACCGTCGAAGAGGTCATCCTCGCGACCGATCCCAACCTCGAGGGGGAGGCCACCGCGACCTACCTCTCACGGCTGCTCAAAACCCTCGAGATCCGGGTCACCCGGCTCGCATCCGGGCTGCCCGTCGGCGGCGACCTCGAATACGCCGACGAGGTCACTCTCGGCCGCGCCTTCGAGGGACGCCGCACGGTCTGAGGCCGGCCCCGCGTCATCAACGCGGATTGAGAGCCCGCCTGGCTTTAGGATGGGAAGTCGGGCCGCTTTCGGCCCTCCCATCGCCTGCCCCAGGAGCCACCCGTGAGTCTGATCGTCCAGAAGTTCGGAGGATCCTCGGTCGCCGATGCCGAGAGCATCAAGCGGGTGGCCAGCCGCATCGTAGAGACCAGCAAGGCGGGCCACGAGGTCGTGGTCGTGGTCTCCGCGATGGGCGACACCACCGATGATCTGCTGGATCTGGCGCACGCCGTCGCCGCGGTTCCCGCTCCCAGGGAGCTCGACATGCTGCTGACCAGCGGCGAGCGGATCTCGATGGCACTGCTGGCGATGGCGATCAAGTCACTCGGCTACGAGGCGCGCTCCTACACGGGCAGCCAGGCCGGCATGATCACCGACGCCCGGCACGGATCGGCGAGGATCGTGGATGTCGCCCCCAAGCGCATCCGGGAGGCTCTGGACCAGGGTGCTATTGCCATCGTCGCCGGCTTCCAGGGGTTCAACCGAAGCACCGGCGATATCACGACTCTGGGCCGCGGCGGCTCGGACACGACCGCCGTCGCCCTGGCGGCCGCTCTCGGTGCCGAGATGTGCGAGATCTACACTGACGTCGACGGGGTGTTCACCGCTGATCCACGGGTGGTTCCCCGCGCGCACAAGATCGACACCATCACCAGCGAGGAGATGCTCGAACTCGCAGCGGCCGGTGCGAGAGTTCTCTATATCAGGGCGGTCGAGTACGCGCGTCGCTACGGCGTGACGATTCACGTGCGCTCATCCTTCAATGACAGCGAAGGCACCCTGGTCGTCAATGCGAGAGATGGAGTCAGCGTGGAAGAACCGATCATCACGGGGGTCGCAACCGACCTCTCGGAGGCGAAGATAACGGTGGTCGGCGTGCCCGACGTTCCCGGCAAGGCGGCGCAGATCTTCAACATCGTCGCCGGCACCAACGCCAATGTGGACATGATCGTGCAGAATGTCTCGGCCGCCGCGACCGGTCGGACGGACATCTCCTTCACGCTGCCCAGAGACGACGGCCGCAGAGTCCTGGATGTCCTTGAGTCCGAGCGTGACCAGGTGGGTTTCGATTCACTGCAGTACGACGACGAGATCGGAAAGCTCTCGGTCGTCGGCGCCGGCATGCGCACCAACTCCGGCGTCTCCGCCAAACTCTTCACCGCGCTCTTCGAGGCGGGCATCAACATCGAGATGATCTCGACCAGCGAGATTCGGATCTCCGTCGTCACCCGCGCCGACACCCTTGACGAAGCCGCGCGCGTCGTTCATCGGGCCTTCGGGCTCGACGCCGAGAATGAGGCGATCGTGCACGGAGGGACAGGGCGATGAGCGGAATCCGCATTGGCGTCGTCGGGGCGACCGGCCAGGTCGGTGCCGTCGTGCGCCGACTGCTCGATGAGCGTGATTTCCCCGTCGCCCAGATCAGGTTCTTCGCCTCGTCCCGGTCAGCCGGTACCACGTTGAACTTCCGCGGTGAGGACATCGAAGTCGAGGATGCCGCCACCGCCGATCCGAGCGGCCTCGACATCGCCATCTTCTCGGCGGGAGCCACCACCTCCCGGGCCCAAGCCCCCCGGTTCGCCGCGGCGGGGGTGCTGGTGATCGACAATTCCAGCGCCTGGCGCAACGATCCCGAGGTGCCGCTGATCGTCAGCGAGGTCAACCCGCATGCACTCGACCACGTCGTCAAGGGCATCATCGCCAACCCCAACTGCACGACGATGGCGGCGATGCCGGTGCTGAAGGTCCTCGACACCGAGGCGGGGCTGACCCGGCTGATCGTCAGCACCTACCAGGCGGTCTCCGGCAGCGGGCTCGCCGGCGCGGAAGAGCTCTATGGCCAGGCCAGGGCGGCACTCGAACAGGACACCGTCGGCCTGGTGCACGACGGCCGCGCCGTCGTCTTCCCCGAGCCGGTCAAGTACGTCCGCCCCATCGCCTTCGATGTCATCCCGCTGGCCGGCGCGATCGTCGAGGACGGCGAAGGGGAGACGGACGAGGAGAAGAAGCTGCGCAACGAGAGCCGCAAGATCCTCGAACTGCCCGAGCTGCTGGTCTCGGGCACCTGCGTGCGGGTGCCGGTGTTCACGGGTCACTCGCTCTCGATAAACGCCGAGTTCCGCAGGCCGCTGAGCCCGGAGCGCGCCCGCGAACTGTTGGCGAGCGCCCCCGGCGTCGCGCTCTCCGATGTGCCGACGCCGCTGGAGGCTGCTGGCCGGGATCCCAGCTTCGTCGGCCGGATCCGCGCTGACCAGAGCGCTCCGGCCGGACACGGTCTCGCGCTGTTCATCAGCAATGACAACCTCCGCAAGGGGGCAGCGTTGAATGCCGTGCAGATCGCGGAACTGGTCGCGAGCCGGCCGCGCTCGGCGTGAGGTGCGCGAACCAGCCAGCAGCCTCCGGTCGGCGAGGCCGGGTAGATGTGGATAAATTGGGAGTGTGACCGTGACGAGGAATGTTGACGTTCTGCTGGTGGGTGGTGGCGTCATGAGCGCAACCCTGGCGACCATGCTGCACCAGCTGGAGCCGACGTGGACGATCGAGATCGTCGAGCGGCTGCCCACCGTGGCAGCGGAGTCCTCGAATGCGTGGAACAACGCCGGCACGGGACACTCGGCTCTGTGCGAGCTGAACTACAGCCCGCAGAGGGCAGACGGCACCGTCGACGTCTCGAAGGCCATCCAGGTCAACGAGCAGTTCCAGATCTCACGGCAGTTCTGGTCGTACCTGGTGCGCACCGGCGTCATCCCGGACCCCGGCACCTTCATCACCGCGACCCCGCACCTGAGCTTCGTGACCGGCGAGAAGGACACCGAGTACCTGCGCGCGAGGCACGAATTGCTCAAGGACCACCCGCTGTTCGCGGGCATCGAGTTCACCGACGAGCAGGAGAAGCTCTACCAGTGGGCGCCGCTGATGATGATCGGCCGACCGGTGCGGCAGAAAGTGGCGGCCACCTTCAGTTCGGCGGGCACCGACGTCAACTTCGGTGCCCTGACCACCCAGTTGTTCGAGCGGCTGGCTGCTGACGGCGTGCGTGTCGTGCTGGAGCGAGAGGTCACCGGGCTGCGCCGTCGCGGCGACGGCTGGCGGGTGACCTCCCGCGGTATCGGCGGCGCTGCCGAGCGCGTCGATGCCCGCTTCGTCTTCGTCGGTGCCGGTGGTGGCGCGCTGAGTCTGCTGCAGAGATCCCGAATCAAGGAGATCCGTGGTTTCGGGGGATTCCCCGTCAGCGGCCAGTTCTTCAAGACCACCAACCCCGCGATCGTGGCTCGCCACAAGGCAAAGGTCTACGGCAAGGCGGCCGTCGGCGCACCGCCGATGTCGGTTCCGCACCTCGACACGCGTTTGGTCGATGGGGGCACATCGCTGCTGTTCGGTCCGTTTGCCGGGTTCACGCCCAAGTTCCAGAAGCTCGGTTCCTATTTCGATCTCTTCGGTTCGATCCGCCTCGGAAACCTGATCCCGATGATCTCGGTCGGCTTCCAGACTCTGGGCGATGGCCTGCTCCGGTACCTGATCGGTCAGGTGTTCCAGCCCAAGAGCCGCAAGTTCGATGCGCTGCGGGAGTTCATGCCCAGTGCATCGATGGCGGACTGGGAGCTCATCACGGCGGGCCAGCGGGTGCAGGTGATCCGCCCGAATTCCAGCAAGGGCGGCGAACTGCAGTTCGGCACCGAGGTCATCGCCGCCGCTGACGGTTCCATCGTCGGACTGCTCGGCGCCTCCCCGGGCGCGTCAACGGCGGCACCGATCATGCTCAGTGTGCTCGAGCGGTGTTTCGGGGACCGGATGGCGCAGTGGCTGCCGCAGTTGAAGGCCATGGTGCCGAGTTGGGGCACTGCACTATCTGACGATCCCGGGCTGGCGGAGCGGGTGCTCGCCGAGACTGCCGAGACTCTGGGCATCAGTCGCTGATCGAGCCTCAATTCGTGGCGTACCACAAAATGGGGTACACGGGATCTCCCTCAGGTGCAATAATCAGCGTGGGCGCTCCATTGCGTCGCACTGGCGTCACCCCGGCGATCGCTGTTCCCGACAAGTCGCCGGAGCCCGCTTCCGTCCACACATGATGTCGGGATAGCAGAGGTGCGTCGACCGTGTCCCTTGGCTTACCAAGTCACCTTGCGACTCGGTCGTCCCGGGATGTCCGGGTGCATGGGGGCAATGTCATTTCCCTGACGCTCCTCGGGGCTGTGTTCGTCATCCTCCTGCAGTTGCAGGCCGCCGATGCCGCTCTGGTGCTCTGGCCGGCGATACTGGCCACCGCGGTCTTCCTCGGCAAGGTGCTGCTGGTGCTGCTGGCGCCGTCTGTGCTGCTGTCGGCCAGTTATCTGATCGTCGGTGCCGCTGCGACGTACTCCGTCATCCTGCTCACCGGCACTCAGCTGGCGCCCACGTCGACCGTGACGCTCTTCATCCTGATCGCCACTCAGTCGGCGCTGGTCCTGGTCGGGGGTGTCGGGAAGTCGATGGCGATCAACGTGGCCTGGCCGACGGCAGGATGGCTGCTGGGCGAGGCGGTGACCCGGCTCGCGTGGTATCAGGCGGGTGTTTCGCCGGTGGTGGTCACTCCGGGCCTGCTGGCCTACCTTCTGCTGATAGCGGTCATCGTCCTGGATCCCTTGGCTCGGCGCCGCGGCGTGCGGGCCCAGCCGAGCCTCCATCGCGCCGTTCAAGACCAGGCGATCGCCGCGCTCCGGGAAAGGATCGAGATCCAGGCAAGTGCAATGGTGCATGACACCGTCCTCAATCAACTCGCCGCAATCGGGGTCGCACCGCTGGGACCGATTTCGCCGGCCATGCGTCGCAGTATCGAGGAGGACCTCTCCTTGCTGATCGGTGAGGAGTGGCTGGGTGATCTCGAACGCTCCGCCGAAGCCGGGGCTGGAGCGGGAGCGGGCGCCGACTGGGAGCAGAGCGAACTGTCCGCGGTGATCCGGAATGCGCGCGGCGAAGGTCTGGAAATCGATGTCGCGGGCGATCTCCGGGGAGCCGGTGCCCTTGAACCCGCGCGCGCCAGAGCCCTCGGCTTGGCGGTCGAACAGGCCCTGACCAATGTGCGCAAGCACTCCGGTGTCAATCGAGCGGAGATAGTCGTCTACGGCTCGGATACGGATGTCACGGTCATGGTGATGGACAGCGGAGTCGGCTTCAGCGAGGGGCAGGCGGGTGAGGATCGTCTCGGCCTGCGCAATTCGATCCGGCGACGGATCGAACTCGTCGGCGGAACGGTTCAACTGTGGTCCGAAGCGGGCGCCGGTACTTCGATAGTGATCCAGTTGCCGCACGGGCCGCTCGCCGAGGACTACGTCGAGTCCCCGAGCGATGGCGACCAGGCGGTGACGAGAGCGTGAAGCCCCACGACGTCACCGCCCTGCAGCTGGACCCGCTGGGCACCGTCGTGTCGCGGCATCTCAGTTGGCTCGCGGCGGCGACCGCCCTGATTCTCGGCGTGGCGCAGGCCGTCATCGGCGTCAGCCTTGGCGGGCAGGTCACCGTAGCCTGGGCGGCGGCGTGCGCCATCGCGGCCGCGACGGCCGTCGTGATATTCGCCGGGCAGCAGTGGTTCGCTCGGACCGATCGAACCGCCCGGCTGTGGATCGTGGTGCTCGGCGGTCTCGGCGTCGCCCTCTCGCATCTCTCGATCTGGAGTCTGGATCCCGCCTTGGTGCCCAACCTGACTCCGGCAGCCTTCGGCCTGCTGATTCTGGGTCTGGCGCCGTTCAGTTCGGCGAGGCAACTCATCGGCGTCAGTGCGCTCGGTGCAATTTTTATCGGCCTGCTCGCTGACCTGCAGGCCTACGCCGGCGCCTCGGTCGACCCGCCCATCGTCTTTGCCGTGATCGCCGCGAGTGCCGTGCTGGGACCGGGGATTGCCAGCGCGGTCGGCTCCTCTCTGGCGACGACAACGCTGCGCTCGTGGCAGTCTCTGGCGATCGGGGCAAGTCGCGAGCATGCACTCCAGATGCGCGACGGCATCGCCCGTTCCGTACAGCAGGAGCGGGTGACGCTGCTGAATCTGCGGGTGCTGCCACTGCTCACCGACCTTATGGAGCAGGGTGAGGTGACCGAGGCGGTGCAGGAGCGTGCGCGCATCATGGCGGACCGACTTCGCTGCGGCGATGGTCGCCCAGGCGGAGCGAAGCTGGTTGGACACCTTCGTCGAGCAGGTCGTCGGCAGCCTCGTGGAGGAACAGGAGCACGCCGTAGTCCGCGTTGCCGACCCAGAGCATCGGGCCGATCTCATGGCGGCGACCCAGCAGACGGCCCTCCGCGCCTACGTCGAGGCGCTGACAGCGCTTGAAGCCTTCCGCCCCGAGGGATTCCGGATCGACTTCCAGCGCAAAGGCGCGGCTGACGTCGTCACGGTCGCCGCGCAGCTCGAGCGGAGAGTTCAGCGCGGGCACGGACGCCTCGATCCGTTCGTCGCCGTCATGAAATCCGCTTTCCCCCAGTCCACCATCAAGTTCACTCCGAACTCCGTCGTGATGAGGTTCCGTTATGTCACTGAGCAGTCCGATTCCCCCAGCACCCCGCGCGATTCGGTTGGCAATCCTCGATGATCACGAAGTGCTGCTTGACAGCCTGACCAGCTGGATCGGAGCCAACGCCTCGGACTTCGACCTGGTCGTTGCGTCCGCAACCTGGCTCGAGTTCGTGCGCAACCCGAATTTCCCGCCGGACCTGGTCATCCTTGACTATCAGTTGCGCGAGCCGATCTCCATCGAGGCGCGGGTGCGGACATGCAGAGCAGCCGGAGCCAAGGTGATGATCCTCAGCGGCATGGACTCCGAGGATGCCAGAGCCCGGGCGCTCGCCGCAGGGGCGTCCGCATTTCTGGCGAAGTCGCTGCCGATGAGCGAAGTGATGGGCGTGGCCCGCGCAGTCATGGGTGTTCGCCCGGGCACCGCCGGGACGTCGCCCCGGCGCGGACAACTGGCTCCCGGAGGGCTCGTCAGACCCAAGCTCAGCAGGGGCGAGATTGCGGCCCTCAAGCTCTATGTCACCGGGCTCACCACTGCTCAGGTCGCCGAGCAGATGGATGTGCAGTATGAGACGGCCAAGACCTATCTGCGCCGGGTTCGTGACAAGTACAACAAGGTCGACCGACCGGCCAGCCGCAAGTCGGAGTTGATCCGCCGCGCGGCCGAGGACGGGCTGCTCGACTAGGCTTTCGACGGTGGCGAAACTCTATTTCCGTTACGGGGCGATGAACTCCGGCAAGAGCACGGCGCTGCTTCAGGCGGCCTTCAACTACGAGGAGCGTGGGCAGCGCGTGCTGCTCGCCAAACCCTCGATCGACACCAAGGGCGATGGCATCGTCTCCCGTCTGGGCGTTGCGCGGAATGTGGACTTCACGATCGCCTCGGACACGGCACTTCGTGCGCGCTTCGCGGCACTGGTCGCGCAGATCCGGTCGACCGAGGGTCGGGAGGTCGCCTGCCTGTTGATCGACGAGGCGCAGTTCCTCAGTCCCGATCAGGTTGATGACCTTCTTCGGATCGCCGTGCTTGACCGGGTGCCGGTGCTCGCCTACGGGATCCGCACGGATTTCAAGACCAACGCCTTTCCCGGCAGCCGTCGACTCCTCGAGATCGCACACAGCATCGAGGAACTCAAGACCATCTGCCGCTGCGGCCGCAAGGCCATTTTCAACGCTCGCAAAGTGGGCGAGGCCTTCATCTTCGACGGCGCCCAGGTCGCCATCGACGGCGAGTCGGTGACCTACGAGTCGCTCTGCGGCGAGTGCTACCTCTCGGAGAGCGGCGGCGCCATCGGCGCCGGCTGAGCGCTCTGCGGGCTCCGCTCGGCGGCGGTCTCGGGACATCGGCGGACGATGTCCCGAGACGTACCATGTGTCGGGGTAGCGGGATTCGAACCCACGACCTCTTCGTCCCGAACGAAGCGCGCTACCAAACTGCGCCACACCCCGTGGTCTCGGCAAGCCGAGCACCTGTCAAGGATAGCCGATAGTTGGGCCGGCTAGGACCCCATCGGCGTCAGCGTCATCATCGTCGCTTCCGGCCGACAGCCGAAGCGGACGGGTGACCAGATCGAAGCGCCGGCTCCGGCCGAAACCGTGAGATAGCTGGAGCGGAAGGCGTGACTCCACCGGCTCAGGCCCCGCGCCTTGCGGCGCGGCAGGTCGCAGTTGGTCACGAGTGCGCCGATGCCGGGCAGACGCACCTGGCCGCCGTGGGTGTGCCCGGCGAAGATCAGGCTGGTGCCGTAGGTGACGAAGGCGTCGAGCACGCGTTGGTACGGTGCGTGGGTCACCCCGATGGTGACCACGGAAGCGAACTCCCCATCTCTCCAGGCACTGTTCTCGCGGAGGTTGTCGAGGGCACTCGTGACCAGGTCGAGCTCATCCCAGCCGCGGTGCGCGTCGCCGGTCCCGATGAACTCGAGGCGCGATCCGGCCAGATCGATCTGGGCCGCCGAGTTGTTGATGTTCTGCCAGCCCAGCTCGTCGAAGAAGGACTCCAGTCGGGTGATGTCGAGAGGCTTGGCGGCCGGCGGGTGCTGCGATGGGCTCGCCAGGTAACCGAAGGGGTTATTGGGGGTCGAGGCGAAGTAGTCGTTGGAGCCGTGCACATAGACGCCGGGAGTTCCGGCGAAGACCTCAAGCCCCCGACGAAGCGTCTCGAGCCCGTCGGGGTGGCTCAGGTTGTCCCCGGTGTTGACGATCAGATCGGGTTGCAGGCTCGCCAGCGAACGCAGCCACTCCCGCTTCGCCGACTGCCACGGGGCCACGTGCAGATCGGCGATGTGCAGCACTCTGATCGGTGCCGAGCCGGGCGCGAGCACGGCGGCCTGCTGGTGCCGGACCGTGAAGAGTCGAGGTTCGATCGCCGTTGCCCAGACGAGCGCACCGCCGACCGCGGCCCCCGTCGTGATAAGGGCGGTCCTCGTTGCCGTCCGGGCCTGGCTCACGGGTGCTTCCCGCCGCCCCCGCTCGGCCCCTTCGAGGTATTCACCGAGATATTGGCGGTTCGCAGCACGGCTTCTCCGGCCTTGGGCGTGGTGCCGAGTACGGTGCCGTCGGGCTCACTGGAGTTGACCTGGTCCTGGGTGATCGTGCCGGTGAACCCCGCCGCCCGCAGGATCGTGACGGCCTCGGCGAAATCGGCGGCGGCAGTGACATCGGGGACCACAATCTGGCTGCCGTTGCTGACGAAGTAGGTGATGGTGCTGCCCACCGGATAGCTGGCCCCGGCCCCGGGGTCGGTGGCGGCCACGACGCCGGCCGGCAGCGCGGAGTCGATCGCACCGCCGTTGGCCACCTCGAAGCCCAGCGTGCCGAGCAGCGACTCGACCTGGCCGGGGCTCTGTCCGATGATCTCGGCGGGCACAAGCACGCTCCGACCGTAAAGCAGATTCGACGGCGGTGCGAGGAAGTCGCCGCCGCCGTACAGCTGGTCGGCATGCCTGATGATGTCCTTGAAGATCTGATGGCGGAGCACGTTGACGCCCGACCCGTTGACACGGAGGCTCGTGGTCGGAACCTTGCCCTCCACGTTGCCGACCCAGACGGCGATGGAGACCTTCTTGGAGCCGCCGACCACCCAGGTCTGCACCGAACGGTCCGTCGTACCGGTCTTGGCGATCAGCTTGGTTCCGTCACGGGGGTTCGACGCGGTGGCGGTGCCACCGTTGATGACTCCCTGCATGGCGTACGCGACACCTGCCGCGACCTCGGGGGTGATGGCCTGGCTGCAGTCCGACGGCGTCGTCGGCAGTTCGTCCCCGTTGCGGTCGACGATGCGGTCGATTGCGACGGGGGTGCAGAACATCCCGTCATTGGTGATTCCGGCGACGGCCGCCGCCATGGTGAGCGGCGAGAGGTTGTTGACGCCGAGGGTCGCCGACGGCGTGGATTCGGGCTCACGGCCGTCACCGGTGTGCACACCGAGGGACATCGCCGTGTTCTTGATGCCGCAGAGGTCGAGCTTGGTGCTCATCTCGGCGAACGCGGTGTTGATCGACTGCACGAGGGCCTGATAGGCGCTGACCCGGCCCGGGGTGGCGCTGGCGTTGGCGACCTGCCACGGGGCGCCGCCGACACCGCCGCAGGAGCTGTGGAATCGACTCTGGTCGAACACCCTGTTGTTGCCCACGACCGTCTCGCCCAGGGAATGGCCGGATCTCAGCCACTCGGCCAGGGTGAAGATCTTGTACGTCGAGCCGGTCTGGAAGCCGATCGAGCCGCCGTAGTCCCGGTCCGTGGCGTAGTTGACGGAGGAGTGGCCCGGGGTGAGGCCGGCATCCTGCGTGGGGTCATAGACCGTGTTCTGCGTCATCGACAGGATCCGGCCGGTGCCGGGCTGGACCGTGACCGCTGCGCCGCCGAGGTTGATACCGGCCAGCGTCGTCGGCACCCGGGAGATGAGAGCGTTCTCGGTGGTGGTTTGCAGGTCGAGATCGAGTGTCGTGTAGATCTGCAGACCGCCCTGTCTGACCAGAGCCTGGCGTGCCTCGGCGGTATCGCCGAAGGCCTCATCCTGCCGCATCACCCAGGTGACGTAGTCGCAGAAATACGGGGCGACCGTCGCCGCGATGCAGCCGTTCGTCGGAGAGCTGACCATCGGCTCGACGGGGAGCGCGACGGCTTCGTCGTACTCGGCCTGGGTGATCCGCTTCTCCTCGAGCATGTTGGCCAGGATGTAGTCGCGACGGCCCTTGTTCGTGGCGTAGCCGTTTGCCTCGCCGTTGTCCGTCGAGGCCGGATCGTCGAGCTTGTTCAGGTTCGGGTACTGCACGATGGCCATCAGCGACGCCGCCTGGGCGAGGGTCAGATCCTTGGCATGGACGTTGTAATAGCGTTGCGCCGCGGCCTCGATGCCGTACGTCGTGCCGCCGAAGAAGGCGATGTTGAGGTAGCCGAGCATGATCTCATCCTTGGAGTAGCTCTTCTCCAGGCTGATCGCGTACTTCATCTCCTGCAGTTTGCGGTCCGCGGTCTGGGCGTCGGCGGCCTTGATCGCCTCTGCATCACCCTCGGCCTCCGCCTGCTGTTTGAGGATGTTGCGCACGTACTGCATCGTGATGGTCGAGGCACCGCCGCGGTCCTGACCGGTGACGACGCCGAGGGCGGCGCGGATCACCGCGGCGATGTCGACTCCGCCGTGCTCGTAGAAACGGGGGTCCTCGCCGGACAGCGCGGCGTCGACGACATAGGGGCTGATCTCGTCCAACGGAACCTCGACCCGGTTCTGGTCGTAGACGTAGGCGACCTGAACGGGCTCACCCGCTCTGTCCATCGCGAAGATGGTGTTGCGCTCCGCGAGAATGCCGGGGTTGATGTTGCCGGGCAGTCCGTCGAAGATCCCGATGGTGCTGTTGGCGGTGATACCGGTCAAGGCGATGGCGGGGGTGACCATTGCGGCGACGAGCACGCCCGCAACCGCACTCAGGCCGAACAGACCGAGAATGCTCCCAAGCACACCGCTACCCGTGGATTTTGGCGCGGACATAGACTCTAGGCTACGCGATCGAGCGCCCGAGACCCTGAACGAAAGCCGAGAAGATGCCCCGTTGGGAGTACCTGACCACGCCACTGATGATTCACAACACTGCTGCCATCCTCAACAACTGGGGGATCGAGGGCTGGGAACTGGTCCAGGTCGTGCAGGGCCCCGAAGGCGGGCTGGTCGCCTATCTGAAGCGCCCGCTCCAGGAGGTGGTGCTCTGATGGGGCTGGTCGACGATCGTCTCGCTGAGCTCGGCCGGGAGCTTCCGGCGCCGGCGAAGCCGGTGGCTGCCTACGTGCCCGCCGTCGTCAGCGGCGACCTGGTGTTCACGGCGGGACAGCTGCCCTTCATCGACGGGGCGCTGCCCGAGACCGGCAAGGTCGGTGAGGCGGCTGGTCTCGTTCCCGCCAGTGCAGCGAAGAGCCATGCCGCGACGGCGGTGCTGAACGCCCTCGCTGCGGCCGAGAGTGCGATCGGCTCGCTCGACCGGGTCACCCAGGTGGTCAAGCTGACCGGCTTCGTCGCCTCCGACCCGGCTTTCACCGGGCAGCCCGGGGTGATCAACGGCGCCTCGGAGCTGCTGGTCGAGATCTTCGGGGAGGCGGGCAAGCACGCCCGATCGGCGGTCGGCGTCGCCGTGCTGCCGCTGGACTCACCGGTCGAGATCGAACTGATCCTCCGCTTCGCCTGATCCCTGGGTGGCGCCTCAGCCGAGGCGGGCCGCGATGGCGTGCATCACGGAGTCATCCGCCAGCGTTGTCGTATCCCCGACGGTGCGGCCCTCGGCGACATCCTTGAGCAGTCGGCGCATGATCTTTCCGGAACGGGTCTTCGGCAGCTCGTTCACGATATACACCTGCTTCGGCCGGGCGATCGCGCCGATCTGCTGGGTCACGTGGGCGCGCAGGATCGCCGGGGCATCCCCGGCGGCGGCGATCTCGGTCTGGCTGTGCTTGATGATCACGAAGGCGACCACCGCCTGACCGGTCACCTCGTCGGCGGCACCGACGACCGCCGCCTCCGCCACCAGCGGGTGCGAGACCAGCGCGGACTCGATCTCGGTCGTGGACAGGCGATGCCCCGAGACGTTCAGCACGTCGTCGACCCGACCCAGCAGCCAGATGTCGCCGTCCTCGTCGAGGCGCGCGCCGTCGCCGGCGAAGTACTTGTCGCCGAACTTCTCCCAGTAGGTCTGCCGGAACCGCTCCGGGTCACCCCAGATGCCGCGAAGCATGCTCGGCCAGGGTTCCGTCACCACGAGCAGTCCGCCACTGCCGGCGCCGACGGGCACGCCATCGTCGTCGAGGACGGTGATCGAGATGCCGGGGATCGGCACCTGCGCACTGCCCGGCTTGGTCTCAGTCACCCCGGGCAGGGCGCTGACCATGATGGCGCCGGTCTCGGTCTGCCACCAGGTGTCGACGATCGGGGCAGCCTCGCCGCCGATGACCTCGCGATACCACATCCAGGCTTCGGGGTTGATGGATTCACCGACCGTGCCCAGCAGGCGAAGGCTGCTCAGATCGAATTCTCCCGGGATCTGGCGGCCCAGCTTCATGAAGGTGCGGATCGCCGTGGGTGCGGTGTAGAAAATCGAGACCTTGTACTTCTGGATGATCTCCCACCATCGGCCGTGATGCGGGGCATCGGGGGTGCCCTCGTAGATCACCTGGGTCGCGCCGTTCGCGAGCGGACCGTACGCGACATAGCTGTGGCCGGTGATCCAGCCGACGTCGGCGGTGCACCAGTAGACGTCCGTCTCGGGCTTGAGGTCGAAGACCGCTCGGTGCGTGAACGCGACCTGGGTCAGGTAGCCGCCCGTCGTGTGCAGGATGCCCTTGGGCTTGCCGGTGGTTCCGGAGGTGTAGAGGATGAAGAGCGGGTTCTCGGCGGGGAATCCCCTGGCCTCGTGCTGGTCGTCGACCTGAGCGATCTGCTCGTGCCACCAGAGGTCCCGTCCCGGTTGCCAGTCGATCGGGTTCTCGCCCCGGCGCACGACCAGCACGTGGCGGACGCTGCTGGTGCCGTCGGCGATCGCCGCGTCGACGGCGGGCTTGAGCGCACTGACCTTGCCCTTGCGCCAACCGCCGTCGGCGGTGATCACCAGCACGGCTTCGGCATCGTCGATCCTGGTGCGGAGGCTCTCCGCGCTGAAGCCGCCGAAGATCACGGAGTGCACGGCACCGATCCGAGCGACGGCGAGCATCGCGATCACCGCCTCGGGGATCATCGGCAGGTAGATGGCGACGCGGTCGCCCTCCCCGACACCGAGGCTCAGCAGCAGGTTGGCGGCGCGCTTGACCTCGCGGGTCAGCTCGGCATAGCTGATGGCCCGGCTATCGCCGGGCTCGCCCTCCCAGAACAGCGCGACCCGGTCGCCGTTGCCGGCCAGCACATGGCGGTCGAGGCAGTTGTAGGCGACGTTGATCTCACCGTCATCGAACCATTTCGCGAACGGCGGATTCGACCAGTCCAGGGTCCGGGTGAAGGGGCGGTGCCAGTGCAGCAGCGATCGGGCCTGCTCGGCCCAGAATTCGAGCCGGTCGGCCGCAGCGCTCTGATACAGCTCGGCACCGACCGTCGCCTGGGCGCGGAACTCGGCACTCGGCGCGAAACGGCGGGTTTCCGTCTGCAGGGTGTCGATCTGCTTCGGCATGGCCAAGGCTCCCTTGCGTTGCGTGCGATGCCGATCGAGTCGGCCCTTCCGAGAATACCCGTTGTCCCCGCGCTTGACGATTCATCGTTGTATCCGGGCGTAACTGGGGTACACTGGGCGAAGCCGAGCTATTCGTTTGGTGTGCAACGCACAGGATTCCCCCGATCCGGCGTTGTCAAGGCGGCATCCATTCCCCCCAATGGATGCCGCCATTTCTTTTGGTCCGGAAGATTCCGGCGCGTTGCCCATTCCTCGGCATCTACTCCTCAACAAGACGGTCGAACCGCCGATCCATGGGCAATTCCTGCGTCAACGCCTTCGCCGCACCCCGTGCGTCCCACGATCAACGAATGACCTTCCCGCCAGATCGCGCAGCTGTCCGTCTTGAGCCTCAGATGCCCTCCGGGTCATGGATCCCGGCGCCACGGTCCCGGCCTGCGGATGTCGGCCAGAGTGCGGAATGGGGTACATTTCCTGAGGAATTGTCGACACCGGTCATCCTGCCCTCCGTGCTCACCGAGCACCCCGCGCTGGGACCGATCGTTGCCGATCCCGCCGTAACGGACGTCTTCGTCGACCCGTCGGGCGACTACTGGTTCGATCGGGGGGACGGCAGCGAGCGGGTGATCGGCTCGCCACGCCTGAGCGCCCGGGAATCGCTCGCGCTGGCCACGGAACTCGTCGGCGCGGGCGGTCGGCATGTGGACATGGTCACCCCATATGCCGACGTCAGCCTGGGTGCGGGGGTTCGGGTGCACGCCGTGCTGCCGCCGGTGGCCCAGGGCGGCGCGGTGATCTCGATCCGGCTGCCGCGGCGGGAGCGATTCAGCGTCGCCGACCTCGCCGACCTCGGCTTCTTCCGCGTCATCGGCCTGACCGCGCTGCGTGCCGCAGTGACCGCCCGAACCAACATCCTGATCACGGGGGCGAGCGGTTCGGGCAAGACCACGCTGCTTGCCGCCCTGCTGGCCCTTGCCGACCCGCGCGAGCGGATAGTGATTCTCGAGGATGTCGCCGAACTGCGCGTCGACCACCCCCAGGTGACCGTGCTGCAGTCTCGCCAGCCCAATCTGGAAGGCGCCGGACGAGTCGGCCTTGAAACGCTGGTTCGTGAGGCGATGCGGATGCGGCCGGATCGGCTGGTGGTGGGCGAATGTCGGGGAGCGGAACTGCGGGAACTGCTGACGGCACTGAATACGGGCCACAACGGCGGGGCAGGCACTCTGCACGCGAATTCCCTGGCGGATGTCCCGGCCCGATTGGAGGCTCTGGGCGCCCTCGCGGGGATGAGCGAGCGGGCACTGACGCGGCAGGCGATCTCGGCGATCGGGCTGGTCGTGCACTGCGGGCGGATCGACGGGCGGCGTGCGGTGCTCCAGTGCGGCCGACTGCTCGCGCACGGATCGCGCCTGCGAATCGAGGAGATCAGTGCCACCGGCTCCCGGCTCTGATGACCGGGTCGCCGCCGTCACTGAACGTCTCGCCGGGTTGCTGGCCGCGGGGCTGCCGGCCGGCACGGCACTCGCCCACCTCGCCGACACCGAATCGGCGGAAACCGTCCACCTGCTCCGGCGCGCCGTCTCCGCACCTGGTCAGGCCGTGCCCGGCCCCATCGCGAGTCTGTGGCATGCCCTCGGCGCGGCGTGGCGGATCGGCGTGACCACGGGGGCCCCGCTCGCCTCCTGCCTGTCAACCGTCGCCGAAGTCGCCCGATTCGAGCAGCAGCTCTCCCGGGATCACGCGGTGCTGCTGGCCGGACCCCGGGCGACGACTCGGCTGATGCTGATGCTGCCCGTGGTCGGAATCGGTCTGGGGTTCCTGATCGGCGTCAATCCTGTGGCGGCCCTGATCGGGATGCCGGGCGGCTGGCTGCTCGTCGTCGCCGGTGTCGGCCTGATCATGCTTTCCGGGCGGTGGAGTCGGCGGATGACCGAGCAGGCGATGATCCGGCTGGTCTGCCCCGGGATGAGCCTCGAACTGCTGGCGATCGCCCTCTCGGGCGGTGGCCCGGTACCTGCCGCCATGGAGCTGGTGCTGCTCGAGTGGCCGGACCCGCCGACGGACGAGGAGCGCTCGTGTCGTGAGATCGTCGCGCTCGCGGCGGGCGCCGGGGTGCCGGCCGGGGCGCTGCTGCGCGCGGAAGCCCAGCGGTTTCGCCGTGATGCGGCCGCGGCGCAGCAGCAGGCGGCTGCACGCCTGGGCGTCCGGCTGATGCTCCCGCTCGGGATCTGCATCCTGCCGGCCTTCCTGCTGCTGGCCGTCGTGCCGGTCGTCATCGGCATCGTCTCCTCCACCGCGACTGCTCTGCGCTGACCGTGCCGCAGCGTCCGCTCATGCCTCGCAGCGGCGTCGCAGGTGGCGGAGCATGGTCCTGCTCGGCAGCCCGGATGAAAGGATCCCCGATGACAACTCGACGGCAACGACCCCGCAAAGTTCTGCTCCCGCCGCACCAGCGTGCCCGCCTGATCGACCAGACCGGCTCGGCGACGGCCGAGTATGCCATCGCCACGATGGCCGCGGTCGGTTTCGCGGGACTGCTGGTGGTGATCATGCGCAGCGATGAGATCCGCGGGATACTGACCGAACTGGTGAGAAATGCGCTCACCTTCGCGGGATGAGCGCGGCGTCGTCACCGCGGAGCTGGTCACGGCGATCCCGGCGGTTCTGATCACCCTCAGCCTCTGCCTGGGTTCCGTCGCCGCCGCGGGGGTCCAGCTGCGGCTGACGGATGCCGCCGCGATCGCCGCACGCAGTCTGGGTCGTGGTGATGCCCGCGGCGAGGCCGAGGCGCTGGTCGAGCAGTTGGTCGCGGATGCACGCCTGACGGTGATCGAGCGCGGGGATCTGGTCTGCGCGAACGTGCGGCGGCAGCTGACGATCGCGACGTTCACGATGCCGGTCAGCGCAGAGACCTGCGCGCTCGGCCGAGGGCGCTGACCCCGTGGGCGGCGATCGAGGCGGGCGGCAGGCCGGCGCCGCCGCCGTCCTCTCCCTCGGCATCATCGCGGTGACGACGTCTCTGCTGCTGGTCGTGGCGGCGCTCGGCTCCGCGCTGATCACGCGTCATCGCGTCATCGCCGTGGCGGATGCGGCGGCGATCGCGGCCGCCGACAGCCTGCGGGGGCTGGTCACGGGCTACCCCTGTGAACGGGCGCTGGCCGTCGTCGCCGGTCAGGGACTGACGATGATCGAATGCGTCGGCGTCGGTTTCGTCGCCGATGTCACGGTGCGGGGCGCCTGGGCCGGCCTGAGCATCGACGCGCGGGCGCGCGCGGGACCGGAGCCGGGGGCGATTAGGTGATTCACTGGAATCAGTGTGTATGGTGTGCACTTGAAACTAAGGAGACAGGTGCCCGACAAGAAGTCGCTGGTGATCGTCGAGTCACCGGCCAAGGCCAGGACCATCGCCCAGTATCTCGGCGATGACTATGACGTGAGAGCCTCGGTCGGTCACATCCGTGACCTCATCGACACCAAGAAACTGCCGCCGGAACTCAAGAAGCAGGGCACCATCGGCAGGTTCTCGGTCGATGTCGACAACGACTTCGAGCCGTACTATGCGATCTCGGAGGGCAAGACCAAGACGGTCTCCGAGCTCAAGAGCGCGTTGAAGAACGCCGATGAACTCATCCTGGCCACGGATGAGGATCGCGAGGGCGAGGCCATCGCCTGGCACCTGCTCGAGGTTCTGAAGCCGAAAATTCCGGTGAAGCGCATGGTCTTCCACGAGATCACCAAGGACGCCATCGAAGCGGCAAAGGCCAACACCCGCGACCTCGACACGGCGCTCGTCGATGCGCAGGAGACCCGGCGGATCATGGATCGGATCTTCGGGTTCGAGGTGTCCCCGGTGCTGTGGCGCAAGATCGGCAAGTCCGCCCGGTCGGCTGGTCGCGTGCAGTCCCCCGCCGTGCGGCTGATCGTCGAGCGGGAGCTGGAACGCACCGCGTTCGTCCCGGCGAGCTACTGGGATCTCAAGGCCGAACTGGTGGCTGAGGGCAGCCAGGCATTCACGGCAACCCTTGTCCGTCTCGGCGGCAACCGGATCGCCAGCGGTCGCGACTTCGCCGATGACGGCCGCCTGACCTCGAAGGCCACCGTTCTGGACGAGAACGCGGCTCGCTCGATGGCAGCCGAACTGGGCGCTGCCGGCTCTGGAATGACCGTCAGCAACGTCGAGTCGAAGCCGGGGACCCGCCGCCCCGCCGTCCCGTTCACGACCTCGACCCTGCAGCAGGAGGCCGGCCGGAAACTCCGGCTCTCGTCCAAGGACACCATGAGCGCCGCCCAGGCACTCTATGAGAACGGCTACATCACGTATATGCGCACCGACTCGGTTGCGCTCTCGCAGCAGGCGATTGACGCGGCCCGTGCTCAGGCCGTGTCCCTCTACGGCGCCGATTCGATCCCGGATCGTCCGCGCATCTACGCGAGCAAGGCGAAGAACGCGCAGGAAGCGCACGAGGCGATCCGCCCGTCCGGGGACACCTTCCGCACCCCCGCGCAGCTGAGCGGCGAACTGCGCGGCGACCAATGGAAACTCTACGAACTGATCTGGAAACGCACGGTCGCCTCCCAGATGATCGACGCCAGAGTGTCGACGACGACGATCACCGCCTCGGCCAGCGTCGACGGGAAAGTCGCGGAGTTCACCGCCAGCGGTACCGTCGTCCTGGTCCGCGGATTCCTGCAGGCCTATGAGGAGGGCAAGGACGAGTCGCAGCTGAGCGTCGACGCCGAAGCGACGCTGCCCGACGTCAGCGTAGGTGACTCGCTCTCGATCGACGCGATCGAGCCCAGCGGTCACGAGACCACCCCGCCGCCGCGCTACACCGAGGCGAGTCTGATCAAGAAACTCGAGGAACTCGGCATCGGCCGCCCCTCGACCTACGCCTCGACGATCTCGACGATCATCAACCGGGGCTACGTCGCCAAGGTCGGTCAGGCCCTCGTGCCGGAGTGGGTCGCCTTCCCGGTCGTGCGCCTGCTGGAGAGGCAGTTCGGCAAGTTCGTCGACTACCAGTACACCGCTGAACTCGAGGAGGACCTCGACGCCATCGCGAACGGTCGCACCGACCGCGTCCAGTGGTTGAAGGCCTTCTATTTCGGCGACGAGAACCACCCCGGACTGCGCATGGTCGCCGATGACATCCAGGACATCGACCCGCGCGAGTTGTCCACCCTGCGCCTGACCGACACCATCACGGTGCGCGTCGGACAGTACGGTCCCTATCTGGAGGTGCAGGAAGAGGGTGCCGAGGCGCCGCGCCGGGTCAACATCCCCGAGGGCCTGCTGCCGGATCAGCTGACCGCCGAGAAGGCCCAAGAGCTCATCGATGCGCCGGTCGTCACCGACCGGGTCATCGGGGTCGACCCCGCGACGGGCCTGACCATTCTCGGCAAGGACGGTCGGTACGGACCCTACGTCACCGAGGAGCTGCCCGAGACGGGCGAGGAGGCGCCGACCACCGGCAAGAAGAAGGCCGCGGCAGCCAAGCCGCGCACCGCGTCGCTGTTCAAGGAGATGGATCTGGCCGAGATCGATCTGGACACCGCGCTGAGGCTGCTGTCGCTGCCCCGCGAAGTCGGCACGGACCCGGAGTCGGGCGAGGTGATCACCGCGCAGAACGGCCGCTTCGGCCCCTACCTCAAGAAGGGCACCGACAGCCGTTCGCTGGAGCGTGAAGCCCAGATCTTCGACATCGACCTCGCTGGCGCCCTGGCGATCTACGCGCAGCCGAAGTACGGCGGTCGCAGTGCGGCGGCTGCACTGCGCGAGTTCGACGCCGATCCCGTCAGCGGCAAGCCGATCAAGGTCAAGGACGGTCGTTTCGGTCCTTATGTGACCGACGGCGCGACCAACGCGACGATTCCCAAGACCGACACGGTCGAGGGCATGACCTTCGAACGCGCCGTCGAACTGCTGCAGATCAAGCGGGAAAAGGGCCCAGTGAGCAAACCGGCGCGAAAGAGTGCGACCACCGCGAAGCGCAAGGCCGCCACGAAGAAGTGAACGGGGTCTTCATCACGTTCGAAGGCGGGGACGGCTCCGGCAAGTCCAGCCAGGCGAGCCTGTTGGAGCGCTGGCTGGTCGGCGACGGCCACACCGTGCTGCGGACCCGGGAACCGGGCGGCACCGATCTGGGCGTCGAACTGCGGGAGATCGTCCTGCACCGGCGCGGTTACGTGGCTCCGCGCGCCGAGGCGCTGATCTACGCGGCGGATCGCGCGCACCATGTCGCAACGGTTGTCAGACCGGCCCTGGACCGCGGCGACATCGTGCTGCAGGACCGGTACATCGACTCCTCCGTGGCCTACCAGGGTGCCGGCCGGGTGCTCGACGCCACCGAGGTCCGGTCCTTGTCGACCTGGGCGACCGAGGGGCTGCAGCCGGCGCTGACCGTGTTGCTGGACATCGCACCGGAAGACGCCCGCGAGCGGCTCGATCTCTCCCGTGAGCGCTACGACCGCCTGGAGGCTGAAGAACTCGATTTCCACCATCGCGTGCGCGATGCCTATCTCGCGCTCGCTGAGCAGTCGCCGGAGCGGTTCCTGGTCCTCGATGCCCTGCGCAGCCGCGAGGATCTCGCGGCTGCGATCCGCGACCGAGTCGCCGATCTGCTGGCGAGCCGACCGTGACTGCGGGGCTCGGCGTTAGGGTCGACAGTGTGTGGGACGAGCTGACCGGTCAGGATCAAGCGATCGCCACGCTGCGCTCGGCGGCCGAGGCCGGCGCCGACTCCTCGGCCATGACGCACGCCTGGCTGATCACCGGACCGCCGGGATCGGGACGATCGAATCTGGCATACGCCTTCGCCGCAGCGCTGCTCGCTGCCGACGCGCCGGATCGTACTGCCGCGGTGCATCGGCAGGTGCTCGCCCGCAGTCATCCGGATCTCGGCGTGCTGGCCTCCGACCGCGTGATCATCGCCATCGACGAGGTTCGCGCGCTCGTCTCCTCGTCTCAGTTCTCGCCGTCGACGGCACCGTATCGGGTGATGGTGATCGAAGACGCCGACCGGATGACGGAGCGGACCTCCAATGTGCTGCTCAAGGCACTCGAGGAGCCGCCGCCGCGCACTGTCTGGATTCTCTGCGCTCCCAGTGAGGCGGACCTGATCCCGACAATCCGGTCCAGAGTCCGCACGGTGCGCCTGCGAGTGCCGTCTGTCGAGGCGGTGGCCGCCTTGATCGCCCGCCGCGACGGTGTCGATCCCGAGCTCGCCGTCGAGAGCGCTCGCCACGCCCAGAGTCACATCGGCATGGCCCAGCGCCTGGCCACGAATGCCCCGGCGCGCAGTCGACGCGCCGAGACCATTCAACTGGCCCTGGCCGTGACTTCGACCGCTGATGCCGTGGCGGCGGCGAGCCGCCTGCTCGCGATCGCCGGCGACGACGCCGCTTCGCTGACGATCGAACGCGACGATGCCGAGCGCGAGGCGGCCCTGCGGTCGCTGGGCGTGGAACCGGGAGGTACGGTACCGCCGGCCCTTCGCGCTCAGCTGAAGGCGATGGAGGAGGACCAGAAGCGTCGAGCGACGCGGAGTCTGCGGGACGGCATCGACAGGATCCTGCTCGACCTGCTCTCGCTGTTCCGGGACATCCTGGTTACCCAGCTCGGTGCCACTGTCGACCTGGTCAACCTCGCCGTTGCCGACGAACTGCAGCGGGCGGCCGCGCAGAGCACCGCCGCGCAGACCCTGGCCACGCTCGACGCGATCACCGTGGCCCGAGACCGAATCGAGTCGAATGTGTCGGCGGTCCTCGCTCTCGAAGCGATGATGATCGCCGCGATCCGCGGGCCACGATGAGACCGAGGCTGGTCCTGGCCTGGTTGACGGCCGCGACGCTCGTGGTCGCGATCGGTGCGTGCAGTCTGCTGCCCTCCTATTCCCCGGATCGGTCAACGCCCAGTGCTGAGCGGGTCGATCCGGCCCTGGCCGAGTATTACGGTCAAGTGCTCTCCTGGCGGGAATGCGGCGAGCAGCTGCAGTGCTCAACAGTGTCGGCCCCGCTGGACTGGCAGAATCCGGCGGCGCCGATCGAGTTGTCGGTGGTCCGGCACAAGGCGACCGGGGACCGGATCGGGTCCCTGCTGGTCAACCCCGGGGGGCCGGGCGGTTCCGGCTTCGATTTCGTGCACGACTCGCTGGACTACGCCGTCGGAGAGCCGCTGCAGGAGAGGTTCGACATCATCGGCTTCGACCCCCGGGGCGTCGCGCGGTCCACCCCGGTCCGCTGTCTCGACGCCGCCGGCATGGACGAACTGCTGTATACCGATGCCGTCGGCGAGCCGGGCAGCGATGAGTTCATCGACGAGCAGCTGAGCCTTTCCGCGGAGTTCTACGCCGCCTGCCGGAAGAACACCGGTGCCCTGTTCGACCACGTGGACACCGTCAGCGCCGCGAGAGATCTGGATCTGCTGCGCGCGGTCCTCGGCGACCGGCGACTGCACTACCTCGGGTACTCCTACGGCACCCTGCTCGGCGCCACCTACGCCGAGCTGTACCCGGACAAGGTCGGTGCCATGGTGCTCGACGGCGCCATCGACCCGTCCGCCTCGGACACGGAGGCCACGATCAATCAGGCAGCGGGTTTCGAGAGTGCTTTCGACGCCTTCGCCGCCGACTGTCTAGGGGGCCCGGATTGCCCCCTGACGGGCAGCCCGGAGCAGGCGAAGCAGCAGGTTCGCGAGATGCTTGCCGATGTCCACCGGAACCCCATCCCGGCAGAGAACGGGCGCGAGCTGAACGAGGCAGTGCTCTCGACGGCGATCTTCCAAGCCCTCTACAGCTCGGAATACTGGGCGCTGCTCAGCGAGGTGTTTCGGCAGGTTTCTCGGGGAGAAACCGAGGAGGCCTTCCGCCTGGCCGACTTCTACAACGGCCGACAGGAGGACGGCAGCTATCGGGACAACTCGACGGAGGCCTTCATCGCGATCAGCTGCCTTGACCGGCACGGGCCGCTTGACCGGGCGATGATGGCTGCCGAAGCGTCGCGGCTGGCGGAGGCCGCGCCACTGCTCGGCGTCTACTTCAGTTACGGGCAAACGCTCTGTTCCGTCTTCGACGGGCCGGAGCGCGGGCTCAACCGCGCCGTGCATGCGGCCGGATCCGAGCCGATCCTGGTTGTCGGTACGAGCAACGACCCCGCGACGCCGTACCAGCAGGCAGTCGCGCTGGCTGAGCAACTCGACAACGGGCATCTGGTCACCTACAACGGGGAAGGCCACACCGCGTACCGGAAATCGAATGAGTGCGTGGACCGCGCGGTCGAGAACTACCTGTTGCACGGCATGCTGCCGCAGGGCGACCCGAACTGCTGACGGTGCCTCGCAGGTCGGCGCCTGCGGGTTCCTTTCGTCGGCTAAGCTTTCATGCTGTGCCGGAGGGGAAACTCCGACCGGCCGCCTTAGCTCAGTCGGCAGAGCGTTTCACTCGTAATGAAAAGGTCGTGGGTTCGATTCCCACAGGCGGCTCCAAGAGAAAGTCCTCTCCGCGCGACCCGGCGTGACCCCGGTTCGAACCCTGGTGGGGCCGGGTTGCCGCGCTCGCTGGCTGTCCCCCGGAGGGGGGAGTCCCGCGTTCGGGGGCCTTCGCCGCATCCTGTCCCCCAAAGGGGCTACATGGTAGGTGAATTGCCGGAAACCTGCCGGCAATGAATCTGCGTGTCGTGGCCCCAGAGATGGGGGTTTGTCCCCCGAATTCCCTCATTGGTGGTTGTCGAGCCGTGTTGGACCGACGTAGTGTCGCTCTTGCGCTCGGAACGCGGGCCGGACTTCAGGGAGGTGGTTGAGCGTGAATCGCTCGACATTGCTCGGCGGAATCGTGGCATTCATGCTCGCCGTCTCGTTGCCCCTCGTCACCAGCGGCCAGGTGTACTCCAGCGGCACCTCAGCCGCGCCCGCCGCCAAGTCCATCGTGCTCCCCGTGAGAGCGACCGACGCATTTATTCCCACCTGGTCGGTCGCCGAGGTGGCCAAGGCGCGCCACGATGACCGCGCAGCCGCCGCTGCCGGCACCCAGCCCGGTTCGGCCCCCTCCGCTCCGTCTGCCGGAGAAGCCGCGGGCGGTCAGTCCGCTGCGGCGCCGAGCACCGGCTCAACGGGATCATCGACAGCACCAGCCCCTGCGCCCGCACCGGCGCCCGCACCGGCACCCGCACCCGCGCCCGTCGCGGCCCCCGCGTGCCCGGCCAACGTCGGCGGCGGCACGGCCGGCGCACCTGGACGCGTCAGCGGTGACGGCGTCCTCGGCACGACCAGCGCAGATCTCGCTTCTTTCGCCTCCGCGTACAACGCTATTCGGGTCGCCAACTGCCTTGCACCCATTCCGATGTCGAACATCCGCTACAACAGCTGCCTCGAGGACCGCCTCTTCTGGATCGCAGGCGACCCGAGCACCGATGTCGCCTCCGCCTGGGGCCATGCCGGAACGGTGACGCGCAGTGATGGTGTGCCCGAGTACGGCTGCGACGGCAACCTGGCCGGAGGCTCCAACAACACCGGCGCCGTCGTCGCCCAGAAATGGTGGGATTCCCCGACCCACCGCGACTCGCTCTACCGGCCCGGCACCTCGATCGCGGGAATCTGCATCAACTTCGCCATGGTGCACGGCGGCGTGAACGATCCCGCCAACTTCGCTCGCGCTTCGGCACGCTGGGTTCGCTGCTAGTAGCGCCGCTGCGGCACTCGACACGATCACGACGGCGACGTACCGTTGTGGCGACAGCGCTTTGTCCTGCTCACTCGCTGACCATCAAGGAGAACCATGTCGCGCGCGCTCTTCATCATCGATGTGCAGAACGACTTCACCGAGGGCGGCGCCCTCGGCGTCGACGGCGGAGCGGCGGTCGCTGCCGGCATCAGCGCTCACCTCGCCGCGCATGCGGGGGACTACTCGTGGATCTTCGCTTCGCGGGACTGGCATGACGGCGACAATGACAACGGCGGGCACTTCGCTTCGGCGGAGCCGAACTTCATCGACACGTGGCCGGTGCACTGCGTCGCCGGCACGCCGGGCGCCGACTACCACCCGGATCTCGATACCTCCGCCGTGGATTTCCACATTCGCAAGGGACAGGGTCGCCCTGCCTATTCCATCTTCGAGGGAACGACCGAGGACGGCACCGGCGTCTCCGCCATTCTGACCGAGAAGGGCGTCACCGAGGTCGACGTGGTCGGCATCGCCACGGATCACTGCGTGCGGGCTTCGGCGCTCGACGCGATAGCGCACGGACGGCATGTCCGGATTCTCACCGATCTGATCGCCGGGGTCGCGCCGGACTCGTCAGCGGCCGCTCTGGCCGAGCTCGGCCACGCCGGTGCCGTGTTCGGCACCAGCGGCGGTGCCGCTGAATAGGCGCACGGACCATGTGCCGGCATCGGCGAGAATAGTGGTGCGCCGAACCGGTGGCTCGTGAGTCCGACGAAGGAAGAGCCTCGAACCGGACGACGCAGTGATACGGAGAGCGGGACATGAGCGCAGAACGCGAAGCGGAACTGATCAGGAGAGTACCAAGGGAACTGTTCATCGGCGGCCGCTGGCAGGCGTCCCAGAGCGGTGCCACCTTCGGGGTCGAGGATCCGGCTACCGGGCGCGTGCTCACGCGGATCGCCGACGCGACGCCGGCGGACGGGCTCAGGGCACTCGACGCGGCCGTCGAGGCCGGCCCGAGGTGGGCGGCGACCGCTCCGCGGGTGCGCGGTGAACTGCTGCGCCGCGCCTTCGACCTGCTGCAGGAGCGTGCCGACGACTTCGCCCTGCTGATGACGCTGGAGATGGGCAAGCCGCTGGCCGAGGCGCGCGGCGAGGTCGCCTACGGCGGCGAGTTCCTGCGCTGGTTCAGCGAGGAGGCGGTGCGGATCACCGGGCGCTACGGCGTGAACCCCGAGGGCACCGGCCGGATGATCGTCAGCCAGCGCCCGGTCGGGCCGAGCTTCCTGATCACGCCGTGGAACTTCCCGCTGGCGATGGCCACCAGGAAGATCGCGCCCGCACTCGCGGCCGGCTGCACGGTCGTGATCAAGCCCGCGGAGCTGACGCCGCTGACGACACTGTTCTTCGTGCGACTACTGGAAGAGGCGGGCTTGCCCGCCGGTGTCGTCAACGTGCTGACGACCACGACCTCCGCCGCGGTGTCCGAACCCGTCCTCGCCGACCCGCGGCTGCGGAAGCTGTCCTTCACCGGGTCGACAGCGGTCGGCGTGCGGCTGCTCAAGCAGGCGGCGGACGGGGTGCTGCGCACCTCGATGGAGCTGGGCGGCAACGCGCCGTTCCTGGTCTTCGAGGATGCGGATCTCGACCGGGCGGTCGACGGTGCGATGCTGGCGAAGTTCCGCAATATCGGCCAGGCCTGCACCGCCGCGAACCGCTTCCTGGTGCACGAGTCCATTGCCGAGGAGTTCACCCGGCGGCTCACGGAGCGCGTGGCCGCGCTGCGCATCGGCCGCGGCACCGAGGATGGCGTCACGATCGGTCCGCTGATCGACGAGAAGGCGACCGTCAAGGCGGCCGAACTGATCGGCGATGCCGTCCAACGGGGTGCGAACCTCGTCACCGGGGGCAGCCGGATCGAAGGCGCCGGTCACTTCTTCGAGCCGACCATCGTCGCCGACGTCCGGCCCGGCAGCAGCATCCTCCGCGAGGAGATCTTCGGGCCCGTCGTCGCGATCGTGCCGTTCCGGGACGAGGAGGAGGCTCTCCGGCTGGCCAACGCGACCGAGTACGGCCTGGTCGGCTACGCCTTCACGAGGGACCTGGCCCGGGGACAGCGCCTGATCGAGGGCCTGGAGACCGGGATGATGGGGCTGAACACGGGGCTCGTCTCGAACGCCGCAGCACCGTTCGGCGGCATCAAGCAGTCGGGACTCGGCCGTGAGGGCGGCCTCGAGGGCATCCACGAGTATCTGGAGACCAAGTACACGCTGACGCCGGACCCGACCGGGCTCTGAAGTGCCCGTCGTCACGGTCGACGAGCTCTCGGATCCGCGGCTGGTCGATTACTCCCACCAGACCGACGTCGCGCTGCGCAAGGCGCGCGGGGCCGAGCACGGCATCTACATCGCGGAGTCGGCGATCGTGCTGGCGCGCGCCCTCGGCGCTGGGCACCGTCCGCGCTCGGTGCTGGCGCTCGGCTCGGCCCTCGATGACGCGCTCGCGCTGATGGGGGAGCGGGACGTGCCGATCTTCACCGGGCCGGCGGAACTGTTGGCCGGCCTCACCGGGTACGTGCTGCACCGCGGCCTGATCGCCTCGATGGAGCGGCCCGCGCCGCGCTCGGCGGCCGAGCTGATCCGGGCCGCGCGGACGGTGGTGGTGATCGAGAACGTGGTCGACCCGAGCAACGTCGGCGCGATCTTCCGCTCGGTGGCCGGGATCGGCGCCGACGCGGTGCTGGTCACCGAGCGATGCTCCGACCCGCTCTACCGCCGGTCGATCCGGGTGTCGATGGGGACGGTGCTGCAGGTGCCGTGGGCGCGGATCGGGCCGTGGCCGGAGGCGCGCGCACTTCTCACCGAGCACGGCTTCACCGTCGCCGCGCTGGCGCTCACCGACGACGCGGTGAGCCTGCGCGACTTCGCGGCGGATCGGCCCGAGCGGGTGGCGGTCGTGCTCGGCACCGAGGGTGACGGGCTGACCTCGGAGGCGATCGGCGCGAGCGACGTCGTCGTGCGGATCCCGATGAACAACGGCGTCGACTCGCTCAACGTTGCCGCCGCCTCCGCGGTCGCCCTCTACGCCCTGCTCGGCCCCTGAGCGCCCCGCGCCTGCACCCCGCCCCGTCCCGCACCTCGCCCTCCGCGCCCCGGCCGGCCCCGTCCCGCCCCCCCGCCCCGCCCCCCGCGCCCCGCCCCGTTTTGCGACCCGTGCTGTGTCGCGCACCGGCGCATGGGTCGCAAAATGGGGCGCGGCGGGCGCGGAGGCGGGCGCGGAGGCGGGCGCGCGAGGTGAGGCGCGCGGGCGGGGCGAGGTGCGGGACGGGGCGGGCGGCGGGGCGAGCGGCGGGCGGGCGGGGTCAGACCAGCAGCTGGTGCTGGGCGAGCTCGCGGTACAGCGGGGTCGAGTCGACCAGTTCCGTGTGCGTGCCGGTGCCGATCACCCGTCCGTGGTCGAACACGATGATCTTGTCGCTGTCCACCACCGTCGACAGGCGGTGCGCGATCACGATCAGCGTGCGATTCTGGGCGACCGCGTCGATCGCCTCCCGCAGCAGCTGCTCGTTGACGCCGTCCAGACTGGACGTCGACTCATCCAGCAGCAGGATCGGCGGCGCCGACAGCAGCGTGCGCGCGATCGCCAGCCGCTGGCGCTCGCCGCCGGAGAGCATGATGCCGTCCTCGCCGACGGGGGCACCCAAACCCAAGTCGGTGCGCTCCAGCACCTCGGTCAGGTTGACGGCGTGCAGAACTTCGATGCACTCGGCATCGCTCGCGTCGGGGGAGGCGAGCAGCAGGTTGGCGCGGATGGAGCCGGCGAGCACCGGGGCGTCCTGCTCGACGTAGCCGATCTGGCTGCGCAGCTCGGTCCGGTCGATCGCCCGGATGTCGACGCCGCCGAGCCGCACGACGCCGGCCGTCGGATCGTAGAATCGCTCGATCAGGGCCAGGATCGTGGACTTGCCTGCACCCGAGGGGCCGACCAGCGCGGTTCGTCGGCCGGGCTCGACCGCGAAACTCACTCCGTGCAGCACGGTCAGCGGCGCGTCGGCTTCGGCGTCCTCGCCGACCGTGGGGGGAGAGAGAGTCCCCGCCGGATACGTGAAGTGCACATCCTCGAAGGAGATCGCCGCTGTACTTGCGATCGCCGGCACGGGGGTGACTCTCGCATCACGCTCCGTCTCCGAGGGCAGCGCGATGATCTCCTGGATTCGGCCGAGTGCGCCGAGCGCCTGGTTGACCGAGGTGATCGCGCCGAACGCGCTGCCGAGCGGCATGATCATCATGAACAGGAACAGCACGAACGAGACCAGGTTCGCGATCGTGATCGCCCCCGCGGCCACCCGGTAGCCGCCGACGCCGAGCACCGTGAGGAAGGCGACCTGCAGAGCGATGCCGGCGAGCGGCACGATCAGGGCCGAGACCTTGGCGACCTCGATGCCCATCCGCCACGCCCCCTCGGCGTCTTCTTCGATGTTCGCGATCTCGCGTTCGGTGGCGTTGGAGGCGCGGACGGTGCGGATCGCCCCCAGCGTGCGTTCGACCCCGGCGGAGATGTCACCGACCTTCTCCTGCTGCTTGCGACTGGCCGTCCGAAGCCGCCCCGACAGCGTGACCACGATGCCGATCGCCACGACGATCACCAGCACGGTCAGGCCGAGCAGCACGGGGTCGATGATCAGCATCGCGATCAGGGCACCCAGGAAGAGCACCACCCCGCCGAGCGCATCAATCAGACCCTGCGTCATCACGGCGTAGAGCAGGGTCGTGTCCGAGCCGACCCGGGAGACCAGATCGCCCGTGCGGCGCTGGTCGAACTCGCTGATCGGCAGCCGCAGCATCCTGCGCACCAACTGCCGCCGCGCCGAGAGCACGACACTGGTGCCGGTGCGCTGCAGCAGGTAATGCTGTAGCCCGCTGATCAGGCCGCCGACGACCACCAGGCTCACCAGCAGGACCACCAGGTTTTCCAGGGGCTTGCCCTCGCCCACCCTGGTGATCACCTGGCTGACCAGCAGGGGCTGGGCGAGGCTGGCGCCGGCGCCGAGGAGGCTGAGGATGATCACGACGGTCAGAATCGCGCGGTGCTCCAGCAGATAGGGCAGCAATTGGCGGAAGGTCGCCCGCGGGCCGTCATCGGCCTTGCGGCGGAAGAGCGAGCGTGAGGGCGTGGTGTCACTCATGGATGGTTCCTTGATTCGATGGTCCGGCCGGACCCCGTTCCTCGGTCGATGGTCAGACGGCCCGCCGAGCGCATCAGGGCTGAGGCTCCGAGTCCAGCCTAGATTGCGCGCCTGTGGATTGCGTGCACGCTCCGGAGGCTAGTATCGGCCTGTGTCGACTGAGTCGCCCGCCGCCGTCTGGGCACCGGCAAGCCGCGTGCTGATCATGCTCGCCGCCGCCGCCGTGGTGATCTGGGGCATCTACAGCGGCCGGGCGGTGATCGGCCCGATCGCCCTGGCGATGGTGCTGACCGTGATCGTGCACCCGGTGCGCTACCGGCTCGAGGAGAAGGGGTGGCCGCGGTGGCTCGCGACCACGAGCGTCATCGCGGTCGTCTACCTGGTTCTGGCCGTGCTCGCCGCGCTGCTCATCGCCGCGCTGGCGCAGTTCACTCTGCTGCTGCCCGAGTATGCGGATGACTTCGATGCCCTGGCCCAGAGCGCCGAGGACAGCCTGATCGCCCTGGGACTCAGCAGCGAGATCGCGACCTCCGCCGTTGACAGCTTCAGTCCCGCGGGCATGTTCGACATCACCCTCGGCGCCCTCGGCAGTCTCGTCAGCGGGACGCTGACTCTCTTCCTCGTGCTGGCTTACGTGATCTTCATGGCGGCGGACGCCGCTTACACTCGGGTGATTGCCACGCGGTTCGACAGCAGCCACGGCGACCTGCTGGCGGCGCTCACCGGATACTCCGTCGGCGTCCGCCGGTACTTCGTGGTGAACACGATCTTCGGTGCGGTCGTGGCGAGCCTCGACGGGCTGGCACTCTGGGCGCTCGGCATTCCCGGCGCCTTCATCTGGGCGGTGCTGGCCTTCGTCACCAACTTCATCCCCAATATCGGCTTCGTGGTCGGCCTGATCCCGCCCCTCGTCCTGGCGCTGCTGACCGGAGGCTGGGGTCCAGCGCTCGTGGTCCTCGCAGTGTACTGCGTCGTCAACGTCACGCTGCAGGTGCTGCTGCAGCCGCGCTTCATCAGTCGGGCGGTCGACCTGAGCTTCACGATCACCTTCGTCGCGGTGATCTTCTGGGGGGCCGTGATGGGCGCCCTCGGCGCGCTGCTCGCCGTGCCGATGACCCTGCTGGTCAAGGCGCTGCTGGTGGACCGCTATCCGGATGCCGCGTTCGCCAGAGCGCTGACGGGGAACCCGGAGGGGCTCAAAGCGGTTGCACCGGATCCGGCGGAGCATCCCGAATAGGCCGCCGGTAGAGTGGGCAGTTGTGGCAGAACCCGTGATCCGCGCCGAGAGGCTCGTCAAGAAGTACAAGGACTTCGCCGCCGTCGACGGCCTCGACTTCGAGGTGGCGGCCGGCGAGTCCTTCGGTCTGCTCGGACCCAACGGCGCCGGCAAATCGACGACCATGCGGATGATCGGCGCCGTCTCGACCCGCAGCAGCGGCGAGCTGGCGATCCTCGGACTGGATCCCGACCGATTCGGCCCGGAGATCCGCTCGCAGCTGGGCGTGGTGCCGCAGCAGGACAACCTCGATCTGGAGTTGCGCGTCCGGGACAACCTGATCACCTACGGGCGCTACTTCGGCATCCCGCGCGCCGCCCTGCGGAAGAAGGCGGATGAGCTGCTGGCCTTCGCGCAACTGGAACAGAGAGCCGACGCCAAGGTCGACGACCTCTCCGGCGGCATGAAGCGGCGCCTGACGATCGCCCGCGCTCTGATCAACGACCCGCGAATCCTGCTGCTCGACGAGCCGACCACGGGTCTGGACCCGCAGGCCCGGCACATCCTCTGGGACCGGTTGTTCCGGCTGAAGGAGCAGGGCACGACCCTGGTGCTGACGACGCATTACATGGATGAGGCGGAGCAGCTCTGCGACCGGCTGATCGTGGTGGACAAGGGTCGGATCATGGCCGAGGGCTCGCCGGCCGCCCTGATCCGCCAGTACTCGACGAGGGAAGTGCTGGAGGTGCGCTTCGGCTCGGATCGCAACGCGCAGGTCGCCGAGCGGGTGGCCGCCCTCGCCGACCGCATCGAGGTGCTGCCCGACCGCATCCTGATCTACAGTGACGACGGCGAGGCGGCGCTGGCCCGGATCACCGAACAGGGCCTGGATCCGACCACGAGCCTGGTCCGCCGCTCGAGCCTCGAAGACGTGTTCCTGCGTCTGACCGGGCGGAGCCTGATCGAATGAGCCCGGTCGGATGAGCGGGCTCGAGTCGGCGCCGCACCCTGCCCCCGGCCCGGCGATCGCCGGGGGAGTCAAGCCGCGACGCTGGGGCAGCTGGTACGTCGCCGAACACCGCCTGCTGGTGATGCGCGCGTACCTGCAGACGCTGATCTTCACCGGGATCGGCAGCCCGCTGATCTACCTCTTCGCGCTCGGGATCGGCCTTGGCAGCCTCGTCGGCCAGGTGCCAGGTGCCTCGGTCAGCTACCTGGTCTTCGTCGCGCCCGCCCTTGTGGTCAGTGCAGCGCTGATGGCGGGCATCGAGGAGTTCACGTTCCCGGTGACGGCGGGTTTCAAGTGGATCGGCGACTTCTACGCGATGAACGCCGCCCCCATCACGGGTCGCCAGATCGTCAACGGGATCGTCATCTCGGTCTCGATCCGGCTGGCGGCCGCGAGCCTGGTCTACTACCTGATCCTGCTGCTCTTCGGTGCGGTGCCGAGTGCGACGGGGATCCTGCTGGTGCCGATCGCCCTGCTCACCGCGCTGTCGATCGGCGCCATCGTGATGGCATACGCCGCGACCATCACCGAGGACAGGGGCCAGTTCGCCCTGATCATGCGGTTCGTGATCACCCCGCTTTTCCTGTTCTCGGGCACCTTCTTCCCGCTGGAGACGCTGCCCGTGTACCTGCAGTGGATCGGCTGGATCTCGCCGCTGTGGCACGGCACCCAGCTGGGCCGGATGGTCAGTTACGGGCTCGTCGAGCCGCTGTGGCTGACGATCGTCCATGTCGCCTACCCCGCGGCGCTGGCGATCGTCGGCTGGGTCCTCGCCGGGCGGATCGTGACGCGGAGGCTTGACCAGTGACGAACGAGCACCTGATACCGCGCTCGGCGTCGTCGTTGCGCGCGGTCTACGCGGGCAACATTCGCTCGGTCGTCGGCCGCGGCCTGCTGGCGACCCGCAGCACCAACTGGGTCGTGGTGGTCTCGGGCTTCTTCGAGCCGGTCTTCTACCTGCTCTCGATGGGACTGGGTCTCGGCGCGCTGGTCGGCTCGGTGCAGACCAGCACCGGCCTGGAGGTCCCCTACGCGGCGTTCATCGCCCCGGCGCTGCTGGCCGTCTCGGCGATGAACGGCGCGATCTACGACTCGACCTGGAACGTGTTCTTCAAGATGAAGTTCGGCCGGCTCTACGAGGGCATGCTGGCGACCAGCCTCGGGCCGCTGGACGTCGCGCTCGGCGAGATCACCCTGGCACTGGCCCGCGGCGGCCTCTACGCCGCAGGCTTCCTGGTCGTCATGCAGGTGCTCGGATTGAACCTGGCCTGGACGGCGATCCTCGCCCTGCCCGCGGTGCTGCTGATCGCCTTCGGATTCGCGGCGGTCGGCATGGCCATCACCAGCGTGATGAGCAGCTTCCAGCAGATGGACTGGATCAACTTCGTGCTGCTGCCGATGTTCCTGTTCTCGGCGACCTTCTACCCGATCTCGGTCTACCCGGAGCCCATCCAGTGGGTCATCCAGGCTTTCCCGCTCTGGCACGGCGTCGAGCTGATCCGGGGCCTGACCACGGGAGCGCTCAGCGGCGCCATGTACTTCCACGTGCTCTACTACGTCGTGATGATCGTCGTCGGCCTGTTCTTCACGACCCGCCGGCTGCGCGCCCTCTTCCTGAGCTGACCCGACCGCGCCGCGCCGCGCTCCCTTTTGCGACCCATGCGGTGTCGCGCACTGGCGCCCGGGTCGCAAAACGGCGCGCAGCCGGGTGGCGCGCGGCGGCGGCGCAAAACGGCGCGCAGCCGGGCGGGCGCCGAACGGCGCGCTACGGGGCTACAGTCCGCGGACCGCGCGCAGCACGCGGGCCGTGGTGAGCACCGCCGCGGCGGCCTCGGCGCCCTTGTCCTCCGTGGAGCCCGGCAGGCCGGCGCGGTCAAGGCCCTGCTGCTCGTCATCGAGGGTCAGCACGCCGAAGCCGACGGGCTTGCCCGTATCCAGGGCGACCCGGGTCAGGCCGTCGGTCGCCGCCGAGGACACGTACTCGAAGTGCGGGGTGCCACCCCGGATGATCACGCCCAGGGCGACGACGCCGTCAGCGCCCGCATCGAGGGCGGCTTTGGCGACCACGGGCAGTTCGAAACTGCCGGGCACGCGCAGCTCGGTGATGGCGGCGCCGGAGGCGGCCAGCACCCGGTGCGCTCCCGCCAGCAGGCCGTCGCTGATGACGGTGTGCCATTCGCCGGCCACGATCGTGATCCTCAGCCCGGTGCCGTCAACGTCAAGTCGGGGTGCGCCCGCTCCACTCATCTCAGTTCCTCCCCGCCCGGCTCGCGGCCACGTTCTCTTGCTCGATCGACTCGGGCAGGCGGTGCCCCATCCGGTCCCGCTTGGTTTCGAGGTAGCCCTCGTTGAACTCGCCGACGCCCACCACCAGCGGCACCTGTTCCAGCACGGTGATGCCGCGCTCGGTCAGCTGACGGAGTTTCTCGGGGTTGTTGGTGATCACCCGGACGGCGTCCACGCCCAGATCCTCGAGGATCGCCGTCGCCGCGGTGTAGTCGCGGCCGTCCGCTGGGAAGCCGAGTGCGAGGTTGGCGTCGAGCGTGTCCATGCCGTCCTCCTGCAGCCGGTAGGCCCGGAGCTTGTTGATCAGCCCGATCCCACGCCCTTCGTGCCCGCGCATATAGATGACGATGCCGCCCTCGCGTTCGATCTGGTTGAGTGCCGAGTCCAATTGCGGGCCGCACTCGCACTTGAGCGATCCGAACACCTCGCCGGTCAGGCACTCGGAGTGCACGCGCAGCAGGGTGCCGTTGGCCGGGTCGCCCTTGATGATCGCCAGGTGGTCGGCACCCGTGTGGTTGTCGCGGTACGCCCGCACCCGGAAGGTGCCGTGCTCGGTCGGCACGCTCGTCTCGACCTTGAAGCTCACCCGGGAGCGCTCTGGCACCCGGGCGATCGCCTCGAGGGGGGTGTCGCAGTGGAACTCCTGCAGGTACTCGATCAGTGCCTCGATGGTGGTGACCAGGATGCCCTCGGCCTCGCCGAGGGCGATCAGCCCGGGCAGGCGCATCATCTCACCGTCGTCCGCCACGATCTCGGCGATCGCGCCGACGGGGACGAGTCCCGCGAGCTTCATCAGGTCGACGGCCGCCTCGGTGTGGCCGGCGCGTTCGCGCACTCCGCCATCCACCGCGCGCAGCGGCAGCACGTGACCGGGCCGGTGCAGACTGGCCGGCGTCGACTCCGGGTTGGCCAGTACGCGCAGGGTGTGCGCGCGGTCGGCGGCACTGATTCCGGTGCTGAGGCGGTCGGCGGCATCGACGGTGATCGTGTAGGCGGTGCCGCGCGGATCCTCGTTGACCATCACCATATTCGGCAGCTCCAGCGCGTCGGCGATCGAATTGGTCATCGGCGCGCAGATCAGCCCCGAGGAGTGCTTCACGGTCCAGGCGATCCATTCCTGACTCGCGAGTTCGGCACTCAGGATGACGTCCCCCTCGTTCTCGCGGCCCTCGTCGTCGGCGACGATGACGGGTCGGCCCTCGCGCAGGGCGGCGATGGCTTCGGGGATGGTGGCGATCATGATGCACTCCTCAGGGACAGCAGACGCTCGACGTGACGAGCGAGGATGTCGGTTTCGATGTTGACGGGCGCGCCCACGGTGAGCGTCCCGAGCGTCGTTGCGGCAAGGGTCTCCGGGATCAGGGAGACCTCGAACCAGTCGTCGCCGACCGCGGAGACCGTCAACGAGACGCCGTCGACGGCGATGGACCCCTTGTCGGTGACCAGGGCGGCCAGCTCGGGGCTCAGGCTGAATCGAAGCAGCCGCCACGCCTCACCGGGGGTGATCGCCAGCACGACGCTGGTGCCGTCGATGTGGCCCTGCACGATGTGTCCGCCGAGGCGGTCGCCGACCAGGGCGGCGCGCTCCAGGTTGACCGCGCGGCCGGCAGCGTAGCCGCCGATCGCGCTCATGGCCAGGGTCTGGCGCATCACGTCGGCGCTGAACCAGTCCGGCCCCTGGTCGACGACGGTCAGGCAGACGCCGCTGACGCTGATCGATGCGCCGTGCTGCGAGTCGCTCACGACCAGCGGCGCGCGCACCGTGATCCGGGCGGAGTCCTCCGCGCGCTCGATGGCGATCACCTCTCCGCGCTCCTCGATGAGTCCCGTGAACATCAGTTCTCCTTCGGTCGGGCGATGACCAGGAGGTCGTCGCCAAGCTGGTGGACGGCCCGCGTGCTCAGCCGCAGGGCGGTGTCGATCGTCGTCACGCCAAGGTCACCGGTCGCCGTTCTCGGGCCGCCGAGCAGGGTGGGGGCCAGGTAGACCAGGTACTCGTCGACCAGACCGGCGGCGATGAAGGCGCTGGTCAGGGTCGGCCCGCCCTCGATGAAGGCGTGCCGGGTGTCCTGCTGCCAGAGCTGGGCGAGCACCTCGGCGGGGGACCCGCTCAGCTGGGTCACGTCCGCGGGGTGCTGGCGCAGCCGGGCATCGGCGGGCAGTGGCCGCCGGCCGACGACGACGGGCCGCGGCTGGTGTGCCAACAGGGAACCGTCGGCGGCGCGGGCGGTCAGGCTCGGGTCGTCGGCAAGGGCGGTTCCGGTGCCGACGAGGATCGCATCAGCAAGGGCTCGGCGCTCGTGCACGTCGACCCGGGCCGCCTCGCCGGTGATCCACCGGCTGCTGCCGTCCGGTGCGGCGATCCGCCCGTCCAGACTGGACCCCCACTTCGCAGTGACGAAGGGGCGCTGCCTGCGCATCGCGGCCAGCCACACGAACAGCAGTTCCTCGGCCTGATCGGCCAGTAGTCCGGCGTCGACCGTGACCCCGGCCGCGGCCAATCGGGCGGCACCCCCGGACGAGTTCCCGCCCGGATCGGCGACGGCGTAGACGACCTCGGCGACACCGGCGGCGAGCAGTGCCTCGGCGCACGGTCCCGTGCGCCCCGTGTGGTTGCAGGGCTCCAGAGTCACCACGACGGTCGCGCCCGGAGCCTTCCCGCCGAGCTTCGACAGCGCGTCGATCTCGGCGTGGGCCGTGCCCGCGCCGCGGTGCCAGCCTTCCGCGAGACGCTCGCCGCTCGGGGACAGGATGACGCAGCCCACTCGAGGGTTGGCGCCCCAGACGGGACCGAGGGCGGCCAGTTCTAGGGCGCGCTGCATCGCGGCCCTGACTGCTGCTGGCTGCTGAGTTCTCATCCCGGTTCCTGATCGGACTCCGGGGAAAGGCACGATAGTGCCGACGCCTCCGCGATGCGGATGCGCCAGTGTCTCCTCCCATCCGGACTGCGGGCTTTTTCGAGCCCATCACCGTCGGTTCCGGAATTTCACCGGATCAACCGCCCTGGACTCTCGTCCCGGACAGTTCGCGGACTATCACCGCCGGTTCGGATTTTCACCGACCCCGGAGCACTGTTGCTGTACTGATCATACTCAACAGTTCGAGCCGCAGGCTATTCCCGGGGTCGCCGGCTGCCCCGCATTCTGTCCGCAAGTCCCCAGCAGGTCACCTTCCAGAGTGCCTCAGCGACGATCGCCGTGGTCATCTTGGAGCGCCCGCGGCTGCGCTCGACGAAGCTGATCGGCACCTCCGTCACCGTCGCCTCAGCGCGCTCCAGCTGCCAGGCGAGCTCGATCTGGAAGCAGTAGCCCTCAGACGTGATCGCATCCAAATCCAGTGCGCGCAAGGCGTCCGTCCGGAAGGCCCGATAGCCGCTGGTGATGTCGCGAAGCCCCGAGTGCAGCAGGATCCGCGCGTATCCCGTGCCGATACGCGAGATCGCCCTGCGGTATCCGGGCCAGTTCAGCACGGATCCTCCCGGCATCCAGCGGGTGCCGATGACCAGGTCGGCACCCCGGGCTGCATCGAGGAGTCGGGGCAGTTCCCCCGCCGAATGGGAGCCGTCGGCATCCATTTCGACGATGATGTCGAAGTCCCGGGCCAGAGCCCAACGGAAACCCGCGAGGTAGGCGGCGCCGAGTCCGCGTTTCTGGCTGCGGTGCAGCACGTGGACCTGCTCGTGCTCCCGAGCGAGCTGATCGGCGATCTCCCCGGTGCCGTCCGGGCTGCCGTCGTCCACGACCAGCAGCGCGGCGGACGGTACCGCCCGCAGCACCCGGACCACCGTCTCGGCCAGGTTCTCCCGTTCATTGAATGTGGGGATGATCACCAGGGTCCTCACGCGGCACCGTGTTCGCGCACTCGCGTCGGGCTTGTCAGGGCGTGCTCCGGCGCGGGGAGCGCAGAATCAGGCACCCGTGACCTCTGCCGGCCAGCCGCCCTTGGGGCTGCGGTCATCGCCGGCGACGAAACCGGCTTCCCAGCTGTCATGACGTTCCGTCCGGAACACCACGCCGAGCCGGGTCACCCCCTCGAAACTGAAACCATTGCGGCGGGCGACGATCGCCGAGGGCACGTTTCCCGCGATCGCCGACCAGCTGATCCGACGGATACCGCTCGAGAGGGCGTGGTCGAGCACCAGCGAGAGCGCCTCGGTCATCATGCCTGCACCCCGAAACTCGGCGCCGAGCCAGAAGCCGACGCTGGCTCCGGCCGCCCGGTCGTGGCGAAGCTCGATGGCCCCGCGGAGTTTGCCGCCGTCCGGGGAGCGAATCGCCCACAGGGTCACCTCCCGACCTTCATCGGCGGCCGTCGCATAGTCTCCGACGAAGTAGTCGGCGTCTTTCAGCTGGTAGGGGGACGGGATCGTGATGCCGTTCTGGATGGCAGCGTCCTGGCAGTACTCATAAACGGCGTACTTGTCGCGGACGAGCACGGCGTTCAGGAGCACTCGCTCTCCGGTCAGGGTCAGCGCAACGGGCATCAGCGCATCCTCGGCAGGAAGCCGACGCGGTCGTAGACGGTGGCCAGGGTCGCTTCGGCGACGGCGTTGGCCGCCGCCGCACCCGTCGCGAGCATCCGGTCGAGCTCGGCCGGGTCGTCCAGCAGCTCGAGGGTTCGCCGGCGCACGGGGGTGAGCGCGGCCTCCACCACCTCGACCAGCCCCTTCTTCAGGTCGCCGTACCCGCGGCCCGCATATATGCCCGCAACGGCATCTACACTCTGCCCGCTGAGCGCTGAGTAGATCGTCAGCAGGTTCGCGATGCCGGGCTTGGCCGCCTGGTCGAACCGGATCTCGCCGTCCGCGTCGGTGACCGCGCGCATGATCTTCTTCCGGGTCACGGCGGGGTCATCGAGCACGTTGATCAGGCCGGCCTCGCTGGCGGCCGACTTGGACATCTTCGCCGTCGGCTCCTGCAGATCGTAGATCTTGGCGGTTTCTCTGGGGATCAGGGCCGAGGGCACGGTGAAGGTCTCGCCGAACCGGGCGTTGAAACGCTCCGCGAGATCCCGGGTCAGCTCGAGATGCTGGCGCTGGTCTTCGCCCACGGGAACAGAATCGGTCTGATAGAGCAGGATGTCCGCCGCCATCAGCACCGGGTAGGTGAACAGGCCGACCGAGGTCGACTCCGAGCCGAAGCGGTGGGACTTGTCCTTGAACTGGGTCATCCGGCCGGCCTCGCCGAAGCCGGTGATGGTGTTCAGAACCCAGGCCAACTCGGCGTGGGCGGGCACATGCGACTGGATGAACAGGGTGCTCTTGGCCGGGTCGATCCCCGCGGCGAGGAATTGTGCGGCCGTCGTCCGGGTGCGCTCCCGCAACTCCGCCGGGGTGTAGGTGCTGGTGATCGCGTGCAGATCGACAACGCAGTAGAAGGCTCGGTACTGCTCCTGCATCGAGACCCAATTGGTCAGGGCGCCCAGGTAGTTGCCCAGGTGCAGGGATCCGCTGGAGGGCTGCATGCCGGAGAAGACGACGGGGTTCATGGTGTCCTTGTCCTGGGAATCAGATCAGGTAGTCGACGATGACCGGTGCGTGGTCGCTGAATCGTGCGCCGTAGTCCGCAGCGCGGTCCACCCGGTAGTCGACGGCCATCCCCGCCAGTGCCGGGGTGGCGATCTGGTAGTCGATGCGCCAGCCGGTGTCGGTCGTGAACGCCTGGCCCCGGTTGCTCCACCACGTGTACGGTCCCTCGACCTCACCGGCGAAGCGACGACCGATATCGACCCAGCCGAGCCCCTCGCCGACCGATCCGTCGACGCCGGTCACGCTCTGGCCGACGGGCCCGAAGAAGCGGTCGAAGTACGCGCGCTCCTCTGGCAGGAAACCGGCGTTCTTCCGATTGCCGCGCCAGTTCTTGATGTCAAGCTCCCGGTGGCCGACGTTGAGGTCGCCGACGACGACGGCGAGCGGGGACGACACGGCCAGCTCGCGCAGCCTGGTCGTCATGGCATCGAGGAACCGGTACTTCTCGATCTGCTTGGGCGTGCCGACTTCGCCCGAGTGCACGTAGGCGCTGACCAGCGTCACGACGGAGCCGCCGACCTCGTACTCGGCTTCCAGCCAGCGCCCGGCGCTGTCGAAGTCATCCGCGCCGATGGCGACCCGGTGGATCGCCGCCCGGTCACGGCTCGCGATCGCGACCCCCGCGCGTCCCTTGGCGGTTGCGGCGTCGTGCAGCACATTCCAATCCCCGCCGAGCAGGGCGGTCAGGTCACTGGTCTCGGCCCGGACCTCCTGGATGGCCACGATGTCGGCGCCGCTGGACTCCAGCCAGTCGCCCATCCCTTTGCGGTACGCCGCGCGGATGCCGTTGACATTGACGGAGGCGATGCGCAGTTTGGTGGCCACTCTCCGAGTTTAGTCAGTGCCGGCTGCCCTCCGATCCGGAGGTGACCCCGCCGGCTCCGCGCCGCCGTCCGCCCCCGCGCCGCCGCCCCGCCGCCGCCGGGCGCCGGCCCCGCCACCCCGGACGCCGCCCCGCCACCCCGGACGCCGCCCCGCCACCCCGGACGCCGCCACTCGGCCGTGCTGGATTCTGCGACGCATGCGCTGGTGCGCGACACAGCATGGGTCGCGAAACCCAGCACGGCGAGGCGGCGGGTGCGGCGGCGGGGGGAGGCGGGTGCGGCGGCGGGGGCGGGTGCGGCGAGGCGGGGGGTGCAGCGAGGGGGGTGCGGGGGACTCAGACGCGCCCGGTGAGCAGTGCCTGCTTGACCTCCGCGATCGCGCGGGTGACCTGGATGCCGCGCGGGCACGCCTCCGTGCAGTTGAAGGTCGTGCGGCAGCGCCAGACGCCCTCCTTGTCGTTGAGGATGTCCAGGCGCACCGACGACGCCTCGTCGCGGGAATCGAAGATGAAGCGGTGCGCGTTGACGATCGCGGCGGGCCCGAAGTACTGGCCGTCCGTCCAGAACACCGGGCAGCTCGAGGTGCATGCCGCGCACAGGATGCACTTGGTGGTGTCGTCGAACCTCTCGCGCTGCGCCACCGACTGGATTCTCTCCTTGCCATCGGCCGGGGAGGAGGCGGACTGCAGGAACGGCTGGACATCGCGGTAGGAAGCGAAGAACGGCTCCATGTCCACGATCAGGTCCTTCTCCAGAGGCAGACCCTTGATCGCCTCCACGTAGATCGGCTGGGTGACGTCGAGGTCCTTGATGAGCGTCTTGCAGGCCAGGCGGTTGCGGCCGTTGATGCGCATGGCGTCGGAGCCGCAGACGCCGTGCGCGCAGGAGCGGCGGAATGAGAGCGAGCCGTCCTGCTCCCATTTGATCCGATGCAGGGCGTCGAGGATGCGGTCCGTCGGGTACATCTCGACGTCGAAGTCCTGCCAGCGCGGCTCCGCGTCGACCTCGGGGTCGAAACGACGGATGATCAGGGTGACGGTGAACGGCTGCAGAGCCTCGGGGGACGCGGGATTGCCCTCCATCACAGCGCTACTCATCAGTACTTCCTCTCCATCGGCGTGTAGTTGGTGATGACGACTGGTTTCCAATCGAGTCTGATGTGATCGCCCGCGGCCGCTGACTCCGGATCCCCGATGCGGTATGCCATGGTGTGAACGAGGAAGTTCTCGTCGTCGCGCTCCGGGAAGTCCTCTCGCATGTGCCCGCCGCGGCTCTCTCTGCGGTTGCGCGCCGAGTAGACGAGCACCTCGGCGAGGTCGAGCAGGAATCCCAGCTCGACCGCCTCGAGCAGGTCGGTGTTGTAGCGCTTGCCCTTGTCCTGGATGCTGATGTTCCGGTACCGGGCGCGAAGTTGTTCAATCAGCTCCGTGACCTCCTGCAACGACTCGTCCGTGCGGAAGATCTGCGCGTTGCGGTCCATCGAATCCTGGAGTTCCTTGCGGATGGCGGAGATCCGCTCGGTGCCGTCTCCGCCGCGCACGCCGTCGAGAATGGCGCGCACGCCGCCGGCCGGATCCTCGGGCAGCGGCACCCAGTCCGCCGTCTGCACGTACGTGACGGCGTTGCTGCCCGCCCGCTTGCCGAAGACGTTGATGTCCAGCAGCGAGTTCGTGCCGAGCCGATTCGATCCGTGCACGCTCACGCAGGCGCATTCGCCCGCGGCGTAAAGGCCCGGCACGACCTCGGTGTTGCTGCGCAGCACCTCGGCATCTGTGTTGGTCGGTATCCCGCCCATCGCGTAGTGCGCGGTCGGCAGCACGGGCACGGGCTCGGTGTAGGGCTCGACGCCGAGATAGGTGCGCGCGAATTCGGTGATGTCCGGCAGCTTCTCGTCGATCACCTCCGGGGACAAGTGCGTGATGTCGAGGTAGAGGTAGTCCTTGTTCGGCCCGCCGCCGCGGCCGTCCCGGATCTCCGTCGCCATCGACCGGGAAACGATGTCGCGCGGGGCCAGGTCTTTCAGGGTGGGTGTGTACCGCTCCATGAAACGTTCACCGCTGGCATTGCGGAGGATCGCCCCCTCGCCGCGCGCCGCCTCCGAGAGCAGGATCCCCAAGCCGGCCAGCCCGGTCGGGTGGAACTGGTAGAACTCCATGTCCTCCAGGGGCAGGCCCTTGCGCCAGATGATGCCGACGCCGTCCCCCGTCAACGTGTGGGCGTTCGAGGTGGTTTTGAAGATCTTGCCGAAGCCTCCCGTGGCGAAGATGATGGCCTTGGCTTGGAACACGTGCAAGTCGCCGGTCGCCAGCTCGTAGGCGACGACGCCGGACGGCCGCTCAGACACGGTGCCGTCCTCGGCGGTCACCTCCGTCATGACCAGATCAAGCACGTAGAACTCGTTGAAGAAGTTGATGCCGAGCCTGACGCAGTTCTGGTACAGGGTCTGCAGGATCATGTGCCCGGTGCGGTCCGCCGCGTAGCAGGCCCGGCGAACCGGAGCCTTGCCGTGTTCCCGGGTGTGCCCGCCGAACCGCCGCTGGTCGATCCTGCCGTCCGGTGTCCGGTTGAAGGGCAGGCCCATTTTCTCCAGGTCGAGGACGGCGTCGATGGCCTCTTTCGCCAGGATCTCGGCGGCGTCCTGGTCAACCAGGTAGTCGCCGCCCTTGACGGTGTCGTAGGTGTGCCACTCCCAGTTGTCCTCCTCGACGTTCGCGAGCGCCGCGGCCATGCCGCCCTGCGCCGCCCCGGTGTGGCTGCGAGTCGGGTAGAGCTTGGAGATCACGGCGGTGCTTGCGTGCGGCCCGGCTTCGATCGCCGCGCGCATGCCCGCACCCCCCGCTCCCACGATCACGATGTCGTGCTGGTGGTAGTGCACGCCGTTCTTGATGACTACTTCTTCAGGGCTATCGGTGCTCACGCGTCAGTTTTCTCTTCAGTTGGCGGTACAGAAATCGGCTATCAGGCTCGGGTCGACCCCGACCGGGCAGGGATCGAAGGTGAAGATCACCAGAGTGCCCAACAGGATCAGCAGCGCCGCGATTCCCGCAAGGCCGAACTTGAGCGCTCTCGCGGTCGCCGGCCGGGTCACGTAGTCGTTGATCAGGGTGCGCATGCCGTTGCTGCCGTGGATCAGGGCGAGCCAGAGCATCAGCAGATCCCAGATCTGCCAGAACGGGCTCGACCACTTGCCCCCCACGAATGCGAAGTCGACGGCTTTGATGCCGTCGCCGAGCATCAGGTTGACGAAAAGGTGCCCGAAGATCAGGAAGACCAGGATCACCCCGGAGATGCGCATGTAGAGCCATGCCCATTTCTCCATGTTGAACCTGCGCTTGCCGCGGGCCGGGCGGATGTAGGGAGACCGGGGGGACTCGACTGCCGTGGACATCAGCCCACCTCGCTGAACACGTTGATCAGGTGGCGGGGGGTGAAACCGGCCATCACGATGATGGAGAGGATGATCACGATCCAGAACATCACTCTCTGGTACTTGGCGCCCTTGGACCAGAAGTCGATCAGGATGATCCGGATGCCGTTGAAGGCATGGAAGGTGACGGCGGCGACGAGTCCGACCTCGGCAAGGCCCACCAGCGGGCTCTTGTAGGAGCCGATCACCGCGTTGTACGCCTCGGGACTGATCCTGACCAGTGATGTCGAGAGGACGTGCTCGATCAGGAAGAAGAAGATCGCCACACCGGCTATCCGATGCAGAACCCAGGACCACATGCCCTCTCGGCCCCGGTACAGGGTGCCGGCCGGTGCGCGAGACACCGTCACCCCTTCTGACTTCTTCGGCACAAGCCCCTCCTCGGTCAAGCGTTGTCAGGAAAGCGCCGACGAACGCGGTGAAGGAAAATTTCTCCCAGTCTATTCCCGGTTTAATCGCGCCGATGCACTTCTCGCCGCCTGCGCCGTGTCTCGGCCCGAACCGAAATGCTCCGGCTAACCTTGGAGCCATGTCGCCAGCGCCGAATCCGATCGACCGTTTCTACAGCATCATCCCGGCCGGCGGGGTCGGCTCCCGGCTCTGGCCGTTGTCCCGCGCTGCCGCCCCCAAGTTTCTGCACGATCTGAGTGGTTCGGGCGAGAGCCTGCTGCGCGACACCTGGCAGCGACTGGCGGCCTTGTCCAGCGCGCAGCGGATCGTCGTGGTGACAGGCGAGGCGCACGCGATGGTCGTGCACGAGCAGCTGCCGGAGCTGGAGGATTCGAACCTCATCCTCGAGAGCGAGCAGCGCGATTCCTCCGCCGCGATCGGACTCGCGGCCGCCGTGCTCACGCGACGCGAACCCGGCGTGATCATCGGCTCCTTCCATGCCGACCACGTCGTGCGCGGCTCCGCTGCTTTCGGGCAGGCGGTCCGCCAGGCGGTCAGTGTCGCCGACAAGGGCTACATCGTCACGATCGGCATCACACCGACCGAGCCGGCGACCGGTTTCGGCTACATCCACACGACCGAGGAGCTCAATGTGGGCACCCACGGGACCGTGCTCAAAGCCGACGCCTTCGTGGAGAAGCCGAACCAGCAGCTCGCCAACGACTACGTTCGCAGCGGCGACTACCTGTGGAACGCGGGCATGTTCGTGGCGCGGGCGGATCTGCTGCTCGAGCAGATGCGCGCCAGTGAACCCGAGCTGGTCGCCGGCATCGACGAGATCGCCGACGCGTGGGACACGCCTGACCGCGATCGGGTCAGGGCTGCGGTCTGGCCTGGGCTGACCAAGATCGCGATCGACTACTCCGTTGCGGAGCCGGCAGCCGCCGACGGCATGCTCGCGGTGATCCCCGGTCACTTCTCCTGGCACGACGTCGGCGACTTCGCGACCATCTCGCAGTTGAACTCGGCTGTGGGGCGCAAGCAGATCGTCGTACTCGGCGGTTCTGACCGGGTGCGCGGGCTCGAGAGCAACGGGCTCGTCATCTCCGAGACCGACCGGGTGATCGGTGTGATCGGCATGGAGAACATTGTCATCGTCGACACTCCCGATGCTCTGCTGGTGACGACCTCCGAGCATGCCCAGGAGGTCAAGGCGCTCGTCGAGGAGCTCGGCCACTCGGGCCTCGAGTCCGTGCTCTGACCATGTCGATCCCGTTCATCCTCGACACCGATACCGCGCAGGATGACTGCATCGCCTTGCTGGTCGGCCTGCTCGACCCGCTCGCCGACCTGAGGGCGGTGACCATGGTGGCCGGCAACGTCGGCTTCGAGCGCCAGGTCCTCAACGCGTGGATGACCCTGAACGTCGCTGACCGAATCGGCAGCGTGCCCCTTTACCTCGGTTCGCGGCGACCGATGGTGCGGGACTGGGTGTCGGCAGAGAACGTCCACGGTGACGGCGCGGGCGGTCTGTCCATGGACGTCTCGGGGCTCGAGTCGCAGTCCGAGCACGCGGTGGACGCCCTGATCCGCCTCACCGCCGAGCAACCGGGCGCCCTGACGATCGTCTGCATCGGCCCGCTGACCAACATCGCGCTGGCTGTCGAAAAAGACCCGGAATTCGTCGGCAATGTCAAGGCGCTGTACATCATGGGCGGAACCAACAATGCCCGCGGCAACATCACCGCGGCGGCCGAGTTCAACTTCTACGTCGACCCGGAGGCGGCCAGGACGGTGTTCCGCGCCGGTTTCGACATCACGGTGATTCCGTGGACCCCGCTGACCCTGAACGATGCCGTCTTCAGCCGGGCGCAGCTGGCCGAGATCGAGGCGATCGGCACGCCGCTGGCCCGCTTCTTCGTCCGGGTCTGCCGAAGCACCCTCGCTTTCGATGAGAGCGTAGGCATCCCCGGGTCGACGCATCCGGATTCACTGACCGTGAGCCTTCTGCTGCACCCCGAGCTGATCACCGCGCGCGCCCGATATGCGGTCGACATCGAAACCGCCTCCCCGCTGACCCTCGGCTATTCCGCGATGTCCTGGGGCGTGCACGGCCTCCCGGACAACGCGACGGTGATCGAGGCGATCGATGCGGACGGCTTCTTCGGCCATCTCAGGGAACTGCTGGGCCGGCGGACGATTCCGCCAAGAGAGTATGTCGGCGGCCTCTGAATGCTCATCCGTGGCCGTGCATTTCCGAAACATTTCCCGGCTATCGCGGATTTGTAACGTATCGGGCACGAACACCCCCGCCCTTGCGGTGCGGCACGCCGAGCCCGGTAATCTTTCGTGGTAAACCGGTCGAATTGCTGGGCAATCACATCTGGAGGAAATCACCGTGAAAAGGTTCACTCGAAAGCGCGGCCTCGCCGGCATTGCGCTGATCAGCGCCGCGGGCATCGTGCTCGCCGGCTGTGCAACAGCACCCGCAGACGACACCGCCGCCGACGGCGTCGACTTCTTGGCCTGCGCCGTATCCGACGAGGGCAGCTGGAACGACAAGAGCTTCAACGAGGCGGCCTACGATGGCCTGATCAAGGCGAAGGACGAACTGGGCGTCCAGACCAAGGAAGCCGAGTCGGGCTCGACCGAGGACTTCGCCCCGAACCTGGCCCAGATGGTCGACGCGGGTTGTGATGTCACCTTCGCGGTCGGCTTCAACTTCTCCCTCAACGACACGATCTTCACCGTCGCGGACGACAACCCGGACAGCCACTTCGTCTGGATCGACGGCTGGAACCAGGGCCAGACCAACCTCAAGCCCATCACCTACGCGATGGACCAGTCCAGCTACCTCGCCGGCTATCTGGCCGCCGCGTACTCGACCACCAAGGTCATCGGCACCTACGGCGGACTCGACATTCCGGCCGTGACCAGCTTCATGGACGGCTTCTACTACGGCGCCAAGGCGTACGAGGAGGAGACGGGGACCGTTGTCACCGTTCTCGGCCGCGACCCGATCGCCGGCACCGGCACCTTCACCGACCCGGTGCTCTCCTTCGGTGACACCGAGGGCGCCAAGTCGATCAGTGCCGGTCAGATCGCCGAGGGTGCTGACGTCATCTTCCCGGTCGCCGGTGGACTGTTCAGCGCGACCGCCGAGGCCATCAAGGACTCCGGCAAGGACGTGGTCTTCCTCGGTGTCGACAAGAACGTCGCCGTCACCTCGCCCGAGTACGCCGACCTCGTGCTGACCTCGGTCGAGAAGCGGATGACCCAGGCCGTGTTCGACGTCATCGACTCGATGGTCGCCGGCGAAGAGTTCTCGGTTGATGCCTACGTCGGCACCCTGGAGAACGACGGAACCGCGCTCAGCGAATTCGGCGTCTTCGACAGCAAGGTCTCGGACGAACTGAAGGCCAAGCTCGAGGAGCTCAAGGCCGGCATCATCGATGGAGACATCGTGCCGGTCCCCGCTTCCTGACGCGCACCGCAAGGAATGCAAACACTCGCCGGGGTGGCAGGCCCACCCCGGCGAGCTGTTTGGCTCGACGTGTGCGTGCTGACAGAATCGGAGCACCATGAAACTTGAACTCCGTGGCATCACCAAACGCTTCGGCGCCCTGGTGGCCAATGATCACATCGACCTCACTGTTGAGTCGGGCGAGATCCACAGTCTTCTGGGCGAAAACGGTGCCGGCAAGTCCACCCTGATGAATGTGCTCTACGGGCTCTACCACGCCGATGAGGGCCAGATCCTGCTCGACGGCAAGCCGGTCACCTTCAAGGGCCCCGGCGAGGCGATGGCCGCCGGCATCGGCATGGTCCACCAGCATTTCATGCTCATCCCGGTGTTCACGGTTGCCGAGAACGTCATGCTCGGTCGCGAACCCACCCGGTTCGGCGGCGTGCTCGATCTGCCGGCCGCGAGGCAGCTGGTTCGGGACATCTCCGCGAAATTCGGCTTCGAACTCGACCCGGACGCTCTCGTCCAGGATCTCCCCGTCGGTCTGCAGCAGCGGGTCGAGATCATCAAGGCGCTCTCTCGCGATGCCAGGGTGCTGGTACTCGATGAGCCGACTGCGGTGCTGACCCCGCAGGAGACCGACGAACTGATGGACACCATGCGGCAGCTCGCCGCAGAGGGCACCTCGATCGTCTTCATCACCCACAAGCTTCGGGAAGTCCAGGCGGTGGCAGACACGATCACCGTGATCCGGCTCGGCAGAGTCGTCGGCTCGGTCCCGCCCACGACCACGGCCCAGGAACTGGCCACGATGATGGTCGGCCGCGACGTCGACCTGACGGTGGACAAGAAGCCCGCCACTCCCGGGGACGATGTGCTGGTGGTGCGGGATCTGACCGTGTTCAATCCATTCGGCCTCGTGCTGCTCGATGGCGTGTCGTTCTCGGTCAGGGCCGGCGAGATCCTCGCGATCGCCGGCGTGCAGGGCAATGGCCAGACGGAACTGGCTGAGGCCCTGCTCGGTCTGCATCCCAGAACCTTCGGCTCGATCAAGCTCGCCGGCAGAGAGCTCGTCGGACTGAGCGTGCGGGCGATCCTGGATGCGGGCGTCGGCTATATTCCCGAGGATCGCCAGAGCGATGGTCTGGTCGGTGGCTTCACCGTCGCCGAGAACCTGATGCTCGACCGCAGCTTCCGCGGCCCGTTCACCAAGCGCCTCTCGGTGGACGCGGGGTATCGAGACAGCTTCGCCGACACGGCGATCAGCGAGTTCGACATCCGCACCCCGTCCGCGACGACGATCGCCGATCGGCTCTCGGGCGGCAATCAGCAGAAGGTGGTGCTGGCTCGGGAGCTCTCCCGGGACCTCAGGCTCTTCGTCGCCTCGCAGCCCACCCGCGGGGTCGATGTGGGCTCGGTAGAGTTCATCCACGAGCGGATCGTCGCGGTGCGCGACGCCGGTATCCCCGTCGTGATCGTCTCGACCGAGCTGGACGAGGTTCTGGCGCTGGCCGATCGGATCGCCGTGATGTACCGCGGTCGCATCATCGACATCGTGCCGGGCGGCACGTCGAAACCGGTTCTCGGAAAGCTGATGGCGGGGATAACCGAATGACCGACTCAGTGACCACGGCGCCCCCGTCGGCCCCCGTTCCCGAACCGTCCCGGTCGAACGCGCTGATCCGGGACATCCTCTCCGGGGGCATCGTTCGCACCCTGCTGGCCATCCTTCTCGCCTTCGTGGCCGGCTCGATCCTGATCATCGTGACCAACGAGGCCGTGATCCATTCGGCGGCCTATCTCTTCGACCGTCCGCTCGACACGCTCAGTGCCGCCTGGAACGCCGTCATCAACGCCTATTCGGCGCTCTTCCGCGGCTCGATCTACAACTACGAGGCGCGCAGCACCATCGCCGCCTTCCGCCCGCTGACCGAGACCCTGCGCTTCTCCGGCCCGCTGATCGCGGCGGGTCTGGGTGTCGCCGTCGGCTTCCGCACCGGAATGTTCAACATCGGCGGCACCGGACAGCTGCTGATGGGTGCGGCCTTCGCCGCCTGGGCGAGCTTCCAGCTGCACCTGCCTTTCGGGCTGCACCTGCTGGTTGCGATCCTGTTCGGACTTTTCGGCGGCGCCTTGTGGGCCGGTATCGTCGGATTCCTGAAGGCGCAGACGGGCGCCCATGAGGTGATCGTCACGATCATGCTCAACTACGTCGCGATCAGTCTGATCACCTACCTGATGCGAACTCCGATCCTGCACGGCGACTCACTGGACAGGAACCCCACGACCATGCCGCCGGATGTGACGGCGCAACTGCCGAAGCTGCTCGGCGATCGTTATGACCTGCACCTCGGCTTCATCCTCGCCCTGGTCGCCGTCGTGGTCTTCTGGTGGCTGATGGAGCGATCGACGGTCGGCTTCCGGATGCGTGCCGTCGGCTTGAACGCCGAGGCGGCGGGAGTCGCGGGCATCAACGTCAAGCGCATCTACGTCCTCGCGATGGTGTTCTCGGGGCTCTTCGTCGGCCTCGCCGGCGTCAACCAGGCGCTCGGGCGCGAGGGCAGCTTCTCACCAAGCATCGACTCGGGGATCGGTTTCGACGCCATCACCGTCGCCCTCCTCGGCGGCAGCACCGCGGGCGGTGTGCTGCTGGCCGGCCTGCTCTTCGGCGCCATGAAGGCGGGTGGTCCGGCCATGCAGGTCGCCGATGTGGCACCGGAGATCCTGGTGGTGATCCAGGGACTGATCGTGCTCTTCGTCGCCGCTCCCCCTCTGGTCCGAGCGATCTTCCGACTGCCCCCGCCGCACGTCGCCTCGGCCAAGCCGGTGGGAGCCAAGCGAGAGCGCGGGCAGACAGAGAAGGGATCGAGCCAGTGACGACCACTATCGAACACCCCGTCGTCACGGCGGCGCCGCCGCGCAACTGGAAGACGGCGATCGTCCTGAGCATCCTGGCGGTCATCACGGTCCTCTTCTTCGGCATTATGGGGAGCACCGAGCAATCGAGGTTCGTCTGGAGCGACGCCGGCGACGTCATCGTGCTGCCCGCGATGTCGGTGCAGGCCAGCGCCCTGGGACTGGTCGCGGGCATCCTGATGCTCATTCTCAGTGTCTGGTCGTTCCTGCTCGCCCGACGCCGCGCGGCGACCCCGCTCTGGATGATGATCATCGCCGGCCTGCTCTTCATGGCCAGCCTGCTGGCCAACGTCGGAGCCGGCCACAACGTGCCCGTGGTCTTCCTGCTGACGGGCACGATCGCCCTCTCCACCGCGGTCATCTTCGGTTCCCTCGCCGGGGTCATCGGCGAACGGGTCGGCGTTGTGAACATCGCCATCGAAGGCCAGTTGCTGGCCGGCGCCTTCGTCTCGGCGGTCGCCGCCAGCATCACGGGTTCACTGGCCGTCGGCTTGTTCGCGGCGATGATCGGCGGGGCACTGGTCTCGATGGTTCTCGCCGCCTTCTCGATGAGGTACTTCGTCGACCAGATCGTCATCGGCGTCGTGCTCAACGGCCTGGTGATCGGCCTGACGAACTTCTTCTACTCCGCAGTGCTCTCCGGCAACAGCCGGGAGTGGAACTTCCCGGGTACGCTGCCGCGCCTGGCGATCCCCGGGCTCTCGAACATCCCGGTGATCGGCCCGGTCTTCTTCGACCAGCGCATCACCACCTACGTGATGTTCGTGTTGGTTCCGCTGGTCTGGTTCGTGCTGTTCAAGACCCGCTGGGGCCTGCGCATCCGGGCGCTCGGCGAGCACCCGCTGGCCGCGGACAGCGTCGGCATCAACGTCAACCGGACCCGGTTCTGGACGGTCACCCTCGCCGGCACTATTGCCGGTTTGGGAGGCGCGGCGCTGACCCTCGGCTCCGTCGGCGCATTCGTGCGCGAGATGAGCGCCGGGCAGGGCTTCATCGCTCTGGCCTGCGTCATCCTCGGGCGGTGGAACCCGTGGATGGCGGCGATGGCGGCGCTGCTCTTCGGATTCTCGCGGAACTTCCGGATCTGGGCCGGGCAGGTCGGCTCGCCGATCCCGCCGGACCTGATCGCGATGACCCCGTACCTGGTCACGCTGATCGCGGTCGCCGTGCTGGTCGGCAAGGCGGTCGGCCCGGCCGCTGCCGGCAAAGCCTACAGCAAGGAGTAGCTCGTGCAGATCGACTGGACGGCACTGCGTGACGCCGCGATCGAGGCCATGGGTCATGCCTACGCGCCGTATTCGAACTTCCCGGTCGGTGCGGCCGCGCTCGTCGACGACGGCCGGATCGTGGTCGGCTGCAACTCGGAGAACGCCTCCTTCGGCGTGGGCCTGTGTGCCGAGTGCGGACTGATCTCGGCGCTGGCCATCAGCGGCGGCGGACGCCTGGTGGCCTTCAGCTGCGTTGACGGGCACGGCGAGGCGCTGATGCCGTGCGGGCGCTGTCGTCAACTGCTCTACGAGCACTCGGCGCCGGGAATGGTCCTGCAGACCGTCAGCGGGATCAGAACCATCGACGAGGTGCTGCCGGACGCCTTCGGCCCGCGGCAGCTGGACGAGTACCGTGGCTGAGAGCTTCGATGCCGTCGACCTGATCCGCACCAAGCGCGACCACGGCGCCCTCTCCACCGCCGAGATCGACTGGCTGATCGACGCCTACACCCGCGGCTACGTCGCCGACGAGCAGATGGCCGCCATGGCGATGGCGATCCTGCTCAACGGCATGGACCGGCGCGAGATCCGCGACCTGACGATGGCGATGATCGCCTCGGGCGAGCGGATGAACTTCGACGGACTCGGCAAGCGCACGGTCGACAAGCATTCGACCGGGGGAGTGGGGGACAAGATCACCCTGCCGCTCGCGCCCCTCGTGGCCAGCTTCGGTGTCGCGGTTCCGCAGCTCTCGGGGCGCGGCCTCGGCCACACCGGCGGCACCCTCGACAAGCTCGAGTCGATCCCGGGCTGGCGGGCGGCGCTCAGCAACGACGAGTTCTACGCCCAGTTGCGCGAGGTCGGCGCGGTCGTCTGCGCCGCCGGCAGCGGCCTCGCCCCCGCCGACGGCAAGCTCTATGCGCTGCGCGATATCACCGGCACCGTCGAGGCGATTCCACTGATCGCCTCCTCGATCATGAGCAAGAAGATCGCGGAGGGCACCTCGGCGCTGATCCTGGACGTCAAGTTCGGCTCCGGCGCCTTCATGCACGACATCGACCGCAGCCGAGAACTCGCCCGCACCATGGTCGACATCGGAACGGATGCGGGCGTGCAGACGGTGGCACTGCTGACGAACATGAACCAGCCGCTCGGGCGCGCGATCGGCAATGCCAACGAGGTGCGGGAAGCTCTCGAGGTGCTCGCCGGCGGCGGTCCCGCCGATGTCGTGGAACTCACCATCGCGCTCGCGCGCGAGATGCTCGCTGCCGCCGGCCAGCCCGATGCGGATGTCGAGCCCGCGCTGCACAACGGCCGGGCCATGGACCGCTGGCGTGCGATGATCCGCGCGCAGGGCGGCGACCCGACCGCGGCACTGCCGGTCGCCGAGCACACCATGCTCGTCACCGCAGCGGCGTCGGGGGTGCTCATCCGGCAGGACGCTCTGCCGTTCGGCATCGCGGCGTGGCGCCTGGGGGCGGGACGGGCCCGCAAGCAGGATCCGGTGCAGCACGCTGCGGGCATCGATCTGCATGCCAAGCCCGGTGACGCCGTGACCGCCGGGCAGCCGCTGTTCACGCTCAGCGCCGATGAGCCGGACCGATTCGAGCGAGCCCTCGAGGCCCTCGAAGGCGCCTGGACGATCGGCCCCGCCGACGCCTACACGCCCGTTCCGCTGATCGCCGATCGCATCGCCGCCGCCGGTTGAGCAGGCGCGCGGCGCCGTACCGAAACCAGGCGGGCGGATCTCGATACGCGTTGCGCGCCGTTCGATCGGCGCACGTGTCGTGCCGGCCTACTCGATCGGCGGGGGCGGCGTGAGGCGCTCCTCGATCGCGTCGAGCTGCGGGTACGAGGCCTGAGCGCCCGCGCTCGTCGTCGTGGCGGCGGCGTAGCGGGAGGCGACGCGGGCCGCGGCGAGCAGCCCATCGCCCGCGGAGATGCGCGCCGCCAGCGCCCCGGTGAAGGCGTCGCCCGCGCCGGTGGTGTCGATCGCCCGCACCGGCGTCGGCGCGATCCGGGTCACCGCGCCGTCGAAGACGATCGCACCTGCCGAGCCGAGCGTGACCACAGCGCGGGCGATGCCGGCGCCCGCGAGCAGCGCTCCGGCGCGGCGCGCATCCCCCTGCAGATCGTTTGACCCGATTCCGAACAGGGTCTCCGCTTCCCCGGCGTTGACCACCAGGACCGAGGCGGCGGCACGCAGCCCGGCCGGGACGGTACCCAGCGGCGAGGCATTGAGAATGACGCTTGCCCCCAGCGCGCGCGCCCGTTCGGCGGCGGCGACGACCGTCTCGATCGGCACCTCGAGCGCCAGGCACAGCACGTCATCCGGCCCGAGTTCGAGGGCCTCCGCCTGACCGGGGGAACAGTGCGCGTTGGCGCCCGGGGAGACGATGATGGTGTTCTCCGCGCGCCGGTCCACGGCGATCAGCGCCGTGCCGGTGGGTACACCGGGGACGCGGCGGACCCCGCTCGCGTCGACCCCCGCCTCCGTCACCGCCGCCAGCAGGATCTCGCCGTTGGCATCCTCACCCACGGCGCCGACCAGTCGGACCCGGGCGCCCGATCGCGCGGCCGCTACCGCCTGGTTCGCGCTCTTTCCGCCGGGCAGGATGATCAGGTCGCTGCCGGCCACCGTCTGGCCCGGACGGGGCAGTTCGGCGACCTGAACCGTGAGGTCGGCGTTCAAGGAACCGAGCACGACGACACTCATCATCGGTCCCCACGGCAGAGCCGGTGGAGCGCCGGTGAACCGAGGGGAGCGTCCGATGCCATGCGCCCAACGCTAGTAGATTGGCACCATGACCGCTCCCGAGTTCGTGATGCCCGACGGCGTCAGCATCACCGCGCTGCCCAAGATCTCCCTGCACGACCATCTCGACGGCGGCCTGCGACCGCAGACGATCATCGAACTCGCCGACATGATCGGCTACACCCCGCCCCGGCCCGATGCCGCCGCACTCGCGGAATGGTTCAGCTCCAAGGCGCACGCCGGCTCGCTGCCGAGCTATCTGGAGACCTTCGACGTCACCACCGCGGTGATGCAGACCAGGGAGGGGCTGGCTCGGGTGGCCCGTGAGTTCGTGGTCGACCTGCACGCGGACGGCGTGATCTACGGCGAGATCCGCTGGGCTCCGGAACAGCACCTCAGTCGCGGCCTGTCGCTCGACCAGAGCGTCGAAGCCGTGCAGGAGGGCATCGAGCAGGGCATCGAGGACGTGCGGCTGGCGGGAGGTCGGATCAGGATCGGCCAGCTGGTCACCGCGATGCGACACGCCGATCGGGGTGTCGAGATCGCCCAGCTGGCACTCCGGCACCGGGAACGCGGCGTCGTCGGATTCGACATCGCCGGTGCGGAGGCGGGTTTCCCCGCCAGCCTGCACCGCGAAGCATTCGACCTGCTGGCCCGCGAATACCTGCCCGTCACGGTGCACGCCGGCGAAGGCGATGGGCTGGCCAGCATCGCCGGCGCGCTCTTCGACGGCCGGGCACTGCGCCTCGGCCACGGTGTGCGCATCGCCGAGGACATCCGCGTCGAGCAGGAGGACGAGGAGGCCAGCTTCGTCAGCCTCGGCCCGCTCGCGCAGTGGGTGCGCGACCGGCAGATCGCCCTCGAACTCTCGCCGTCGTCCAACCTGCAGACCGGCGCGGTCGAACAGTGGGGCGACGAAATCGCCGACCACCCCTTCGACCTGCTCTACCAGCTGGGCTTCCGGGTGACCGTCAATCCCGACAATCGGCTGATGAGCGCCACCAGCATCAGTCGGGAGCTGTCGCTGCTGGTCGACGCCTTCGCCTACGACCTGACCGACCTGGAGATCTTCCAGCTCAACGCCGCCGAGGTCGCCTTCCTGCCCCTCGAGGAACGCGAGGAACTCGCCGACCGCATCTCCACCGCCTTCACCGAAGCCTGACTCCCTCCCCCACGCCCCCCAACGCCTTACGTGAGTTGCGGACTTTTGGGGTTTGCGGGGCCGAAAACGGCCCCGCAAACCCCAAAAGTCCGCAACTCACGGGGGGTTCACGGGGGGTTCAGGAGGGTGCGGACGGCGGCGGCGAGCTCGGCGACCACGGCCTCGGCGCTCGCACGCCGCACGGCCGCGTCACCGACGGTGGACACGGCGTCGATGTAGACCTTGAGTTTGGGCTCGGTTCCGCTGGGCCGGATGACCACCCGCGATCCGCCGGCCAGCCACAGCCGGAGGATGTCGTTCGGCGGGAACGGGCCGAAGCCATCCTGGAAATCATCGACCGACTCGACCGGATGCCCGCCCAGCTCGGTCGGCAGCTCCGAGCGGATCCGCGCCATGATCCGGGGCACCTCGGCGATGTCGTCGAAGCGCGCCGAGACCTGCGACGAGGCGAAGGCGCCGATTCGCCCATCGAGTTCGCGGAGGCGGTCGGCGACGCTGCGGCCGGCCGCCTTCAGCTCCAGCACCATCGCCAGGAAGTCGACCGCGGCCGAGAGTCCGTCCTTGTCGTGGACGGTTCCGGGGTTCACCAGGTAGCCAAGGGCCTCCTCGAAACCGAACGACAGTCCGGGCGCGCGGGAGATCCACTTGAAGCCGGTGAGCGTCTCGGTGAATCCCAGCCCCGCACCCTCGGCGATCGCGCGCAGGGCCGGGGTGGAGACCAGGGAGCAGGCCAGGACGCCGGTCCCGCCGCTCGCCCGCACCCGCTCGGCCGCACGGGCGCCGAGCAGGATGCCGACCTCGTTTCCGCTGAGCCGCCGCCAGCCGCCCGCCGCCGAGTCATCCGGGATCGCGACCGCCAGCCGGTCAGCGTCGGGGTCGCTCGCCACGATGAGCTCCGCGGTGCTGGCGCGGGCCGTCGCGACGGCCAGATCGAGCGCGCCGGGCTCCTCCGGGTTCGGGAAGGCGACCGTCGGAAAGTCGGGATCCGGCGCTATCTGCTCGGCGACGATCGTCGGCTGCGGCAGTCCCGCCGCATCGAGGACCTGCCGGAGAGTGTCCCAGCCGACGCCGTGCATCGCCGTGTAGGTCCACGAAAGGTTTCCGGTCACTCCTCGCGAGACCGAGGCGGTGGCTCGGACGTAGGCATCGACCACCTCCTCGTCGGCCAGTTCGCAGTGGTCGCGCGGCAGCGCGGGGACCCGTTCCGTCTCCGCGACCTCGAGGATGCACGCGGCGATCGCGGAGTCTGCCGGCCCGACGATCTGCGAGCCCTGATCCTCGCCGCCCAGGTACACCTTGTAGCCGTTGTCCCGCGCGGGGTTGTGGCTGGCCGTCACCATCACGCCCGCGTCGCAGCCCAGGTGCCGAACGGCGAAGGCGAGCACCGGAGTGGGCAGCAGGCGGGGCAGCAGGATCGCCCGGATCCCCGCACCCGCCATGAGGCCGGCAGTGTCCTCGGCGAAGATGCGCGAATTCTTCCGGCCGTCGTAACCGATCACCACGCTCGGCGTGCGCTCGGGGCTTCGGCTTCGCAGGTACCGCGCCAGCCCGACGGCACTCTGGCTGACCAATACCCGGTTCATCCTCAGCGGCCCGGCACCGAGTTCACCCCGGAGCCCGGCGGTACCGAAGGCGAGGCGACCGGCGAAGCGCGCAGCCAGGGCCGCCAGACCCGCCTCGGTTGCCGAGGCGGCGATCAGCTCCTGCAATTCGGCGCGGGTCTGGGGGTCCGGATCCTGATCGAGCCATTGCTGGGCACGTGCCAGAACGTCTCCGCCTTGCGGGGTCGCGGCCGCGGTCACAGGGCCGCCACGATGCGAGCCAGCAGGGCGCTGATCACCGGTTCGGCGGCGGTCCCCGCCTCCAGCACCTCCTTGTGGCTGAGCGGTCGGCTGCTGATGCCCGCAGCCAGATTGGTGATCAGCGAGAGGCCGAGGATTTCCATCCCGGCCTGACGTGCGGCGATCGCCTCGAGTGCGGTCGACATGCCGACGATGTGTCCGCCGATCGTTCTGGCCATCTGCACTTCGGCCGGGGTCTCGTATTGCGGGCCGCGGAACTGGACGTAGACGCCCTCGTCGAGGTCGGGCTGGATCGTGCGGGCCAGGTCGCGCAGTCGGCGCGAGTACAGGTCGGTCAGGTCGACGAAAGTCGCGCCCTCCAGCGGGGAGTTGGCCGTCAGGTTGATGTGGTCGCTGATCAGGACGGGCGTGCCCGGCCGCCAATGCTCCTTGATGCCGCCCGCACCGTTGGTGAGGATCATGGTCGAGGCGCCCGCTGCGGCTGCTGTGCGGACGCTGTGCGCGACCCGGCGCACGCCGTGTCCCTCGTAGAAGTGCGTGCGCGCGCCGATGACCAGCGCCCGCTTGCCGTTGGGCAGCAGGATCGAGCTCAGCGAGCCGCCATGGCCGACGACGGCGGACCTGGTGAACCCGGTGATCCTGGTCGCGTCGATGCTGTGCGTGGTCTCGCCGATCAGCTCGGCTGCCTTCCCCCAGCCGCTGCCCAGCGTCAGCGCGATGTCGTGGTGCCCGACCCCGGTCAGCTCGGCCAACTCTGCGGCGGCGAGAGCGGCGATGGCGAAGGGGTCAGCGGCAGGATCGTCGAGGGGATTGACCCCGGTAGTCGTCATGCTCCCAGCGTACGGTCGTCTGACGAAAATGCGCCACGCACCCCCGCCCCCGCCTCTCGCCCGCCTCCGCCCGCCCCGCCCGCCCCGCCCGCCCCGCCCGCCCCGCCCGCCCCTCGCCCGTCTCCCGCCCGCGAGCCCGCCCATGCTCCCTTTCGCGACCCATGCGGTGTCGCGCACCGGCGCATGCGTCGGAGAATCGCGCCCGGCTATCCGCATCTCAGCCAGGCCGCCCGAACCGGGTTTCTCCACAGGTCTCGGCATCGCGCCGCCATCGGGAGCAATACGTAACGGCTCAAGCGGCCACAACAT
>CAVPES010000018.1:0-39034 GCA_963703545.1 uncultured Actinomycetota bacterium
ACCGCGGTTCGAAAGTGGTCGTTCTCGGTCTGAACGGCGCGGGAAAGACAACTCTGCTGCGAATTCTGGCCGGCGTCGACAGCCCCGACACCGGCCGCGTCGAACCCGGGCATGGCCTCCGGATCGGCTACTACGCGCAGGAGCATGAGACCATCGACGTCAAACGCACGGTACTCGAGAACATGGTTTCGGCCTCACCACAGCTCACCGAGACGGAGGCCCGAAGAGTGCTCGGCTCCTTCCTCTTCACGGGCGACGACTCCCACAAGCCGGCAGGGGTGCTCTCCGGTGGCGAGAAGACGCGCCTGGCCCTGGCGATGATCGTCGTCTCGGGTGCCAACGTGCTGCTGCTCGATGAGCCGACCAACAACCTCGACCCAGCCAGTCGCGAGGAGATCCTCGGCGCCCTCGCGAACTACTCGGGGGCGGTGGTCCTGGTCAGCCACGACGAGGGTGCCGTCCAGGCACTCAACCCCGAGCGCGTGCTGATCATGCCGGAAGGCCAGGAAGACCACTGGAACAAGGACTACCTCGAGCTGATCTCGCTCGCTTGAGGACTCAGCGCCGTTCGGCGGGGAGAGGCGAGGCCGACCCGCTATCGAGCAGCGCATCCTCGATATCCGCATCGGTGGGTCGGGTCGCGCGCCGCGCCGCCCGGCTCGCGGCCCGCAGTTGCTCTTCGGGGTCCTCGCTGTTGAACTGACGGTACTCCTGACGGGCCAGCAGGCCGAGGCCGATGAAACCCATCACCGCGAAGACGTACCACTGCAGTGCGTAGGAGAGATGCGGACCCTCGTCAGGTTCGGGTCGGCTGGCGAGCGCGCCGGTGGGGGCGGCCGGATCCTCGCTGGCAAGCAGTCCGTAGCCTCCCGTGTAGACCGTCCCGCCCAGGAGCGCCTGGACCTCCTCGAGCCGGATCGTGCCCAGCTGGCCATCCGCGGCGGTGCGGCCGGCGATCGCGGATTCACCGGGCTTCAGTCGCACGACGACAGTCACCTCTCCGGACGGTGGTGGCGGAATGGCCGCGGGTGTCCCGTGATCCTCAGCCGTGGGGATCCAGCCGCGATCGACCACCAGAATCATGCCCTCGGCCGTGCGCAGTGGCACCAGAATCTCGTAGCCGGGGCTGCCGTTGTACGGCCGGTTCCTAACCAGCAGCTGCTCGTCCACCAGGTACTCCCCGGATACCTGCACGGGCAGCCAGGTGTCGTCCGGATCCAGCACGCCCGGATCCGGCATTGCCCGAGCCAGTTCGCCTGGCAACTGCGACCAGTTGTTCTCGACTCTGTCTATCGCCGCTCGCGCTTCCGCACGGCGGGCGAACTGCCAATTCCCGAGGATCACGCAGACGACCGCGAAGACGATGCCCAATGCCAGCAGACCCGCCCAGCGCCGACTGAGCAGGAAGGACCACCCGATCATCTCGGCGCCCCGGTGAAGGGAGCCACGGCGACCGGGAATTCCCGGGCGCGCAGGAATTCGGTCAGGTACTCGCGGTGCTCGTCGCAGGCCAACCAGATCTTCTGTCGGTCCTCGGCGTGGATTCGGGGGTTTCGCCAGCGAAGCTGCCAGCTGGCCGACACGGCGCAGCCGGCCCGCGAACAGCTGTCAGCACCGGGTACGGCGCCCCTTCCAGCCAGCAGGCTCACCGCTCATCCTCGGGGTCGCCGCTCTGCTCGCCCGCGGAGGTGGGCAGCAGTCCGCCAGGTCGGATCGGCGTGCCGGCGCTCCGGCCGTCGCCGACATTCGCCAGCACGACGGCGATATAGGGCAGCAGCACGGCGCCGAGCGCGGGAATCAGCACCCACCATCCGGGCACGACGATGCAGAGCACGATGCAGACGACCCTGATGATCATCGCGAGGTAGTAATTGGTCATGCGGCTGTTCCGGTCATCCGTGGGGGACCGGGGCAGCGAGGTGACGACGGGTGTCTTCTTCTTCATCGTGGGGATTCCTCGTCCAGCCTACGTCGTATCCCTGCCCTAAACTTGTCTGGATCAGCGCCGCCGCCGGCCCTGACGGAAAGGCAGCCATGACGACCACCCGGACGGTTCTGATCACCGGGGGAAATCGCGGGATCGGCTACGCCATCGCCCAGGAGTTCCTTGCCGCCGGACACCGGGTCGCGGTGACCGCGCGAAGCGGCAGGGGCCCCGAAGGGTCGCTGACCGTGACCGCCGACGTCACCGACGCAGCATCGATCGACGCCGCCTTCACCGAGGTCGAGGCCGCCCTGGGCCCCGTCGAGGTCGTCGTCGCGAATGCGGGCATCACCAGGGACACCCTGCTGCTGCGGATGACCGAAGAAGATTTCACTGACGTCATCGACACCAACCTCACCGGAGCGTTCCGGGTCGTCAAGCGCGCCTCGAAGAACCTGCTCAAAGCGCGCTTCGGACGAGTGATTCTGATCTCCAGCGTCGTCGGGCTCTACGGCTCGGCCGGGCAGGTCAACTACGCCTCCTCCAAAGCGGGCCTGGTCGGCTTCGCCCGATCGCTGACCCGGGAGCTCGGCGGCCGGGCAATCACGGCGAACGTCGTCGCACCCGGATTCATCGAGACCGAGATGACCGCCGCCCTGTCCGAGGAGCAGCAGACGGAGTACAAGCGGAACATTCCGGCGGGTCGCTTCGCCACCCCCGTCGAAGTCGCCAGAGTCGTGCTGTGGCTGGCATCGGACGATGCCGCTTACATCTCCGGCGCGGTGATCCCCGTCGACGGCGGTCTGGGCATGGGGCATTAGTCCCGGCTGAGGGGCAGTCCCAGCAGCGGCAGCACCTGGCGCAGGTCGCGGACATCCATCAGGACGTCGGCACGAGACCTGACCGGCCCTTTGGCATGGAAGCCCACCGACAGGCCCGCGATCTCCATCATGGCAAGATCGTTGGCGCCATCCCCGACCACGACGGTCTGGGCAAGGGGGATCCCCGCCTCGCCCGCCCACTCGCGCAGGGCGTTCGCCTTGGCGGCCGCGTCGATGATCGGCCCGCTCAGCTGACCGGTCAGGATCCCATCGACCATGCCGAGCCGGTTGGCGCGATGCCGGTCCAGACCCAGCGTGATCACCAGCGGGTCGATCACCTCGTGGAAACCGCCCGAGACCACCGCGACCAGTCCGCCGGCCGCGTGCACCCCGGCGATCAGTTCCGGTGCACCCCGGGTTACCGTGATCCGCTCGCGAACCCGGCGAATGGCGCCCTCGTCGAGTCCGGCCAGCGTGCGCACACGGGCTCGCAGGCTCTGCTCGAAATCGAGCTCGCCGTTCATGGCGGCGCGAGTGATCTGCTCGACCAGCACCCGGCTGCCGGCCTCTTCGGCCAGTAGTTCGATCACCTCGTCATTGATCAGGGTTGAGTCGACGTCGAGCAACACGAGTACGTCGGGGCGGCCGACTGCGACAGGAGCAGTCATCGGCTGACGCGAACTCCCTTGCCGACCACGGTGATTCCGGAATCTGTGACGGTGAAGCCACGGGCCAGATCCGTCTCGCGGTCGACCCCGACCTTGGCGCCCTCCTCGATGACGACGTTCTTGTCGAGGATCGCGCGCCGCAGTATGGCGTTCGGTCCAACGGACACACGGTCGAGAATCACGGAGTCCACGACTTGTGCACCGGACTCGATCGTGGCCCATGGACCGATCACGCTGCGTTCGATTCGCGCCCCCGAGATCAGTGTCCCCAAGCAGACGATCGAGTCGATCGTGGTGGGATTGACGCCGCGGGCATCACGGACGAACTTCGCCGGTGGGGAGTTGAGCTGCTGCGAGAAGATGGGCCACTCGCGGTTGTAGAGGTTGAAGATCGGCAGTGCCGAAATCAGGTCCTGATGGGCTTCGAAATAGGAGTCGATGGTGCCGACATCACGCCAGTAGAACCGGTCGCGATCGATCGCGCCGGGCACGATGTTCCTGTTCAGGTCGTAGACGCCGGCGGTGCCGCGCGCGACGAAGCCCGGAACGATGTCGCCGCCCATGTCGTGCCGGGATTCCGGGTTCTCGCCGTCGATCCGAACGGCCTCGATCAGGTCATCCGTGTTGAAAACGTAGTTGCCCATCGAGGCGAGCACCTCACCCGGAGAGTCCGCCAGTCCGATCGGATTCTCCGGCTTCTCCAGGAACTCGAGGATCTGTCCCGGGTTGTCGGGATCCTGCTGGATCACCCCGAACTGATTCGCCATGGCGAGCGGCTGCCGGATGGCGGCAACCGTGACCTCGTTGCCGGAATCGATGTGCACGTCGATCATCTGGGAGAAGTCCATCCGATAGACGTGGTCGGCGCCGACCACCACGACGATGTCAGGATCCTCGTCGTTGATCAGATTGAGGCTCTGCAGGATTGCATCAGCGGAGCCGGCGAACCATCGTTTTCCGAGGCGCTGCTGGGCGGGCACGGAGGCCACGTACGAGTTGAGCATTCCCGAGAGGCGCCAGGTCTGCGACACGTGCCGGTCGAGACTGTGCGACTTGTACTGCGTCAGGACGACCACCTGGCGCAGACCCGAGTTGACGAGGTTGGAGAGGGCGAAATCGATCAGTCGGTATCCGCCGGCGAAGGGCACTGCCGGCTTGGCGCGATCATTGGTCAAGGGCATCAATCTCTTGCCTTCTCCGCCGGCGAGCACGATACCGAAGATCTTTGGCGCCATGCTCCAACAGTAGAGCCAGACCACGGGGTGTACTAGCGTTCAGGTGTGCGCGTCGATGTAATTTCCCGTGAATATCCCCCCGAGATCTACGGCGGTGCGGGAGTCCACGTCGCGGAGCTGGTTCGTGCGCTGCGCGACCACCTCGAGGTGCAGGTGCGGTGCTTCGGCGCCGACCGTGACGAGCCGAATGTCACGGCCTATCGGGTCCCGGCCGAACTCGCGAGCGCGAACGCCGCACTTCGCGCTCTGGCCGTTGACCTGCAGATCGCCGACGCCGTCGCCGGTGCCGATCTCGTGCACTCGCACACCTGGTACGCCAACGCGGCCGGCCAGCTGGCCGGTCGACTGCACGAGATCCCGCACGTGGTCACGGCGCACAGCCTCGAACCGCTCCGACCATGGAAGGCCGAGCAGTTGGGCGGCGGATATCGCATCTCCCGCTTGATCGAACAGCAGGCGTTCGAGACCGCGGAGGCGGTGATCGCCGTGAGCGCCGGAATGCGCTCGGACATCCTGCGCAGTTATCCCGCGATCGACGAAGCGAGGGTGCACGTCGTTCACAACGGCGTCGACCCCGTCCGCTGGCGGCGCGTCGACGACCTCGCCGTGCTGCAGCGTCTCGGCGTCGACCGGAACCGCCCGACCATCGTCTTCGTGGGACGAATCAGCCGCCAGAAGGGACTGCCCTATCTGCTTCGGGCTGCTGAGCGCCTGCCACCGGATGTCCAACTCGTGCTCTGCGCCGGCGCGCCGGACACGCCGGAGATCCTCGCCGAGGTGCGCGCGGGCGTCGATGCTCTCAGCCAACTGCGCAGCGGAGTCGTCTGGATCGATCAAGTACTCAGCCAGTCCGATCTGGCCGCAGTGCTCAGCGCTGGCACCGTCTTCGTGTGCCCGTCCGTCTATGAACCGCTCGGCATCGTCAACCTCGAGGCGATGGCGTGCGGCCTTCCCGTGGTCGGCACCGCCACCGGCGGCATCCCCGAAGTCGTCGTAGAGGGGGTGACCGGGCGCCTCGTGCCGATCCGCCAGGTCACCGACGGCACCGGCACGCCCTTGGATCCCGAGCAGTTCGTCGCCGATCTCGCGGGCATTCTGACCGAGGTCCTGGCCGAGCCGGAGCAAGCGCGGCGGATGGGGGAGGCCGGCCGCGACCGAGTGCTTGCCGCCTTCAGCTGGCAGAGTATCGCCGCCAGGACGATGGAGGTCTACCGGTCGGTCCTCGGCTGAGTGTGCGCCGGAGTCCGCCGGAGTGATGCCGTAGTCTGGGACCATGTCCAGCGTCCTCGCCTTCACTGATGTCTCGGTGATCCGAGAGGGCAGAGCCATCCTGGACACGGTCACCTGGGCGGTGTCGGACGACGAACGCTGGGTCGTGATAGGACCCAACGGGGCCGGCAAGACCACGCTGCTGCAACTGGCAGGGGCGCTGCTGCATCCGAGCCGCGGAACGGTCGGCATCCTGGACGAGACGCTCGGCCAGGTCGATGTCTTCGATCTGCGCCCGCGGATCGGATTCGCCTCGACCGCCGCCGCCCGCCGTATTCCCGCGACCGAGACGGTCCTCGACGCGGTGATGACCGCCGCCTTCTCGGTGACCGGCCGCTGGCACGAGGAGTATGAGGCGATCGATGAGCGGCGCGCCCGGCGGGTCCTGCGCGAGTGGCAGCTCGATGAGATGTCCGAGCGAGAGTTCGGCACCCTGAGCGACGGCGAGCAGAAGCGGGTCCAGATCGCCCGCGCCATCATGACCGACCCGGAACTGCTGCTGCTCGATGAGCCGGCGGCGAGCCTCGATCTCGGGGCGAGGGAGGAATTCCTGTCTCTGGTCTCCGGTTACGCGACGTCACCGGCGGCGCCCGCGATCGTGATGGTCACCCATCATGTCGAGGAGATCCCCAAGGGCTTCAGCCACGCTTTGCTGCTGGCGAAAGGGCGGGTGGTCACGGCCGGGCCGATCGATGAGGTCATCTCCAGCGAACGGCTGAGCCAGGCCTACGGCCTTCCGCTGACCGTCACTGCCGTGGATGGCCGGTTCACCGCCCGCGCCAGCTGAAGTCTGATAGGATCGACACTCGGTCCTTTGACCAGAGTTGTCCGGGAATCGTTCCCGAAATCCCAGTAGCCACGCAAGGAATCCTGATGAAGTCTGACACCCATCCCGACTACAAGCCCGTCGTCTTTCGCGATCTGGCCTCCGGGGAGACCTTCCTGACCCGGTCGACGGTGTCCAGTTCCAAGACCATCGAGCTCGATGGCGAGATCTACCCCGTCATCGACGTCGAGATCTCCTCGGCCTCGCACCCCTTCTACACCGGCAAGCAGCGCATCCTGGACAGCGCGGGCCGCGTCGAGAAGTTCAACCAGCGCTTCAAGGGCTTCGGCGCCTAACACTTTTCAGGGAAAGGCAGCCCAGTACCGCCTGCCCTCTCCCGCCGCCCTTCCCCGCCGCCCGGCCGCCCGGCCGCCTCGAGCGTGCCCTTCCCCTGCCAATTGTCGTGACGTGACCGCGAAAGTGCACTTTCGACCGCGAACAACCCGCGATCAATCCGTGGCTGGGTCCCAACCTCGGGAGCGCAGCGCCCCGGTGACCCGGGCAATCGTCTGGCCCGGCTGGAGGAAGAGCCCGCGCGAGCGCACCCGGATCACGATCCACCCCGCAGCCAGGAAGCGATCGAAGCGCGAGATATCGGCGTCATATTGTCGGACGCTCGTGCGATGGTGGTCTCCGTCGTATTCGACGATGACCTTGAACGCCGGATAGGCAAGGTCGGCACGGCCCAGGAAGGCCCCATTCTGCGCACGGATATCCCGGTTGACCTCCGGCTCGGGCAGGCCTGCGTGCAGAAGCAGGAGCCGGAGCAGCGTCTCCGGTCGGGATTCGGCTCCGGCGCGGACGAGGGGCAGTGCCGGCTCAGGCTGGCGGCGCCCCGCCCCGAAAACCCTTCGAGTCGCTCCCGGAGCTGCTCGATCGTCGCGTACGGGCGGATGCGACGAGGATCCAGGACCACGGGATCCAGGACCAGCTGGTCACCGACTGCGACAAGGTCGTCCACCGAGAGTGCGGCAGCCAGTTGTGTCCAGACGGTGACGATGTCGACGACGGGCAGATCAGCCACGACGACCAGTCGGGTGACCGGCGAAGAGCTGCGGTGACCATGCACTCCGCGCCGTCGCGGCGCCATCCGCGGATGCCGCGACGAGACATGCAGCGGTCCCTCCGCCAGAGCAGAGGGGAGTTCGATACCCCAGATCGCGGCCGCGGTCTCGTGGCTGAATCCCTGATCAGGGCCCAATAGGGGAGCTAGCTCCCGGCATCGAACCATGGTGAACCATCGCGCGTGCGCACCGCGCGAACTGTGCACAGCAGAACGACCGTGCACCTCAGCGGCAAAAGGAGGCGCTGAGCGGGGGAAACTGCACACTCACTGGGGGAGGAGAGGGGCTGAGGGTGGGGCCCAGGGGTCAGGGGGCCGAGCGCAGGGGCCACTCACCATTGGCGGTGAAGTTCGGGTCCCGCTCCTTGCGCATGTAGATCGTGAAGCTCTCCGCCTGAGAGAGCGCCCAGTTCACCTGCATTCGATGCAGTTCGACCCCCGAGTCCGGCAGTTTCGCGGCGAAGGTACGGGCGATGGCCTGCGCAACGCGCCCGGCGGCGATCGCGTCGGCTCCCGCATCATGCGCATCGGAGAGCACGACGCCATAGTGCTGGCTGGAGACCTCCAGCGTGCGCTTGCCGCGGCGGTAACGGTCGACCTCCTTGTCGATGACCAACGGGTCGACCACGACGCCGTGGGTGGCGAGCGGGGCCAGCCCGTGGCGGAGAGCTTCGCGGTTGAGGATCGTCAGATCATAAGGAGCGTTGTAGACCACGAGCGGAATCTCCCGGTCGACGATCGCCGCGACGACGGCGAGCAGTTCGGCCGTGACCTCGGCTGCAGGTCGGCCCTCGGCACGGGCGCGCTCCGTCGTGATGCCGTGCACGGCGCTGGCAGGCGCCGGAATCTCGATCCCGGGGTCAGCCAGCCAATCGGTCCTTTCGATCACGGCGCCGCCGGCATCGATCACGGCAAGGCTCGCGGTGACGATCCGCGCCTGTTCGACGTCGATGCCCGTGGTCTCGGTGTCGAACACGGCAAGAGTCCTGGCCCATTGCGGGAGATCGTCGAGGGGTAGCATGCTCACAGCCACAGCCTATGCCGAGCCGCGGACAGCACCCGGGCACCGCGCTCCGAACCGCCGACCGCTGAGCGTGGAAGTCTAGACTTGGTCACGATGAGCGAACCCTCCCCGGCCGAGCGCGACGACGAGAGCATCGCCGGCCGCGAACACTCGTCGACGGTTCTCGGCAGCGACACGCACTGGTGGGAGTACGGCCCCGCCGATGGCGCGGTGACGATGATCGCGGTGCACGGTTTCCGCGGTGACCACCACGGGCTCGAGCCCATCGTCCGGCATCTTCCGGGCATCCGTGTGATCAGTCCCGACTTGCCGGGATTCGGGGAAAGCACAGTCCTGCCCGGACGGGAACACGACGTCGAAGCCTACGCGGAGTGGCTTATCGCCTTCGCCGCGCAGTTGGGTTTCGAGCGGACGAACGTGCTCGGGCATTCCTTCGGTTCGATCGTGGTCGCCGCGGCCGTCAATGCGGGGCTCGCCGCCGACAGACTGATCCTGATCAATCCCATCGCCGCGCCGGCCCTGCGCGGACCGCGCGCCATCATGACCCGGCTGGCGATCCTGTACTACCGGATGGGCGCGGTTCTGCCCGAGCGGCCCGGTCAGGCCCTCTTGCGCAGCCGCCTGATCGTCCGGGTGATGAGCATCACCATGGCGAAGACCCGTGACCGTCAGCTGCGGCGCTTCATCCATGACCAGCACGACCAGTACTTCAGTCGATTCGCCTCACGAGACAGCCTGCTCGAGGCATTCCGCACCAGCGTCAGCCACGATGTGCGCGAGTACGCGCCAGCGCTCTCCATGCCAACCCTGCTGATCGCTGCCGAACGCGATGACATCTCCTCAGTGGCCGACCAGCACCGGCTGCACCGGGACATCGCCGAGTCGACCCTGGTGATCATCCCCGAGGTCGGGCACCTGATCCACTACGAGACGCCGGCGGCGGCCGCCGAGCAGATCGTCGGTTTCCTCGAGGCAGCGCACTGAGCGGGGTCAGTCGGCCAGCAGCTCATCGGCGATGCACTGCAGGGCCGGCGTGATCCCACCGTCGATCTTGACGGTGGCGTGCTGGTCGGCACGAGTCTGACCTCGATTGACGATCACGATCGGCAGTCGGCGGCGACGGGCGACCTCAACCAGCCGAATACCCGAGTTCACCGTCAGCGATGAGCCGGCGACCAGCAGCGCGTCGGCCGCGCCGACCATGGCCTGGGCCAGACTGAAGCGGTCGACCGGGACGAACTCCCCGAAGAAGACGATGTCCGGTCGCAGCAGACCGCCGCAAACGGTGCAGGACGGGGCGATGAAGTCGCCGAACTCTCCCGGGATGACGTCGCCGTCCGGTCCGAGCGGGACAGCAGCATCGTGCAGTCCTGGGTTGTCGCTGAAGATCTGATCCGAAACCGCGTCTCGGGAGAAGTACTGACCGCAGCTCATGCAGCGCACCCGGTCCATCGACCCGTGCAGGTCGATGACGTGGCGTGAACCGGCGCGCGAATGCAGTCCATCGACGTTCTGGGTCACGATTCCCGAGACCACACCCGCGGACTCCAGCCGCACCAGGGCACGGTGGCCGCCATTGGGATCCACAGCGCCGAAGCTGCGCCAGCCCAACTGGCTTCCCGCCCAGTAGCGTCTGCGATACTCAGCATCGGATCGGAACTGGGACCACGACATCGGCTGGCGATGCGAGGAACCGTTTCCGCGGTAATCGGGTATCCCCGAATCCGTGCTGATTCCGGCGCCCGAGAGCACCGCGATCCGCCGACCGCGCAACAGCTCGATGGCGCGATCGAACTGGACGGCCTCGGGGACCGCCTGCTCCGCTACCAGATTCACGCTCATCGCCGCCAGCATACTGTCCACAGTTTTCCGGCATGTTTCCGCCGAAACACTCAGATGCAACACTCAGCCGGGGAGAATGGTTGCTTGTGCGAATCACTCCCGTCACCACACTCGGCCCGGAACTTGACGACTTCGCGAGACTGACCGACGTGGTGCTGCGCCGGGTGTCCGAGCCGGCGGGCGGCCTGTACATCGCCGAATCCAGCACGGTGATCGGCCGCGCGATCCGAGCCGGGCACCGCCCGCGCTCCGTGCTGACGCTGGAGCAGTGGCTTCCTGACCTGTCGCTGCTGCTGGCTGATTTCCCCGACGTGCCCGTCTACGTCGGCACGGCCGAGTTGCTGCGGGACCTGACCGGGTTCACGATGCACCGCGGCGCCCTGGCCTCGATGCATCGGCCGGCGCCGATCCCCGTGGGCGAACTGCTGGCCGCGGCGCGCCGGGTCGTGATCATCGAGGACGTCGTCGACCACACCAATGTCGGCGCGGTGTTCCGCTCGGTGGCGGGCCTCGGTGCCGATGCCGTGCTGATCACGCCGCGCTGCGCCGACCCGCTGTACCGGCGGAGTGTGCGGGTCAGCATGGGGACAGTCTTCCAAGTCCCGTGGACGCGGCTGCCGGAGTGGCCCGAGGCACGGCGACTGCTGGACGATGCGGGGTTCCATCTCGCCGCACTCGCACTCCGCGCTGACGCCGTGTCCTTGGCCGACTTCGCGGCCGCAGCACCCGATCGGATCGCGATCCTGCTGGGAACGGAGGGTGACGGCCTGTCCCGAGATGCCCTGCAGGCCGCCGACACCATCATCACGATTCCGATGTCACGGGGCGTCGACTCGCTCAATGTCGCAGCGGCGAGCGCGGTTGCGCTCTGGGCACTCCGGGTGCGGTGAGGCCCGCCCGGGCCGGTAGAGTCGTCTGCAGTGAATGCCGCGCCGATCTGGAACCCGACCCCGGGCACCGCCGCCGCCGAGAACCTCTCGCCAGCCTTCCCCGAACGGGCCGCCCGCGGTACTGCCGACAAGCTGCGGGCATGGCAGGCCGAGGCACTCGCCGCCTACTTCCGGAACGAACCCCGGGACTTTCTCGCCGCCGCGACCCCGGGAGCCGGCAAGACGACCTTCGCGCTGCGGGTCGCGGCCGAACTGCGCGCCCGGCGGACGATCGAGCAGATCATCGTGGTGGCGCCCACCGAGCATCTGAAGAGGCAGTGGGCCGATGCCGCGGCCAGAGTCGGCATTCGGCTCTCGCCGGGCTTTCGGAACGGTGACGCCGGCTACGGTCGGCATTACCACGGGGTTGCCGTGACCTACGCGCAGGTCGCCGCCAAGGCGACGCTGCATCGGCACCTCACCGAATCCGAGAGGACGCTGGTGATCCTCGATGAGGTGCACCACGGCGGCGACGCGCTCAGCTGGGGGGATGCGATCCGCGAGGCCTTCGAGCCGGCCACCCGGCGGCTCAGCCTGACCGGAACCCCGTTCCGCTCCGACACCGCGCCCATCCCCTTCGTGCAGTATGCCCCCGACGAGCAGGGCATCCGCCTGTCGCAGACCGACTACAGCTACGGCTACGGGCGGGCACTGGCCGACGGCGTGGTGCGGCCCGTGCTCTTCCTCAGCTACGCGGGCAGCATGCGCTGGCGCACCGCGATGGGCGAGGAGATGGAGGCGCGTCTCGGCCAGGGCGACACCAGAGAGTCACCGCGCAGGCCTGGCGCACGGCGCTCGACCCGGCCGGGGACTGGATCCCCGCGGTGCTGAGTGCCGCCGACCGGCGGCTCAGCCAGGTCCGGCACTCGATCCCCGACGCCGGCGGTCTGGTGATCGCGACCGACCGGCAGAACGCAAGAGCGTATGCGGCCATCCTCACCCGGATCAGCGGCGAACAGGCCACCCTGGTGCTCAGCGATGACGCGGGTGCGAGTGAGCGGATCGAGACCTTCGCCGCGGGGCAGCAGCGCTGGATGGTCGCGGTGCGGATGGTCTCCGAGGGGGTGGACGTTCCACGACTCGCCGTCGGGGTGTACGCGACCTCGGCGGCGACTCCGCTGTACTTCGCCCAGGCGATCGGCCGTTTCGTGCGGGCCCGTCGCCGCGGCGAGACGGCGAGCATCTTCTTGCCGAGTGTGCCGGCACTGACCGTCCTCGCTCAGACGCTGGAACTCGAGCGCGATCACGCCCTTGACCGGGTGAAGCAGCAGGAATACCTGCAGGACGAACTGCTCGCCGAGGCGAACCGCAGCGACTCCTCCGAGCAGCGCGTCGACGGGGACTTCCGCTGGCAGGCCCTCGCCTCCGACGCGACCTTCGACCGGGTGCTCTATGACGGCGGCGAGTTCGGCTTCGCCGCCGAGGTGGGCAGTGCCGAGGAGCTGGACTTCCTTGGGTTCCCGGGACTGGTCGATCCCGATCAGGTCCGTGAGCTGTTGCAGCACCGCCAGGCACGGCAGTCCCGCCGCGCCGGCGAGCGCCGCACGGCGAGGGCGGCGTCGGGGGAGCCGGTCGAGGAGAATCCGCTCGCGCTGTTCCGCACCCTCGGCGAACAGCGCAAACTGCTGAACAGCCTGGTCGGCATTCGGGCGCGTTCAGCCTCGCAACCGCATGCGATGGTGCATGCCGAACTGCGGCGAATCGCGGGCGGTCCCGCGGTCGGCCAGGCCAGCGTCGCCCAGCTGCAGGCCCGGATCGACCTGGTCCGGCGCTGGATCGACGGCCGCAGCCATTAGCCCAGACCGAGAGGCCCGGAGACCGCTAGGGCGTGTTCCGCGGCCGGCGCTGGCGACCGAATCGACCCAAAATCGCCGAAGCGGCCTCGGTCCTGCCGAGCCGGGACCGGCAATCAGTGGCCGATGACGGGGGCGGCCAGCCGGGCGACCACGGAGGGCCGCCCGGTGAAGCGTTCCTCGGCATCCGCAGCACGCACGGAGAGCAGGCCGGCGTTGGCGCCGAGGAAGCGCAGCGGCTCCGGCTCCCAGCGGGGACTGCGGTGTCCGACGATCGGCAGTCCGGCCAGTTCTGTCGCGGTCCCGGTGATCAACCCCGCCAGAGTGCGCCCGGCCAGGTTGCTGGTACCGACGCCGTCCCCGACGTAGCCGCCGGCGCGCCAGAGGTGATTCCGGTCATCGAAGCGCACGCTGCTGTGCCAGTCGCGCGGCACGCCCAGCGGCCCGCCCCAGGCGTGACTGATGGCAATGTCCGCCACCGCGGGGATGAGCTCGATGATCGCCCGCCGCAGATGCTCGAAGACCGACGGGACCCGATCGTACTCAGGTCGGATCGCATTGCCGAGATGGTACCGCGCCCCGCGACCGCCGAAAGCGATGCGATTGTCCGCAGTGCGCTGCCCGTAGACCAGCAGATGCCGGTAGTCGGTGAAGGTCTGACCGTGGCGGATGCCGATCTGCTCCCACAACTGCTCGGAAAGCGGTTCCGTCGCCACCATCAGCGAGTACAGCGGCATGATCGAGCGATCACGGGACCCCGGCAGCGCCCACGCCTCGGTTGCCAGCACGATCGTGCCGGCGTTGACCCGGTGCTCCGCCCCTGTAATGGTGCGCACCGCGATCACCCCCGCCTCGATCCCGATCACCCGGCTCTGTTCCAGGACGCGCACACCGCGACCCTCGACCACGCGGGCCAGAGCGCGGACCAGCCGCGCCGGCTGGACTCGCGCGCACGCCGGATCGACCACCACCTCGGTCGCACCGGCGATGCCGGGGGTGTCCGCCACATCGCCGCGAGCCAGGGCATCGACGCCGAACTCGACCGCTTCGGCCAGTGCGGCATCAGCCCGGCGACGCTGCGGCTCCGAGCGCACGAAAGCGAGTGTGCCGCCCTGGGCGAAATCGCAGTCGATCCCTTCCGTGCGCACCACACGACCGACCTCTTCGACGGTGTCGATCATCGCGCGACGCAGCGCGATCGCCGCGGCGCGCCCGTGTCGACGGGCCAGATCACTGGTCGAGGTCGGGAACAGCGCGGAACACCAGCCACCGTTGCGGCCCGATGCCCCGAAACCGACGACCTCCGCCTCGAACACCGCGATCGAGAGGCTGGGCTCGGCCTCGCTGAGGTAGTAGGCCGTCCACAGTCCGGTGAGGCCACCGCCGACGATCGCCACATCGACCGCGCCATCCGCGTCAAGGGCGGCGCGCGGGCTCAGATCGTCCTCGCCGGTGACCAGCGAGTCCAGCCAGAAGCTCAGCGAGCGATACCGCATCGGCTCAGATCCGAGAGGACGCCTCAGAGAGCACTCCGCGGAGGATCTGACCGATCTCGGCGAACTCCGAGGGTCCGATCGTCAGCGGCGGCGCGAGCTGGATGACGGGGTCACCCCGGTCGTCGGCGCGGCAGTAGAGTCCAGCCTCGAAGAGCGCCGTCGACAGGAAGCCGCGGAGCAGGCGCTCCGATTCCTCGTCGTCGAACGACTCCTTGGTTGCCTTGTCCTTGACCAGCTCGATGCCGAAGAAGTAGCCGTCACCGCGTACATCCCCGACGATGGGCAGGTCGAGCAGCTTCTCGAGTTCGGCGCGGAACAGTGGTGAGTTCTGCCGCACGTTGGCGTTCAGGCCCTCCTCCTCGAAAATGTCGAGGTTGGCCAGGGCGACTGCGGAGGAGACGGGGTGACCGCCGAAGGTGTAGCCGTGGTAGAAGGTGGTGTCGCCGTGCTTGAAGGGTTCGTAGATCCGATCGCTGATGATCGTCGCGCCGATGGGGGAGTAGCCGCTGGTCATGCCCTTTGCGCAGGTGATCATGTCCGGAACGTATCCGTAGGCGTCGCAGGCGAACATCTCGCCGATCCGGCCGAAAGCGCAGATGACCTCGTCACTGACCAGCAGCACGTCGTACTTGTCGCAGATCTCGCGGACTCGCTGGAAGTAGCCGGGCGGCGGCGGGAAGCAGCCTCCGGAGTTCTGCACGGGTTCCAGGAATACGGCGGCGACGGTCTCGGGGCCCTCGAAGAGGATCATCTCCTCGATCCGGTTGGCGGCCCACAGGCCGAATTCCGCCTCGGTCCCGGTGAAACCCATCTCCTCCGCCCGGTAGAAGTTGGTGTTCGGCACCCGGAAGCCGCCGGGGGTCACCGGCTCGAACATCTCCTTCATCGCCGGGATGCCGGTGATGGCGAGCGCGCCCTGCGGGGTGCCGTGGTAGGCGACCGCGCGGGAGATGACCTTGTGTTTGGTGTGCCTGCCCTGCAGTTTCCAGTACTGCTTGGCCAGCTTGAAGGCGGTCTCGACCGCCTCGCCGCCGCCCGTCGAGAAGAACACCCGATTCAGATCGCCAGGAGCATAGCCGGCGAGCCGGTCGGCGAGTTCGATGGCGGCAGGGTGGGCATAGGACCAGAGCGGGAAGAAGGCGAGCTCCTCGGCCTGCCTTGCGGCCACCTCGGCGAGGCGTTTGCGCCCGTGACCGGCATTGACCACAAAGAGACCCGACAGTCCGTCGATGTACTTTCGTCCCCGCGAATCCCAGATGTGGTGGCCCGATCCTCGGGTAATGATGGGCACACCCCCGCCGGATTCCATGACGGACTGTCGGGAGAAATGCATCCAGAGATGATCTTTCGCCTTCTGCTGAAGCTCTGCCTCGGTAAGAGTGCGTGCTGCGGTGTTTGTCATCGCGTTCCCCAGTTGTATAGCTGCTTGTGAAGTTTCAGATAGACGAAGGTCTCGGTCGACTGCACGCCCTCGATCAGGCGAATTTCCTTGTTGAGAAGCTCGATGAGGGAATCGTCATCCTCGCAGACCACTTCGACAAGGATGTCGAAGCTTCCCGCCGTGAGGACGACATAGTCGACCTCGGGGATTCTGGCCAGGCGGTCGGCCACGATCGTGGTGTCTCCGGAGACCCGGATGCCGATCATGGCCTGACGGTAGAAGCCCAGCTGCATCGGATCCGTCACGGCGACGATCTGCACGACCCCGGAATCGGTGAGCTTCTGCACACGCTGGCGGACGGCGGCTTCGCTCAGACCCACGGTCCTGCCGATATCGGTGTAGGAGCGACGGCCGTCCTCCTGCAACTGCTCGACAATCGCCTTCGAGATCGCGTCAAGCTGCCCGCTTCTGTTCTTGACTGCCATTCCTGCATTGTGTCAGGCGAGGGCACTGTTTGCAAGTGAATTCGCAGATAATCCGTATGTCGGCAACGAAATCCAGAGGTTAAGCGACACTTGTACGCGCTATTCTTGAGCCATGGCAACTCGGGTACTTCAGAACTTCATCGGCGGCCGGCACGTTCCGGCGGACGGCTCGCCGACCATGGACCTTGTCGATCCGGCAACGGAGAAAGTGTACGCGCGAAGCCCGATCTCCTCGGCAGCGGATGTCGATCGAGCCTACGCGGCAGCGGCGACCGCCTTCGAGACATGGTCGGAAACGACACCCGCAGAGCGCCAACTGGCCCTTTTCCGCATCGCTGACGCCATTCAGGCGCGGGCCGAGGAGTTCGCTGACCTCGAATCCCAGGACACCGGCAAGCCCCGGGCCAGTCTGGTTGCCGACGAGATCCTGCTCTCGGTCGACCAGGTCCGCTTCTTCGCCGGTGCCGCCCGCAATCTCGAGGGACGCGCAGCGGGGGAGTACCTGAAGGACCACACCTCCTTCGTCCGGCGGGAACCCATCGGCGTCGTCGGTCAGGTCACCCCGTGGAACTATCCGCTCAACATGGCCGTCTGGAAGTTCGCGCCGGCGCTCGCCGCCGGCAACACGACCGTGCTGAAGCCCTCGGACACGACACCGCGCTCGACGCTGCTGCTGGCAGAAGTCGCCGCCGAATTCCTGCCCGCCGGAGTGCTCAACGTCATCACGGGGGACCGGACCACGGGAGCCGCGATGATCGAGCACCGCACGCCGCAGCTGGTCTCGGTGACCGGTTCGGTACGAGCCGGCATGGAAGTGGCCCGGTCTGCCGCGAGCGACCTCAAGCGCGTGCATCTGGAACTGGGCGGCAAGGCCCCCGTGATCGTCTTCGATGACGCGGATATCGCCTCCGCGGTGCAGGGCATTGCCCGAGCCGGCTACTTCAACGCCGGACAGGACTGCACCGCAGCCACCCGGGTGCTGGTGCACGAAGCCATCCACGATGACTTCGTCGCTGCCCTGGTCGAGTACGCCCGCGGCGATATGACCACCGGTGCCCCCGATGCCGACGGCGTCTTCTTCGGCCCGGTCAACAATGCGAACCAGCTGGCACGGGTCAGCTCGGTGATTCAGGCACTGCCGGATCACGCTGTTGTGGAACTGGGCGGAAAGCGGCAGGGCACGATCGGCTACTTCCACGAGGCGACGATCGTTTCCGGACTGCACCAGGACGACGACGCCATCCAGAACGAGATCTTCGGCCCGGTGATCACCGTGCAGCGCTTCAGCAGCGAGGAGCAGGCTCTGGCGTGGGCGAACGACGTGCAGTACGGCCTCGCCTCCTCGGTGTGGACGCGCGACCACGGCCGCGCGATGCGGTTCGCCAAGAGACTCGACTTCGGCTGCGTCTGGATCAACACGCACATCCCGATCGTCGCCGAGATGCCGCACGGCGGCTTCAAGCACTCCGGCTATGGCAAGGACCTCTCGATGTACGGCTTCGAGGACTACACCCGGGTCAAGCACGTGATGAGCTACATCGGCCACTAAGACCGCGCGGCCGCTCCCGACCCATGCGCCCGTGCGCGACACGGCATGGGTCGCGCACGGGCGCACGGCCCGGAGGTCAGCGGTAGGGCGTGTACTCGAATCCGTTCGCCGCGGCGACGGCGGGGTTCGCGACCGTACCGGCATAGGTGTTCAGGCCGAGCGCGAGCGCCGGATCAGCGGCCATCGCCGCCCGCCAACCGTGGTTCGCGAGCGCCCGCACGTAGGGCAGGGTCGCGTTGGTCAGCGCATGCGTCGAGGTGTGCGGCACGGCACCGGGCATGTTGGCCACGCAGTAGAAGAGCGAGTCGTGCACGACGAAGGTGGGATCAGCGTGCGTGGTCGGCCTGGAGTCCTCGAAGCAACCGCCCTGATCGACGGCGATGTCCACCAGGACACTGCCCGGCTTCATCCGCGAGACCAGCTCGTTGCTGACGAGTCTGGGCGCCCTGGCCCCGGGCACCAGCACGGAGCCGATCACCAGATCCGCGCTGAGTACCGCGCGCTCGATCTCCAGACCGCTGGAAGCGATGGTCGAGATCCGGCCCGCGTAGAGCGCATCGAGCTCCCGGAGCCGCACCAGATCGGTGTCGAGGACCGTCACGGCCGCACCGAGGCCGACGGCGACGGAGATGGCGTTCGTGCCCGCGACGCCCCCGCCCAGCACGGTCACCGCCGCCGCACGGGTGCCGGGCACCCCGGGCATCAGCAGCCCCGGCCCGCCAGCGGGCTTGAGCATCGCATTGGCGCCGACGATGGGCGCCAGCCGACCGGCCACCTCGCTCATGGGAGCGAGCAGCGGCAGCGAGCGATTCGGCAGCTGCACCGTCTCATAGGCGAAAGCGGTCACCCCGGCGTCCACGAGCGCACGCGTCAGCGCCGGCTCGGCGGCGAGGTGCAAATAGGTGAAGAGCAGCAGCGAGTCGCGGAAGTGCCGGTACTCCGACTCGATCGGCTCCTTCACCTTGAGCAGTAGATCGGCCTCGGCCCAAAGGGCGTCGGGATCGGAGGTGATCTGGGCGCCGGCGGCGAGATACTGCTCGTCCGTGATCCCCGAGCCGGCACCGGCGCTGGTCTCGATGAGCACTTCGTGTCCGTAGCTGGCCAGATCGTGAACGCCGGCAGGAGTGACGGCGACCCGGAATTCGTTGTTCTTGATTTCCCGAGGTACAGCAACTCTCATGACGTCGCCTCACGTAGAAAGGGTGGTGTTGCCTACAGAATACTGCCCAATTATCCGCATTTCGCACATTATTCCGCTCAATAGCCACGAATTCGTAAATATTGTGTTTCGAGATGGGCTTTTTCCTTGTTCCCGCACATGAAATGCTCCCCATGTGCGAATATCGGTTTCACAGCGTTCGTCGCCACGAGATCGACACTTTGAGGTGAAGGAGATTCCCCATGCAGCACCGACCCCTGCCAGACGACCCGATCATCCGACAGCTGATCACGCAGGCACGCGCCTCGCAGTTGTCCCGCAGAACTGTGCTTGCCGGCATGGGAGCCACCGCAACGGCCGTGTCGCTGGCGGCATGCACGCCCTCGGGCACCGGCACCGGCACCGGCCTGACACCTGCCGAAGACATCTCCACGACGGAGAAGGTCGTCACCTGGGCCAACTGGCCGGCGTACATGGACGAGGATGACCAGGGCAACCACCCCACGCTGGCGGCCTTCACGAAACAGACCGGCATCGACGTCAAATACCTCGTCGAGGTCGATGACAACAACAGCTTCTATGGCAAGATCAAGGACCAGCTGCAGCTGGGCCAGGACACCGGCTATGACACCTTCTGCTTGACCGAGTGGATGATCTCCCGGCTGATCCGCGCCGGCTACGTCCAGGACCTCGACGAAGCCAACATCCCCAACAAGAAGAACCTCTCCTCGGCCCTGGCCAATCCCGACTTCGACCCCGGTCGCAAGAAGTCGCTGCCATGGCAGAACGGCTTCGCCGGCATCTGCTGGAACAAGAGCAAGGTGCCTGCGGGCATCAAGACGATCTCCGACCTCTGGAAGCCGGAGTTCGCCGGCAAGGTCGGGGTGCTCAGCGAGATGCGGGACACCATCGGTCTGATCATGCTCGAGCAGGGTGTGGACATCACCGGCAAATGGGGCGACACCGAGTTCCAGAACGCCCTCGACCTCTTCAGCCAGCAGGTCGCCAGTGGCCAGATCCGCAACATCAAGGGCAACTCGTACCTGACCGACCTGCAGAATGAGGACACCTGGGTGGCCATCTGCTGGTCCGGGGATATCACCCTGATCAACGCCGAGGCCGGTGACAACTGGGAATTCGCCTTCCCGGAAGCGGGCGCGACGCTGTGGGGCGACACCTTCGTGGTGCCGATGGGCGCCACCCACAAGGCCAACGCCGAGGCTCTGATGAACTACTACTACGAGCCCGAGGTCGCTGCCGAGGTCGCACTGTGGGTCAACTACATCACCCCGGTCGACGGCGCCTACGACGCTGCGGTGGCGATGGATCCCGAACTGGCCGAGAACCAGCTGATCTTCCCGAACGAGCAGACGCTGGCAAAATCGCACATCTTCCGCTCGCTCACCGACGAGGAGGATTTCACCTACACCGAGCAGTTCCAGAATGTGGTTCTGGGCGCCTGAGTGATGGCGTCCGGCAGCTTCGCTGAATCCGGCGCCGATCTGGAGCTGATCGGTCTCGCCAAGCGATTCCCGGGTTTCACCGCGATCGAGAACCTCGATCTGCTGATCCCGGCGGGCTCGTTCTTCGCCCTGCTCGGGCCCTCGGGCTGCGGCAAGACCACCACCCTGCGACTGGTGGCCGGACTAGAGGATCCCACGGCGGGCCGGATCCTCATCGGCGGCAAGGACGTCACCAACACCAAGCCGTTCCAGCGTCCGGTCAACACGGTGTTCCAGAGTTACGCCCTGTTCCCGCACATGTCGGTCCTGGAGAATGTGGCCTTCGGCCTGAAACGGCGGCGGATCGCCGAACCGACCATCAAGGCCCACGAGGCACTCCGACTGGTGGAGCTCGACCACGTCGCCGATCGCAAGCCGGCTCAGCTCTCCGGTGGCCAGCAGCAGCGGGTGGCGCTGGCGCGCGCGGTGGTCAACCGGCCCGCCCTGCTGCTGCTCGACGAGCCGCTCGGCGCCCTCGACCTGAAGCTCCGCCGCCAGATGCAGGTGGAGCTGAAGGCGATTCAGAACGAGGTCGGCCTGACCTTCCTGCATGTCACTCACGACCAGGAGGAAGCCATGACGATGGCGGACACGGTCGCCGTGATGAACAGGGGCCGGATCGAACAGATGGGCGCACCCGAGGAACTCTACGAACTGCCCAGGACCGCCTTCGTGGCCAATTTCCTCGGACAGTCCAACCTCTTCACGGGGACAGTCCGGGAGAGCACCGCCGATGTGATCGCGGTCGACATCGCCGGTGAACGAATCGTGGTGCCGAGCGCTCGCGCGCAGCGACACCGGGACGACGTCACGATCGGGGTGCGCCCCGAGAAGATCCTGCTGCTCACGGAAGCACCGGATAAGGAATCGGGAGTCAACACGCTGGGACCGGGAAGGGTGACCGATGTCTCCTTCAGCGGCGTGAGCACCAGCTACACGGTAGCGCTCCCCGGGATCGGCGATCTCGTCGTCTTTGCGCAGAATCTGGTCTTCGGCCCCGTCGTGCAGCCGGGGGCACAGGTCTGGCTCAGCTGGCGGGTCGAGCATTCGTTCGGCCTCGCCGACGAACCGGCCGACGAACCGCGCTTCGCCAGCGACACCAGCACCCGCGCTCTCGCCGCGCAGGCCGGGGAAGAACTGCTCGCGGAGCTCAAGGAATAGCCGTGGCCTTCACCGCGTTCGCCGATGCCGACGTCGTCCCCCAGGCACCCCGCAAACGGTCCCGGGTCGCCCTGCTGCTGCTGCTGCCGGGGCTGGCCTATCTGGCGCTCTTCTTCCTGGTGCCGTTGTTCTCACTTCTGCTGACCTCGTTCCAGGAGATCGTGATCGGTCCGGCAGGCAAGGACTACGTGCAGGCCTTCCGCTGGGAGAATTACGTCGAGGTCGTCGGGACCTACGGCTCGCACATTCTCCGGTCATTCGGCTACGCCGTCCTCGCCACCGTGATCGCGCTGTTGATCGGCTACCCGCTCGCGTACTTCATGGGCGTCACCCTGCGCGATCGTCCGTTGCTGAAGTCACTCACCATGGTGCTGGTGATCGCCCCCTTCTTCATCTCCTTCCTGCTGCGCACGCTGGCCTGGAAGCAGATCTTCTCGGACGAAGGCGTCGTCGTCTCTTCGTTGCAGGCGATCGGCCTGATGGGCCCAAATGACTACCTGACCGGCACGCCGTTCTCCGTCGTCTTCGGGCTGACCTACACCTTCATCCCGTTCATGACGCTGCCCATCTACACCTCGCTCGAACGCCTCGACCTACGGTACCTGGAGGCCGGGGCCGACCTGTACGGCCGCGGCGGCGCGATCTTCTGGAGAGTCACCCTGCCGCTCTCACTGCCGGGTGTGATCTCGGGCACCCTGCTGACCTTCATTCCCGCCTCGGGCGACTACGTGAACGCCTCGCGGGAATTCCTCGGCGGCACGGGCACCTCGATGATCGGCAACGTCATCGAGTCGAACTTCCTGGTCCGCGAGAACTATCCTGCCGCGGCCGCCCTGTCGATCATCCTGATGGCCGTGATCCTCGTCCTCGTCGGCATTTACGTCCGGCGCAGCGGAACGGAGGACCTGATATGAGGCGCGGGCCCAGCCGGATCCTGCTGACGATCTTCTCGATCCTGGCAATCATCTACCTGCTGATCCCGATCGCCTACACGATCGCGTTCTCCTTCAACGACTCGTACAAGACCAACATCGCCTGGCGCGGTTTCACGCTGCGCAACTGGCTCAACGTCTGCGATGCCCAGGGGCTGTGCGAGGCGTTCGGCAACTCGCTTGTCGTTGGCGTCGTCGCGACCGTGCTGGCCACCACGCTCGGCACGATGATAGCGATCGCACTCGTGCGCTACCGCTTCAGATTCCGCGCGGCCACGTCGCTGCTGTTGTTCCTGCCGATGGCGACACCGGAAGTCGTGATGGGCGCGGGTCTGGCCGCCCAGTTCCTGACGGCCGGCATCGAGAAGGGCCTCGGCACGATCATCATCGCGCACACCATGTTCTGCATCAGCTTCGTCGTGGTCACCGTCAAGGCGCGCGTGGCGAGCCTTGATCCCGCGCTGGAGGAGGCGGGACGCGATCTGTACGCCTCAGCCGGCCAGGTCTTCTGGCGGATCACCTTCCCGCTGCTGCTGCCGGGCATCATCGCCGCAGCACTGCTGTCATTCGCGCTGAGCTTCGACGACTTCATCATCACCAACTTCAACTCCGGTCAGGTCTCGACCTTCCCGAAGTTCATCTACATCGCGGCGGCGAGAGGCATCCCGGCTGAGGTGAACGTGATCGCCTCCGCGGTGTTCATCCTCGCCCTCGTCCTCGTGGTCGCGGCGCAGGTCGGTGGTGCCGCCCGGCGGCGCAGGCTCGCCCGGCAGAGCTGATCCCCGCGACCCTCACGCCGTGCGCCCCTTCGCGACCCATGCGGCGTCGCGCACCGGCGCACGGGTCGCGAAAAGGCGCGCGGCCCGACCCGGCCCCCTCGCGACCGCGGCACGCAGTCCGTCAGCCGAGGAGGGCGAGCGCAGCCTCGCGGAAGACCCGGGTGTGCCGGTCGACGTCCGCAGTCGTGGTGGCCGGAGACATCAGCGCCATATTGTGGAACGGCGTCATCAGCACACCGCGATTGAGCGCGTGCAGGTGCAGGTACTGCTGCAGCGCGAAGTCGTCGGCGGCAGCGGCTTCAGCGCCGTTGCCGGGCGCCACGGCGCGGAAGCTGTACTCCGCGCGGGCACCGAGCCGGGTGACCTGCCAAGGCAGACCGGTCTCGTCGATCACGTCCTGCACCCCTCGGGTCCATTCGATCGCGCGCTCGATCATGCTGACGAAAGCCCGATCCGTCAGTACCTCCTCCAGCGTCGCGCGCATCGCCGCCAGCGACAGCGCGTTGCCGGCGAGGGTGCCGCCGACGCCGCCGACATCGATGTCCTCCAGTTCGACGCTGCCGGCGATCCGGGTGGCGATCTGCTCCGTCATGCCGAAGGCGGCCGCAGGCAGGCCCCCGCCGATGCTCTTGCCTGCCACGACGAAGTCCGGGTGCAGCCCGAGTTCTTGGGTCATCCCGCCGGGACCGGCCGAGAGGGTGTGCGTCTCGTCGATCACCAGCAGGGTGCCGGTTTCGTCGCAGAGCCGACGCAGTTCGCGGTGGTAATCGTCTTCGGGCAGCACGATGCCGATGTTCGTCAGCGCCGGCTCGATCAGTACTGCCGCGATCTCACCGGTGCGCAGCGCCCGCTCGGTCGCCGCAAGATCGTTGATCTCGACCGCGACCGTCGTGACCGAAACCGGAACCGGCGCACCGATGCTGCCGCGCCGGGCGACAGTGCTGCCGTCCGCATCGATGACGGCGAACGTCTCGTCGACGGTGCCGTGATAGCAGTAGTTGTGAACCAGGATCTTCGGTCGGCCGGTCAGGTGTCTGGCGTAACGGATGACGTGCCGATTGGCGTCGGTGGCGGTCAGCGTGAACTGCCAGATCGGCAGACCGAACCTCTCGCCGAGGATCCGGGCGACAGCCTCAGCGTCGGCGGTCGGCAACATCATCGTCGACCCCTTGGCAACCTGCTCCTGGATGGCTCGAACGGAGGCCGCGGGTGCGTGCCCGCACATCGCCCCGGTGTCACCCAGGCAGAGATCGACGTAGTCATGGCCGTCGACGCAGCGGAAGTGCGCTCCGCGGGCCTCGGCAACGTAGACCGGGTATCCACCCGGCCACTTGCTCATCCAGGACATCGGCACCCCGCCGAGCAGCACCTCGCGTCCGCCGGCGAACAGCGCGCCGCTTTCGGCGTGAGCGGCAACGAAACGATCGCGTTCGATCTCGGTCAGTGCCGCCAGTCGTCGGGCATCGATCACGGCACTCACAGTGCATCGAGGGCATCGGCGATGACGCCGAGTGCATCGGTGAGCAGTTCGTCACTGACCACGAGGCTCGGCAGGAACCGGATCACGTTGTAGTCGGTGCCGGCGCTCAGCAGCAGCAGGCCGTGCGCTCCCGCGTAAGTGATGATCGAGGCGACCGCCGCCGCGGCGGGTTCACCCTTCTCGGTCATCAGCTCCATCGCGATCATCGCACCCCGGCCGCGGATATCGGCGATCAGGGGGAATCGGGTCTGGAGGTCGCGCAGCCCCGTCATCAGGGTCTTCTCGATCCTGGCGGCCTCGGCGAAATCCGCACCCGACTCGAGCTTCTCCATCACCGCGACTGCGGCGGCACAAGCGACCGGGTTGCCGCCGAAGGTACCGCCGAGGCCGCCGACGTGGGAGGCATCCATGATCTCGGCCCGTCCGGTGACGGCGGCCACCGGCAGGCCACCGGCGATGCCCTTGGCGGTCAGCACGATGTCCGGCACCAGACCGAAGTGCTCGCTCGCGTACCAGCGACCGGTCCTGGCCATGCCGCTCTGGATCTCGTCGGCGACGAAGACCACCTCGTTCGCGCTCGCCCACTCCTGCAGCATCGGCAGGTAGCCGTCAGCGGGCACGACGAATCCGCCCTCACCCTGGATCGGCTCGGCGACGATGCAGGCCAGCTGCCCCGCACCGATGTGCTTTTCCAGGTAGTAGATGGTGCGCGTGGCCGCCTCCGCCCCGGAGAGGCCGTCACGGAAGGGGTAGGAGTTCGGCACATGGTGCACGTCGCTGGCGAAGGGGCCGAAGCCGAGGTTGTACGGCATCGCCTTGAAGTTCATCGCCATCGTCAGGTTGGTGCGACCATGGTAGGCGTGGTCGAGCACGGCGACGGCCGTCTTTCCCGTGTACTTGCGGGCCACCTTGACCGCGTTCTCCACCGCCTCCGCCCCGGAATTGACCAGCACGGACTTCTTGTCGAAGTCGCCGGGAGTGTGCTTCGCCAGCAGTTCGGCAACCCGCACGTAGCTCTCATAGGGCGTGATCATGAACATCGAGTGCGTGAGCATGCCGAGCTGCTCGGTCGCCGCCTTGACGACCGCGTCATCGGTGTGCCCGATCGTGGTGACGCCGATGCCGCTGCCGAGGTCGATGAACTGGTTGCCGTCGACGTCGACGACGATGGCACCGTGGGCGCGCTCGATATAGACCGGCAGGCCAACGCTGACGCCTCGCGAGACGACGGCGAGGCGACGCTCGTGCAGTTCGCGCGAGCGCGGGCCCGGGATCTCCGTGACGAGGGAACGCCGCTGGGGGATCGCGTTTCCCGACATACTCGACGTGCTTGACATGCTTGACATGCCGGTCATTCTATCCGGACGGGACTTCGAATTCAGCCCTGAATTCCGCTTCTGCCTTTCGAATCCGTCGCCTGAGACTCCTCCGGCGGACGAATCCGGCGGACTCGAGTTCCTCTGCAAGGCTCAGGAGCTGTTCTTCGGCCAACACCCTCCGGGCATGCGCGAGCTCAATCCGGTGACGCTGCTTCAGCTCCGCGAGGCTGAGCCGTTCCGCCGAGATGGCATCGTCGGCCATGCCGATCGCGATCCAGGCAGCCGCGAGCAGGATGATGACGCTGGAGATGTCCAGCCAGAGCAACAGGCCGATGATCACCACGAACGACTGCAGCAGCGGATTCCGCGCGCTATCGAACAGCAGGGTGCCGCTGACCTGCAGCAGTCCGAGCGCCACCGCGCCGAGGATGGAACCGGTTGCCAGTCTCGACCACGGAATGTAGACCTTCGACAGCACCCGGAAGATCGTGCCGAGGGTCAGGGTGTTGATCACCAGCACGAGCAGGTAGCCGCCGAGGCGGGTCAGCAGGTTCAACCGGAACGACTCCTCCGGCAGCCCGAGCAGGGACTGCACCGAGTGGATGAAGCCCGTGGACAGCACGGTCAGCAGTGCCGTGAAGACCAGCAGGAATCCGAAGGCCAGACCGAGCCACAGGTCGCGGCCGCGCTGGCGCAGGTAGCCGGTGCTCTCCCGGGGCAGATCGAAGATCGTGCGCACTGCCAGCCGACTGAAGTGCAGCCAACCGATCGCCGTCCAGAGCAGGCCGATGATGGCCAGGATCCCGGTCGGACCGAAGATCGAGAACGCCGCCGGGCCGCCGATCATCAGCTCGCTCAGACTGTCGGGGCTGATCACCCCGTCCTCGCCGATCAGGTTCGGGATGAAGCTGTTGACCAAGTCGTACAGGGCGTTGCGCAACTCGGGTCGACCGGCCAGCCAGATTCCGGCGGCGGCGAATCCGACATAGACGGCGGCGAAGAGCGCGAAGAGCGCCCGGTAGGCGATACCGCCGGCCAGAACGAAGCCGTTGCGGGTCGAGAAGCGCCGATAGACCCGGTAGGGTCGCAGCGCGCGAACCCACAGGGTGAACGCACTGACCTTCTCGATGGGTTCGTGCAGCCGCTGGCGCAACGCGGTTTCGTGCTCGTCCTGCGGCTGGTCCGTCGTCACGCTGACAGGCTACCGCGGCTCAGCGGAAGTCCCGGGAACGAACGGGTGACGGCGCCGCCAGGGTCTCGAAGCGGTCGGCGAGCAGGTTGATCACCCCCTCCTCACTGCGTTCGAGGATGCCGCGCACCAGCAGCGCGGGGGAGCCGCGAGCCACCCGGCGATACCGTTTCCAGACCCCGATCGAGCAAACCACGTTGACCATGCCGGTCTCGTCCTCGATGTTCAGGAAGGTCACCCCGCCCGCCGTCGAGGGTCGCTGTCGGTGGATCACCACACCGCCCACCTCGATCCGGCGACCGGATTCCGCCTCGCCCAGTTGGGCGACGCTCAGCACCCCGCGCTCGATCAGCATCGCTCGGACGTGACCGAGCGGATGAGAATCGGGGGAGACCCCCGTCGCCCAGAGATCCGCGATGACCTGTTCCGCGGGGCTCAGCAGGCTCAGCAGCGGGGGCTGGATGCTGATGGTGCTTCCCCGCAGCTGGTCGGGCCGCTCCTGCGCCGCAGGGGCGGCCGACCAGATCGCCTCGCGCACGGTGATGCCGAAGCCCGCGAATGCGCCCGCCGTGGCCAGTGCCTCCAGCTGGTGGGCCTTCAGTCCCGTGCGCCTGGCCAGATCGTAGAGATCGGTGTAGGCGCCACCGCGCTCCCGCTCCTCGACGATCCGGCTCGCCAGCTCGGCACCGATCGAGGTCACCCCGGCCAGTCCCAGTCGCACCGCGAAGGCGCCGTCGCGCCGGTGATCCGCGGCGTTGAACGGGGCCTTCCGATCGAAATCAGGCACCGGAGGCTGCTCATCCCGCAGGCATGCGGCCATCCCCTGCGAACCGGAAAACCCATCGATCCGCTCCAACACCGCATGCACCCCGGAACGCGAGATGTCGACACGAAGCACCTCGACGCCGTGCCGGCGGGCATCGGCGGTGAGGCTGGCGGGGGAGTAGAAGCCCATCGGCTGGGCCCGCAGCAGGGCGGCGAGGAAGGCACCGGGGTAGTGCAGCTTGAGCCAGGCGCTGACGTAGACCAGCAGCGCGAAACTGATCGAGTGGCTCTCGGCGAAACCGAAGTTCGCGAAGGCCTCGATTCTGGTGTAGATCGAGTCAGCGGTCTCACCGGTGATGCCGTTGGCGGCCATTCCCGCGTACAGCTTCTCCTTGAGGGACTCGATTCTCTCCACCCCACGCTTGGAGCCCATCGCCCGACGCAGCAGGTCGGCATCCTCACCGGTGCAGCCGCCGACCGCCATCGCGATCTGCATCAGCTGCTCCTGGAACAGCGGCACGCCGAGGGTGCGCTCCAGTACGGGTTCCAGCAGGGGGTGCAGGTAGGTCACCGGCTCTCTGCCCGTCCGCCGCCGAATGTAGGGATGCACCGCACCGCCCTGGATGGGGCCGGGTCGGATCAGCGCGATCTCGACGACGAGATCGTAGAAGCGCCGGGGCTGCAAGCGCGGCAGCGTGCCGATCTGCGCCCGGCTCTCGACCTGGAAGACGCCGATCGAATCCGCACGGCAGAGCATGTCATAGACTCCGGCCTCCTCTTTGGGGATGGTCTCCAGCCGCCAGTGCTCGCCGACGTTCTCGCCGACCAGGTCGAGGCAGTACTGCAGGGCGGCGAGCATGCCGAGGCCCAGCAGGTCGAACTTGACCAGCCCCATCCATGCGCAGTCGTCCTTGTCCCACTGCAACACCGTGCGGCCGTCCATCCGCGCATGCTCGATGGGGCATATCTCGCCGACGGGCCGGTCGGTCAACACCATGCCGCCCGAATGGATACCGAGGTGCCGGGGGAGGTGCAGCACCTCGGTGGCGAGGTCGAGCACCGGCTGCGGGATGTCGTGGCCTTCGGCTGCCTTGACCTGCGACCACGAGTCGATCTGCTTGGACCAGGCGTCCTGCTGCCCGGGGCTGTGCCCGAGCGCCTTGGCCATGTCCCGCACCGCGAACTTGGGCCGGTAGGTGATCACGTTGGCGACCTGCGCCGCGTTGTAACGACCGTACGTGCGGTAGACGTACTGGATGACCTCCTCACGGCGGTCGGAATCGAAGTCGACGTCGATGTCCGGTTCCTCGTCCCGCAGGCTGGAGAGGAAGCGCTCAAAGGGCAGGTCGTACTTGATCGAGTCGACCGCCGTGATCTCCAGCAGGTAGCAGACCGCCGAGTTGGCCGCGGAACCGCGGCCCTGGCAGAGGATGCCCTGACTGCGGGCGTACTGCACGATGTCCCAGACGATCAGGAAGTAGCCGGGGAAGTCCTTGGCCTCGATGACCGCCAGCTCCTTCTCGATCCGGGCGCGCTTGTCCGGACTCTGCTCTGGGTAGCGCCGGGCGAAGCCCTCCCAGACCAGTTGGCGCAGCCAGCTCATCGGGGTGTGCCCGTCAGGCACTCGCTGCTTCGGCAGGCCCGGCTTCAGGCTGCGCAGCCGGAAGCCGAGATCCTCGGCGTAGCCGACGGTGCGCTCGACCGCGCCGGGGTAGCGGTTGAAGAGGCGGCTCATCTCGGCGCCGCTGCGCAGGTGCGAGCCCGCCGCGGGCAGCCAGCCGTCCATCTCGTCGAGGCTGCGTCGGGCGCGCACCGCAGCGAGGGCGGCGGCGAGCCGGTGCTGCTCCGGGGTCGCGTAGTGCACATTACCGGTGGCGACGACCGGCAGCCCCTGTGCCGCGGCGAGGGCGGCAAGGGCGTCATTGCGCACGCTGTCGAGGGGATTGCCGCCGTCGATGAGCTCGACCGCGACGTTCGCCGAACCGAAGAGGTCGACGAGCCGGGCGAGTTCGCGGCCCGCCGCCTCAGCGCCGTCGCGCACCAGTGCCTGGCGGACCGCCCCCTTCCGGCAGCCGGAGAGCACGAGCCAGTTGCCGTCGGCGGCGGCGGCCAGCTGTTCCAGGTCGTAGACGGGCCGACCCTTCTCGGCCCCGGTGAACTGGGCCGTGGTGATGGCCCGGGACAGTCGGTGATAACCCTCCTGGCGGCGGGCGAGCACCAGCAGATGACTGCCCTCGGGGTCGGCCACTCCGTTCTGCGGTGCCCGGAGCCCGAGCGACAACTCGGCGCCGAAGACCGTTGTGATGTCGTGTCTCTCGGCCGCCTCGGCCAGTCGGACGACGCCGTAGAGGCCGTCGTGATCGGTCAGGCCGATGCCGGTCAGCCCCAGCCGGCTCGCCTCGGCGAGCAGCTGCTCGGGCGAGGATGCGCCGTCGAGGAAGCTGAAATTGGAGTGCGCGTGCAGTTCGGCATACGGGACCATCGGCCCTTCCGGCTCAGGCGGCGTCAGTGGCTGCAGTGGCGGAGTGGGCGAGGCCCACGGATGCTCCGGCGGACGACGGCCGTCGCTGAGCCTTCTCTCGAATTCCGACCAGGGAATCGGCGGATTGCTGAACCCCATCAGTCGTACCTCGCCTCGGCCCACCAGCGCCCGTCGCGCAGCACGAGCAGCCAGGCCACGTCGTCCTCGTCGACCAGCTGGAACCGGTGCAACTCGCGGGCGAAGCCGCGCTCCCACCAGCGCTCCCGCAGGGGCCAGGGCCCGGCCCAGGCCTTGACCCCGCGGGAACCGACGCTATCCCCGTCGTCAGTGAAGATCGTCGGCTCGCCCACGAGCATGCCCCGGTCATCGAGGCTCACGGTCTGCCGCGCGGCGTCGAGCACCATGACCGGTCGGGGCGCCGGGAACACGGTTGCCGGCAACGGGTCGGGCATACTGCCCGGCCATGGCCGCTCGACCGGCCGCAGCCCGACCATCCGGTCTCCCCATGGCAGCAGCACCTGACGATCCCTGAGCAGCCGCCCGCCCGCGCGCGCGCCCGTGAGCACCCCCTCGTGTCCCAGCATGCCCTGCACCCGGGCGAGACCGTGGTGAATCCTCTCGTCCGGCCCGGAGCCCCAGAGTCCCGTCTCGTGATTGCCGGCGGCATCCGTGCTCTCGGGGGTGATCCGAATCGACACGACGGGGGAGTGCAGGCCCGCGTCGCCCTCCCCGGAACCCTGCAGCTGCCAGCGCACCCGGTCGACGATGTCGGCGGCGCTGAACCATCGCGGGTGCAGCCAGCTGCGCTCACTGCGGGTGCCGTCCTCCGTCTCGAACTCGATCCTGATGGTGGTCGCCACAATCCGGGCTGCAGTGACGGCCGCGATGACGTCCTCCGCGGTGGTGCGCACCGCGAAGGCGAGCTGGTCGACCCGGTCCAGGCCCGGTTCGAGAGCGAGCTGGCGGCCCAGGTCCTTGGGCGGCACCCGCGGCCGCACGGTCGCCGGGTCCCGCCCGGAAGCCAGCAGCCGAGCCGTCGCGCCCTCGCGGCCGAAGCGCGAGAGCACCTCGGCCTCGCCGAGCATCGCCAGTTCACCGAGCGTGCGGATCCCGAGCCGCCCCAGCAGACCGGCCAGCTCCGGAGCGACCAGCGCGGAAACCGGCAGCGGGGCGATGAACGCCGCCGACTGACCCTCGGCCACGATTCGCAGCGATTCGCGCCCCGAGGCTCTGGCCGCCTGCTCGGCCGCGAACGGGCCGTCGGCGATGCCGATCCTCGCCGGGACGCCCTGCTCGGCGATGGTGTCCAACAGCACCGTGGCCGCCGCCTGCTCGCCGCCGTAGTAGCGCACGGCACCGCGGGCCCGGATCGCGCAGGTGCCAGGGCGCATCAGCTGCACCCCAGGGGCGACCTGTTCGAGCATCGCGATGACGGGCTCGAAGACTCGCGCATCGAGACCGGGGTGATAGGGGAAATCCTGCAGATCGGGACACCGGGCCTGCGCCTCGCGGAGCCGCTGACCGCGACGCACCCCCTCGCCGCGAGCTGCCGACGAGGTCGCGAAGACCCGTCCCCGGTCGATCAGGGCCAGCGGCAGGGCCGGATCGAGGCGCTTGCTACGGGCGAGCGCGAGGATGGGCCAGTCGGGGCACCACAGTACTATGGTGCGCGAATCCGGGGTGCTGTTCACTCACCGACCACCTGTCGAATCGGCATCGCCTCGGTGACGGCTGCTGCCGGTCTCCCGGTGGAATCAGGCAGCCAGAGGGTCGTACTGCGCTGATCCCGCCCCTGCCACTGCGCCGTCACGGTCGCGCGACGGCGGCGGAGCACCCCGTGGCCGACCTCAAGGCCCTGCCACTCGGCGGCGCTGACCCGGAGGCTGGCCTCACTGCCCGGCCAGTCGCCGAGTGTGATCATGGTCACCCCGCGCTGACGGAGGCGAGCCGCGAGCCGCGAGGAGCCGCGCACGGTCGGTCGGGTCAGCACCAGAGCGACCACGTCGATGAGCGCAGCCGTCACCCGCAGCCACTGATCACCGGGATGGGGGACCAGCACCAGCCGATCCAGGTCGATGCCGCCGCCGGCAGCCGCCTCGACCCCGAACTCGGGGATGCCGACGACCGCACACCAACTGCCTGCAGCCGATGCCGCGGTCATCAGCGTGGTGGCCAGGCTGAGTGAACCGGTGACTGAGTAGATCGCGCCCTCCTTCAACGCTCCGCCCGGCAGCAGCGGCGCAAGCGCCGGGTGCGTCGGCAGAATCCGATCCGGCAGCCGGCTGCGTTCGAGCGCACGGATCCGAGCCTGCAGGTCTTCGCCGTCCGGGGCGTGCCGGGGTTCGGCATGTGCACCGACGGAAGAGACCATATCCTCATATTCGAACATACCTTCGATTAAGTCAATCGCCCCCGACATTGGCGATTCTCGTCCCGCCGTCGGCACGTCGCGGCTTTACGCGAGGCACCGAACCGGGCAGACTGGGCAGATGAGCGGACCAGACGAACGCAGCGCCCTGCCGAGCGAGATTCCGCCGCAGCGCCGACCGTTCACGGGAGCCGATGTCTGGGTCGAAGGCCCCGACGGCAGCCGGAACTGGGGTCGCTACGGCGCTGCGGGATTGCTGATCACCCACCCCGAGTTGGGCGTACTGCTGCAGCACCGGGCGAGGTGGAGCCACTTCGGCGGCACCTGGGGACTGCCGGGCGGCGCGATCAACGAGGACGAGAGCGCCGTTGAGGCGGCCATCCGCGAAGCCGACGAGGAAGCCGGCGTGCCGAGCGCACTCGTCGAGACCCAGTTCACCTCGGTGCTGGATCTTGGCTATTGGTCGTACACGACCGTCGTCGCCAGGGCGCGGCAGCAGTTCGCGCCGATCGTCGGTGACGCCGAGAGTCTCGAGCTGCGCTGGGTGCCACTGGCTGACGTCGCCGCGCTGCCGCTGCACCCCGGATTCAGCGCCAGCTGGCCCACCCTGCTGACACAGCTGAACCAGCGGGTCGTGGTCGTGGTCGACATCGCCACCGTCGTCGGCAGCCGCCCGGAGCACTGGTGGCGGGATCGCATCAGCGATGGTGAGCAGCTGCGTCGACATGCGGCCAGACTCACCTCTCTTGGCGTCCCCGGGTCCGAGCTCGGCCTCAGCCATGCGCAGATCTGGCCGGAGTGGATCCTGGTCCTCGACGGCGAGGCCCGCAGCAGCCTGCGCGACGGCGAGCGGCTCACCGTGCTGCGCGCCGCAGCGAGCACGCTCGATTCGATCGTCGAGGTCACCGGTACCCTGCTCAGCGCGGACGTCGGCACCGAGGCGACGGCGCTCGTCGTGACGACCGACCGCGAACTCTCCACCCGGGTCAGCGCGCTCGGCGCGGCCGTCCACGAACCCGACTGGCTGCTGAGCGCGCTGGAGGATCTCGTCGCCGGCGACACGGTGCGCATCCAGCGTGACCCGCCATCCTGACCGGATGATCACCAACGCCCGGTCGAGACCTCCCGCGCACCGCTTCCCGGTCCACGGCACCTGGAATGACGAGGAGCCGGACCATGACGGTCCGGCTCCTCACTGTCTCAACACAGTGTGCGCGAAAGGGGACTTGAACCCCTACGCCCGTTAGGGCACTAGCACCTCAAGCTAGCGCGTCTGCCATTTCCGCCACCCGCGCAGGTGTCAATGACTGTTGCCAGCCGACAACGAGGTTACCACGAAACGATTGGCGTCCCTGAACCCGGTAGCGTTGTGACATGCCGAATCCCGAGCAGAGCGCGCCCTTGGAGCGCACCGCCGAGATCACCCGCGCGCTGATCCGCTTCGACACCAGCAACTACGGCGAGGGGCGCGCCAACGGCGAGGCGGAGGCGGCTGAGTACGTGGCCGGTCTGCTGCGCGACCTGGGGCTGGATCCGGTCCTGATCGACGCCGCCCCTGGGCGGCGCAGCGTCATCGCCCGCATCGCCGGCGCCGATCCGGCGCTGCCCGCACTCGTCGTGCACGGCCACCTCGACGTGGTCCCGGCGATCGCCGCAGATTGGTCCGTCGACCCCTTCGAGGGCGTCATCAAGGACGGCTGCATCTGGGGCCGCGGCGCGGTCGACATGAAGAACATGGACGCGATGATCCTCGCCGCCCTGGAAGACATCCTCGGCTCCGGTCGACGCCCGAACCGGGAACTCATCGTCGCCTTCTTCAGCGACGAGGAGGCCGGCGGCGAACTCGGGTCCGGCTATCTGGTGACGCACCATCCCGAACTCTTCGCGGGCGCGACCGAGGCGATCAGCGAAGTCGGCGGTTACTCGATCCAGCTCGGTGACACCCGCGCCTATCTGGTGCAGACGGGGGAGAAGGCGCTGGTGTGGCTGCGTCTGAAAGCCACGGGGCGCGCAGGGCACGGCTCGCAGCTCAACGACGAGAATGCTGTGACGCGGATTGCCGAGGCGGTCGCCCGGATCGGCCGTGAGCGCTGGCCGATCACCCTGACGCGCACCACCGAGGCCCTCGTGACTGAGCTGGCCCGGATCCTGCAGCTGGATCTTGCCGCCGAAGGCCCCGACGCCGTCGTGCTGGCCACCGGCAGCACCAGTCGCTTCCTGACCGCAACCCTGCGCAACACCGCCAATCCAACCGGGCTGACCGCCGGCTACAAGGTCAACGTCGTCCCGGGCCACGCCGAGGCCCTGCTCGACGTGCGCACGCTGCCGGGCGAGGAGAATGCCGTGATCGAGCGGATTCGCGAACTCGCCGGCGACGATATCGAGGTCGAGGTGAGCCTGCGCGATATCGGTCTGGAGACCGAGTTCGCCGGACCCCTCGCCGATGCCATCATCGCCACCCTCGGCCGACATGACCCGGGTGCCCCGGTGATCCCCTACCTGCTCTCCGGCGGCACCGACAACAAGGCGCTGGCGCGACTGGGCATCCGCGGTGTCGGCTTCGCGCCGTTGCGATTGCCGGCCGAACTCGATTTCCCTTCGCTGTTCCATGGCGTTGACGAGCGGGTTCCGCTTGACGCCTTAGTCTTCGGTAAGCGGGTTCTCACCGACCTGCTGCTGAACTACTGACCCGGCCCGACCACGACTTCCCGAATGAGGATCCTTGTCATTTCTTGAGGCGATACTGCTGGGCCTGGTCCAGGGCCTGACCGAATTCCTGCCGGTATCCTCGAGCGCCCACCTGCGCATCGTCGGCGAGTTCATCGGCACGGGGGCGGACCCGGGCGCCCGGTTCACCGCGATCACCCAGATCGGCACGGAACTGGCCGTGCTGATCCTCTTCTGGCGCGATATCGTGCGCATCATCGGCGCATGGGCTGGATCACTGACCGGACGAGTGCCGCGCAACGACCCTGACGCCCGAATGGGCTGGCTGATCATCATCGGCACGATTCCCATCGTCGTGCTCGGCATCCTGTTCCAGGATCAGATCGAGACCAGCCTGCGCAACCTCTGGATCACGGCGACCATGCTCATCGCCTTCGGCATCCTGCTGGGTGTCGCCGACCACGTCGGCGCCAAACGCCGGAGTCTCGATGGCCTGAACTACCCGCACGGCGTGATCTACGGCTTCGCGCAGGCGCTCGCCCTGATCCCCGGTGTCTCGCGCTCGGGCGGCACGATCACCGCGGGCCTCTTCTTGGGCTACCAGCGGGCCGCGGCGGCGCGCTACGCCTTCCTGCTTGCGATGCCCGCGGTCTTCGGCAGCGGCTTCTACCAGATCTACAAGTCCGTGGCCAAGCCCTGCACAGCAGGCAGTACCGGCTGCCTGCCCGAGCTCTTCGGTCCGCTGGAGACCCTGGTCGCCACGCTCGTCGCCTTCGGTGTCGCCCTCGCCGTGATCGCCTTCTTCATGCGCTACATCTCCCAGCGGAGCTTCCTGCCATTCGTGATCTACCGGCTGCTGCTGGGCGGCACCCTGGTCGTTCTGCTGGCCACCGGAGTCCTCGCCCCCTGAACCCCCGGTACGGGAACCGGCCACGGCCACGCAAGAGCGCGGCCCGCCCTCACTCCGCGCCGGCCGGACCCCGTCTGGGGTCGTCACCCTGGCGGCGCAGGTACTTCTCGAATTCCTCGGCGATCGCCTCTCCGCTGGCGTCCGGCGAGTCGACCGTGTCTCTGGCCTTCTCCAGCTGCCGGATGTAGGCGGCCATGTCCTCGTCGTCACCCGCGAGCGCGTCGATGCCCTCCTCCCAGGTCGTCGACTCCTCGGCGAGGTCTCCGTGCGGGATGGAGACCTCCAGCACCTCTTCGAGCCGCTCCAGCAGGGCCAGCGTCGCCTTGGGGGAGGGGGCGCTGTGCACGTAGTGCGGAACGGAGGCCCAGATCGACATGGTCTCGATCCCCGCGTCGTCCGCGGCGTGGGCCAGCACACCCAGGATTCCTACCGGTCCCTCGTAGCCGCTGCGGTCGATGCCGAACTGATTCCGCACTTCGGCGTTCTCACTGCTGGAAGACACGGTGATCGGACGAGAGTGCGGGACGTCAGCGAGCATCGCCCCGCAGAACACGATTCCGGTGATGCCCAGTTGGCGGGCGACCCCCATGATCTCCGTGGTGAACTCCTGCCACGACCGGCTGGGTTCCGTGCCCAGCAGCACGAATACCGCGGGTTCGGTCGGCGGCAATGGCCGAAGCCGGCGGCCCTGGCGCAGTTCCTCACCCCAGATGCCCACCCCCGGCCAGGTCAGCACGGTCCGTCCGGACTCATCCTGGGATTGCAGGGGTCGATTGAACTGGTAATCGAAGTACTTCTCGGGATCGACCGAGTACAACTCGATCGCATCATAGGAATCACGGAGCGCGGTGACCGCGCTGGTGGCCGCCTCCCCGGCATCGTTCCAGCCCTCGAAGGCGACGACAAGGACGCGTCCGGCCAGGGCAGTGGTCTTGGGCGTCACAGGGGTCCTTCCTTCTGCGTCCTACGCACCAGAATACGGCGCGTCGGGGACCGGGGCGCGCGTGCCGGTAAAATCGTCCGTTGTGACCCCTCAATTGCCTGACGCCGTGTTCTGGGACATGGATGGCACCCTCATCGACACCGAGCACTACTGGCTCGACGCCGAAGAGAAGCTCGTCCGGTCATTCGGCGGTTACTGGAGCTGGCAGGACGGGGCCCAGCTCGTCGGCAGCGGACTGTGGAACAGCGCTCGCGTGCTGCAGGACTGCGGTGTGCGGCTGGGCGAGGATGAGATCGTCGCCGCGCTGACCGCGACGGTGCTGAGCCACCTCGAAAAGGAGGTGCCCTGGCGACCCGGGGCGCTCGAACTGCTCGGCGTGCTGCGCGAGGCCGGCATCAAGACCGCTCTGGTCACGATGTCGGTGCGTTCCCTGGCCGAACATGTCGCCGGGGCCATCGGCTTCCCGGCCTTCGATACGATGGTGACCGGTGACGAGGTCGGCGAGGCGAAACCGCATCCGGAGCCGTATCTGACCGCGGCCGAACGGCTGGGGGTCGCCGCGGCACCCCCCTCAGGGCTTTCGGAGAACCGCCGTTCTTCAACACCACGCCAGTCATCCACGGCATCGCCTAACCCCGGGTTGCAGCGGACTCGCTGCGCTCGCCGCTGAACCCAGACGTTAGGCGGGCTTACGCCCCGGCGTCCTCGTACGGGTCGCTCACATGCTGCTGCTCCGCCTCTGCCAGCCGGTAGCTCCTCGGGAGCACGATCTCCGTTCTTCGGCGTCCACCTCTTCGTCCGATCGGCCGCATCGCGCTTCCATTCTCTGCACCCCGCCCACCAGGGCGTTCGTGGCTCGTCACGGTTCCCGGCTCTCCGGCACGCTCCGTCTCATCGCGGGTCATCGCGCTTTCGGATCGTGGGCACTCCAGCACACCTCGCCTTTCCTGATAGCCACGGCGCAGCTCACGCCCGTGAGACCCGAGGAGCCCGCAATGCCCAGCCTCATCGCCCAGCGGCTCTCGAACAGACCTCGGCGGTTCCGTCCTCTCGAACCACCCCAGGGGCTTCAC
>CAVPES010000019.1:0-13593 GCA_963703545.1 uncultured Actinomycetota bacterium
TGGCGTGCCGGATGAACTGGACCCAGCTCTGGCTGCCGCGCAGCGGATTGCTCTCTTTGACCGCAGTGCGCAGCGAGAAGCTCTCGAGTCCGATCGCGACCACCAGCACCAGCAGCGGCAGCCACCAGACGTCGATCGGGTGCGGTTCCTGGATCTTCGAAATGCCCTCGAAGAGGGAGAAGACGCCACCCACCGAGAACAGGATGATCGCCACGACGAAGGCGAAGACATACCGCTCGCGGCCGTAGCCGAAGGGGTGGTCCTCGTCGGCGGATCGGCGGGACCGGCGACCGCCGATCAGTAGCAGCAGCTGGTTGCCGGAGTCGGCGAGGGAGTGCACGCCTTCAGCGAGCATCGAGGAGGATCCGGAGAAGAACCACGCGATGAACTTGGTCACGGCGATGCCGAGGTTGGCCCCGAAGGCCGCCACAATTGCTCTGGTACCGCCGGATGCACTCATGCCCCAATCCTAGAATGGTGACCGTGAGTGTGGAACTTCCTGCAATGGCAATTCTCGGGGCCGGGTCGATGACCCGGGCGATTCTCGGCGGGCTGCTGCACTCGGGGCTGGATCCGGCGAGCGTCACGACGACGAATCGGTCCAGGGCGCGCGCGGCGGAACTGGGCGCGCTCGGCGTCACGGCGCGGTCCGAGCAGGATGAAGCGGCGGCCAACCGGGCTGCGGTCGCCGACGCCGGCGTCATCCTGATCGGGGTGAAGCCGCACCAGGTCACGGCCCTGCTTGATGACATCGGCAGTGCAATCCAGCCGGGCGCCCTCGTGCTCAGTGTCGCTGCCGGCATTACGACCGCGACCATGGAACAGCATCTGCCGGAGTCGGTGCACGTGATCCGCGCGATGCCGAACACGCCGGCGCTAGTCGGCAAAGCCGTGACCGGGTTGTCCGCGGGCAGCCGCTCCACCGAGGCGGATCTGGGGACCGCCACCGCCCTTTTCGAGACGATCGGCGAGGTGGTGGTCGTTCCGGAAAGCCAGCTCGATGCGCTGAGCGCGATCTCGGGCTCAGGTCCCGCCTACTACTTCTACTTCGTCGAGCAACTGACCCGGGCCGCGATCGCCCGCGGATTCAGCCCGGATGCAGCCGAACGGCTCGCCGAAGGCACGTTTGCGGGTGCCGCTGAGCTTCTCGTCACCGACGGCAGCGGGCCGACTGAACTGCGCCGGCGGGTGACCAGCCCCGGCGGCAGCACCGAACGGGCCATCGCCGTCTTCGCTGAGGCGGGCCTTGCCGATATCGTCGACCGGGCGACGGCCGCGGCATTGGCTCGTGCGCGGGAGATGGCCTCCGAATAACCGCCGGATCGACGCGTGCCATGGTACTCCCGGTGACGAATGGCTACCCTTGACCCATGACGGACATATTCTCGGTGATTTCCGATCACACCCGCCGTGAGCTGATGCGACATCTCTTGGAGGCATATATCTCGCCCGCGGGTGAGATCAGCGTCGGCGAACTCGTCGAACTCACGGCTGCGAGTCAGCCGACGGTGTCCAAGCAGCTCAAGGTTCTGCGCGACGCTGGACTGGTCAGCGTGCGTGAAGAGGGCCAGCATCGGTTCTACCAGATCGAGACTGCTCCGCTCGAGGAATTGGAGGACTGGCTGATCCCGTTCCTCAGCGCCGACTTCGACGATGAGGACCTCGCGACGGACGTCGACGCGGAGGCCGCGGCCCTCGGGGCGACCGCTGAAGACCTCATTCGCGGTGGCATGACCATCCCCGGAGACCCGACCGCGGTCGGAGTGGCGGTCGGCCGGGTGATCGCCGACGTCGCCTACGGTGCGCAGACCGTCGGCGATACGGTGACCCATGTCGCTCAGGCGAGTGCCAAGCGCGCGCAGGACCAGGTCAGGAAAGCGCAGGGCAAGGCCCGCGAAGGCTTCGATTGGGTCACCGGGCTCGCCAAGCACTGAGGGTCCGAACGCGTAATGGACAGCGCATCACATCTGCCCCTAGAGTTACCGATGAGCACTTCAGTAACAGCTGTCACAGTGCTGAACGGGGTGGATCTATGTCGCGCGATCTCAGTGATGTGCGCTTTCTGACGGTGGCCGAGGTCGCCGAGATGATGCGGGTGTCCAAGATGACGGTGTACCGGATGGTGCATGCCGGCGAACTGCCTGCCATCCGCTTCGGTCGGTCATTCCGCGTGCCGGAGTCCGCGGTGATCGCCGCCGTCCAGTTCGGAGTGTCCGACAGCGCCTGAATCCCGCGTTCGCTCGCTGGGTCATTCCCCGGTAGACTCGGTCGAGGCAATCTTTCCCGGCGCGCTCTGCGTCGGTGTTCATCAGCTAATTCAGTGAGGTCCCTATGGGTTCTGTTATCAAGAAGCGCCGTAAGCGCATGGCGAAGAAGAAGCACCGCAAGCTGCTTCGCAAGACCCGCCACCAGCGTCGTAACAAGAAGTAGAAGCTCGCCGCTTCTGCGCACACAGCGTCAGACCGATGGTCTGGCGCTTTGTTGTTCCTGCGGGGGCAAGGCGCCGTAGGCTGGAGCAATGAGTACCACCCTCACCCTGATCAGCAAGCCCGGCTGCCACCTCTGCTCCGACGCGCGGGCGGTGGTGCTTGGCGTCATCGACCAAGAGCCGGCCGGGTCCGTGCTGCTGTCTGAGCACTCGATCCTCGACGACCCGGCCCTGTTCGAGCGTTACGCCGAGGAGATCCCGGTGATACTGGTCGACGGGGTCTTCCACGATCGTTATCGCGTTGATCCGGATCGGCTGCGCAGTGCCCTCGCCGCAGCGCGCGCACAGAGTCGATGATCCGGCACGTCGTCATGTGGTCACTGGACGGTGAGACCGCCGAGGAGCGCCGAGCACACGCCACCGACATCGCCGGTCGTCTGGAGAGTCTGGTCCCGCTCATCCCCGAGTTGCGTGCGATGGAGGTCGGCGTCGACATCGGCGACGAGGCCGGGCAGTTCGATCTGGTGCTCATCACGGAGCATGACGATCTGGCCGGGCTGCGGGCTTACCAGGACCACCCCGAGCATGTCCGTGTCGGCGCTTCTTTCAAGGAGCGCGTCGCCTCACGGGCGTGCGTCGACTTCGAGGTCTGAGACCTCACCGCGCTCCGGCTCCGGTCGGCAGTGCTCAGACGACGCCATCACGGCAGCAGCCGGTTCGGGCCGCGGAACAGGTAGATGACCTCGCGGATCGAGGACTGCTCCAGCAGCAGCATGATCACCCGGGACAGGCCCATGCCGAATCCGCCATGCGGCGGGACCCCATAGCGGAAGAAGTCCAGGTAGAAGTCGAGCTCCTCGGGGTCGAGCCCTTTCTCCTTGGCCTGCTCGACCAGGATCTCGATGCGGTGCTCGCGCTGGGCGCCCGTGGCGATCTCGACTCCTCCCATGATCAGGTCGTAGCTTCGGGTCAGGCTCGGGTCGTCCGCGTGGCGCATGTGGTAGAACGGGCGGATAGCCGAGGCGTAGTCGGTCAGGAAGACGAACTGGTGGCCGTAGGTCTCCCTGACGTAGGCCGCGATCCGGCGCTCGCCCTCGGGGTCCATGTCTTCGTCGTGGCGGGGCACCTGGTAGCCGCGCTCGGCGACGATCCGCTTCGCCTCGGCAAGCGGAATGCGCGGGAAGGGGATGGTCGGCACCTCGACGTCGACGTCGAACAGGGCCTTGATCTCGTCGGCGTGCTTTGCCTGTACGGCGGACAGCCCCGCGACGATGAGTTCCTCGTGCAGCCGCATCACGTCCTCGTGGCTGTCGATCCAGCTGAACTCGGTGTCGACGCTGGTGAACTCCGTAGCGTGCCGGCTGGTGAAGGATGGGTCGGCGCGGAAGGCGGGACCGATCTCGAAGATCCGCCCGAAGCCGGCCGGCTGCGCCATCTGCTTGAAGAACTGCGGGCTCTGCGCCAGGTAGGCCTTGGTGTCGAAGTACTCGACCTCGAACAGCTCGGCCCGGGATTCGGAGGCGCTCGCCATCAGCTTCGGGGTGTGGATCTCGATGAAGTCATGCTCGACCCAGTAGCTGCGCAGGGCGTGCGTGAAGGTCGTCTGCACCCGGAAGATCAGGTTCTGCTCCGGCCGCCGCAGGTCGAGGAAGCGCCAATCCAGGCGTTTGTCGATCGAGGAGTCGGCGGCGATGGGGGATTCCAGGGCGACCGAGACGACATCGATCGACTCGATTCTGACCTCGAGACCGCCGAGCTTGACCCGTTCGTCCTTCTTCAAGTCGCCGGTCACGGTGAGGAAGCTGCCGGCGGACAAGCCGGAGATGGTCTCGGCGATCGGGTCGACGACCGGTTCGCCTTCGAGGGCCTGCGCGCGCGGGTGCACCAGCTGCACGGCCCCGGACTCGTCGCGCAGCACGACGAACTGCACCTTCTTCTGGTCTCTGACCGTGTCCACCCAACCGGAGACCGAGACGGGGCCGTCGGCCAGGGTCGAGAGCTGCTTGATCAGGGTGCGGGTCACGGTTTCCCAGCTTAGTCGCCCGTTCTGGCGAATTAGACTGGACGGCGTGCCCGCCGAACTGATCCACCTCGTCCGCCATGGCGAGGTCCACAATCCGAACGGTGTGCTCTATGGTCGGCTGCCTGAATACCATCTCAGCGAACTGGGTCACGCGATGGCAAGAGTCGCGGCCGAGCGGCTGCACACCGCCGGTGCGCCGGTGCACCGGGTGATCTCCTCGCCGCTGATTCGCACGATCGAGTCCGCCGCGCCGTGGGCTGAGCTCTTCAACTTGTCGGCCTCGGTCGACGATCGCCTGATCGAACCGAGCAACATGTTCGAGGGTCACCAGATGGGCCGTCGGCTGCGCGAACCCGCCTCGTGGCCGCTGCTGCTCAACCCCCTGCGGCCCAGCTGGGGCGAGCCCTACGCAGATATCGCCCGGCGCATGCTGGCGGCGATCAGCGACGCGTGGTCCAGTGTCCCCAGCGGTGATGTCGTGCTGGTCACGCACCAATTGCCGATCTGGATGGTGCACCGCACTCTCGTCGGCAAGCGCCTGTCGCACGACCCTCGTCAGCGCAGATGTGCGCTCTCGAGCATCACCACCCTGAGTCGCGCGGCGGGTCGTTTCGTCGAGGTGAACTATCAGGAACCTGCTGCAGGATTGGCCGCGGAGGCCATCGACAGGGGTGCTGCATGACATCGATAGTTCGCGCCCGCTCCGGCGCGGTGCGCGTGGGGGCGGCGGCGCTGCTGGTCGCCCTCGCCTTGTCCGGATGTGCCGAGGACCCGCAGCTCGGTGACTACAACGACGGCAGCGGCAAGAACTACGTCGGCTCCGGAGGCGCGGTGCTGGAGATCGACCGGGGCAGCCGTGCGGAGCCGGTCGAATGGGAGGGCGTGCTCGAGAACGGCGAGGCGATCTCGTCGTCGGACACTCTCGGCCAGGTCAGCGTCTTGAACTTCTGGTACGCGGCCTGTGCCCCGTGTCGGGCTGAGGCGCCGGACCTCGAGAGCGTGCATCAGGAGTTCGCCGACCAGTCCGTTGTCTTCCTGGGCGTAAACCTGCGCGACCAGTCCGCCACGGCGATCGCGTTCGCCGACGAGTTCGGCGTGACCTACCCCTCGGTCATCGACGCCAACGATGCCAACGTGCAACTCGCGTACGCGTCCACGGTCCCGGCGAAGTCGGTGCCCACCACGCTGGTGCTGGATCGCGAGGGCCGGGTGGCTGCCCGGATTCTCGGCCGTCTGGCGACGACCTCGATCCTGGAGTCGATCATCAGAGACACGATCGACGAGGCCGACTGAATGGATCCCGGCGATCTTGTCATCAACGGTCAACTGGCGGTTGCGATTCCGATCACTCTGCTGGCCGGACTGATCTCCTTTGCGTCCCCCTGCGTGCTGCCGCTGGTCCCCGGGTACCTGGGTTACGTCGGCGGCGTGAGCGGATCCGGCAAGGGCAGCCGCTCGCGGCTGCTGCTCGGGGTCGCCCTTTTCATCGCCGGGTTCAGCCTGATCTTCATCGCCTACGGTGCCGCGTTCGGGGCGCTCGGCGCTTGGCTGATCCAATGGCAGTACGTCGTGAACAGGGTTCTTGGCGTCGTGGTGATCCTGATGGGACTCGTCTTCATCGGTTTGTTCGGAACTCTCCAGCGCACGATCAAGCCGAAATGGCAGCCCGCGACCGGCATCGTCGGAGCGCCGCTGCTGGGGATCGTCTTCGGGCTCGGCTGGACGCCGTGCATCGGGCCGGTGCTGGTCGCCGTGCAGGCGCTCAGCTACGACTCCGCCTCGGCGGGCCGCGGGGTGCTGCTCAGCCTCGCCTACTGCATCGGCCTCGGCTTGCCGTTCCTGCTGCTGGCCCTGGGGTTCTCGTGGGCCACCCGGTCGACGGTCTGGCTGCGCCGCCACATCCGGATGATCAACATCGCCGGCGGTGCCATGCTGATCATCATCGGCACCCTGATGGCTACCGGAGTCTGGAACTCCTGGATCGTGCAGATGCAGGGGGTGATCAATGGATTCGTCCCGGCCCTCTGACTATGACGATGGCCGCACCACCTTCGAGCCCGAGGGCACGGCGAGCAATCCGCGCCTCGGCCCTCTCGGGTGGCTGCGCTGGGCGTGGCGGCAGTTGACCAGCATGCGGACGGCGCTGCTGCTGCTGCTGCTGCTGGCGATTGCTGCGGTGCCGGGTTCGCTGTTCCCGCAGCGCAGTTCGGATCCGAACGGTGTCGTTCAGTACATCGCGGCCAACCCCAGGCTCTCGCCCGTTCTGGAGAGCCTGCAGCTCTTCGACGTCTACTCGTCGTTCTGGTTCTCGGCAATCTACCTGCTGCTGTTCGTCTCCCTGATCGGCTGCGTGCTGCCGCGGGCGAAACACCACTGGAAGGCGCTGCGCACCGAGCCGCCGCGCACCCCCGCCCGGCTGTCCCGGATGAGCGGGTACCGGAGCGTCTCCGCCGCTGGCGAGCCTGAGGCGATGATCGACTCCGCCCGCGCGCTGCTGCGTTCGAGTGGCTACCGGGTGGTCGACTACCGCAGCGAAGCCCGGGCCGGGCAGCCGGGCAGCGTCTCGGTCTCCGCCGAGCGCGGATACCTGCGCGAAACGGGCAACCTGATCTTCCACAGCGCCCTCGTCGGAGTACTGCTCTCCGTCGCCCTCGGCGGGCTGTACGGCTACACGGCGCAGAAGATCGTCGTGGTCGGCCAGAGCATGGTCGACGCGGTCGGCAGTTTCGACTCCTACAGTCCCGGTCGCCTCGTCGACTCGGAGAGCCTGCCGCCATTCGCGATCACGCTCGATGACCTCGAGGTCACGTACGAGGACCAGGCGGGCGCCGGCTACGGTGCCGTGCTCGACTACACCGCGAGCGTTACCGCGCGGCACCAGGGAGCGTCCGAGGATGGCGTGATTCGGGTCAACAGCCCACTGAACGTTGCGGGAACCGAGACCTACCTGCTGGGCAACGGATATGCGCCGCAGGTCACGGTGCGCGACCCCGCCGGCACGATCATCTTCACCGACTCGGTGCCGTTCCTGCCGCAGGACAGGAACCTCACCTCGCTCGGCATCATCAAGGTTCCGGACGGTCTGGCCGAACAGCTCGGCATGATCGGCTTCTTCTACCCGACGCAGGCCGAGAACCAGAACACGGGGGCGTTTTTCTCGAGCTTCCCGGATCTGAAGAATCCAATGCTGACCCTTGAGGTGTATCAGGGCGATCTCGGCATCGACAGCGGGGTGCCGCGTTCGGTGTACGAGCTCAAGACGGCGGACCTGACCCAGATCGCCGGTCGACGATCCGACTCGCCGACCATCGAGCTGGCGATCGGGGACACCGTCCAACTGCCGAACGGTCTGGGATCGATCAGCCTGGACGCGGCACCGCGCTATGCCTCGCTGGAAGTGCACCGGGACCCGGCTCAGGGATTCGTGTTCGTGTTCGCCCTGCTGGCGATCACCGGGCTCATCGTGTCGCTGTTCATTCCCCGGCGTCGACTCTGGGTCAAGGCGAGCAAGACTCCCGACGGACGGGTCTTCCTCGAATACGCGGGTCTCGCCCGCGGCGAGGACCCGGGGCTCGAGCAGGCAGTGACCGACCTGGCCGAGCGGCACGGACGAACGCTTAGGCTTGAGTCGTGACCATAGCCGCCCTCGTCGACACCTCCAACATGCTGCTGTATTCGGCGATGGCGGTGTACCTCCTCGCTTTCATCAGTTTCGCGCTCGATCTGTCCCGGCGTTCCGAGGCGCCGGCGGCCGGTGCCGCCCCGTATTCACCCGGTGCGGGTCTGCGCGCGGGTATCGCTCTGGCGGTGATCGGCTTCCTGCTGCACACGGGAGCGACGCTTGCGCGGGGACTGGCCAACGGCCACGTGCCGTGGTCGAACATGTTCGAATTCTCGCTGACCGCGACCAACATCGTGATCGGGGTCTTCTTGGTGCTGTTGTTCCGCGCGGATCTGCGGTTCCTCGGAACCTTCGTGATCGGGTTCGTGCTGCTCATGCTTGGCCTTGCCACGGTCGGCTTCTACGTCGACATCGTGCCGCTGGCTCCTGCGCTGCAGTCCGGTTGGCTGGTCTTCCACGTCTTCGTCGCCTCGCTTGGTGTCGGCTTCTTCACGGTTGGCGCTGCCCTGGCGGTGCTGCAACTGCTGAAGACTCGCCAGAAGAACAAAGGCGCCCAGGGTCGGCTGACCAGGATGCTCGACACCGTACCCGCAGTCGATCGGCTGGAAGCGCTGTCCTACCGCGTGAACCTGGTCGGGTACATCTTCTGGACTTTCACCCTGGTCGCGGGTGCGATCTGGGCGGAGAGGGCTTGGGGCAGGTACTGGGGCTGGGACACCAAAGAGGTATGGACCTTCATCATCTGGGTGCTCTACTCGGGCTACATCCATGCCCGTGCCACCCGAGGCTGGCGCGGCAGCCGGTCAGCCTGGCTCGCCATCATCGGCTTCGCGGCCGTGCTGTTCAACTTCACGATCGTCAACATCTTCTTCAAGGGCCTGCACGCCTACAGCGGCCTCTGAGCCGCGAGGATGGCATGGCTGCGGCGGAGGCGGTCGGCCCACCATCCGCGGCGCTCAGGGCTGGCAGCGTGGCGGGCCAGCAGTGCCGGGTCGGGCTCGATGCGGGTCACCGGCAGGGCACCGTGCACGGCGAGCAGCGGCGTGGTCGTGACGTCCGCGGTGAACAGGGCTGCGGTGGCGAGTCCGCAGTCGTAGTCCAGCCGGGGCAGGCTCGCGGCCAGGTGCACACCCATCGCCAGACCGACCGAACTCTCCAACGCGCTCGAGACCACGACCGGCAGACCCGCCTCGGCGGCGATCGCGAGCGCGCGGGTGATCCCGCCGAGCGGCTGGGCCTTGATCACCAGCAGGTCGGCAGCACCCGCGCGGGCGACCGTCAGCGGATCCTCGGCTCTCCGAACGCTCTCATCGGCGGCGATCGGAATGCCAAGGTGACGGATCCGGGCGCGCAGCTCGACGAGTTCACCGATGCTCCCGCAGGGTTGCTCGACGTACTCGAGGTCGAACTCGGCGAGGGCATGGATGGCCCGCTCGGCCTCATCGACGCCCCAGAGTCCGTTGGCGTCGACCCGGATCCGGCCCTCGTCACCGAGGCTGCCCCGCACGGCACGAACCCGGGCGATGTCATCGGCAAGGCTCTGATCGGCGGCGGCGACCTTGACCTTGGCGGTGCGGCAGCCGGGGAAGCGGCTCAGCACGTCGGCGACGGCCGCGGCGGGCACGGCGGGGACCGTGGCGTTGACAGGGATGCGCTCGCGCAGAGCCGGCGGGGCCGGGCTCCAGCCGAACTCGATGGCCGCGGCCAGCCAGGAGGCCGCCTCCGCATCGCCGTATTCGAGGAATGGCGAGAACTCGGTCCAGCCTTCGGGACCGCGGAGGAGGGCGAGCTCGCGCTCGGTGATTCCGCGGAACCGGGTGCGCAGGGGCAGCGTCACCACCTGCATCGTAGCCAACAGCTCGTCCAGTTCGGGCAGCACCAGCCCAGTCTGTCAGGCTGCGCCTAAACTGGCAGCATGACAGTCGCCTCCCCGTTCGATCCGGACGCGTGGCGCCCGGTCCCGGGCTTCGAGAACCTGACCGACGTGACCTACCACCACGACCTGAGCGGCCGGGTCGCCCGGGTCGCTTTCGACCGACCCGAGGTGCGCAACGCCTTCCGGCCGCACACGGTCGACGAGCTCTACCGCGCGCTCGACAATGCCCGCCAGAACCCGCGGATCGGCGTCGTGCTGCTGACCGGCAACGGGCCGAGCCCCAAGGACGGCGTCTGGGCATTCTGCAGTGGCGGAGACCAGCGGATTCGCGGGCGCGACGGTTACCAGTACCAGGACGCTGACTCCGGCGCGATAGATCCTGCGCGGTCGGGCCGACTGCACATTCTGGAGGTGCAGCGCCTGATCCGGTTCATGCCGAAGGTCGTCATCGCGGTGGTGCCCGGCTGGGCTGCCGGCGGCGGGCACTCGCTGCACGTCGTCTGCGACCTGAGCATCGCCTCCCGGGAACACGCCCGGTTCAAGCAAACCGACGCCGACGTCGGCTCCTTCGATGCCGGCTACGGCTCCGCGTACTTCGCTCGGCAGATCGGCCAGAAGTTCGCCCGCGAGGTGTTCTTTCTCGCTGAGGAATATGACGCCGAACGTGCGTACCAGATGGGCGCCGTGAACCGCGTCGTGCCGCACGCCGAACTGGAATCCGAGGCGCTGCGCTGGGCCGAGACGATCCTGACCAAGTCACCGACCGCTATTCGGATGCTCAAGTTCGCCTTCAACGCCGTCGACGATGGTCTGGTCGGGCAGCAGATCTTCGCCGGCGAGGCGACGCGGCTCGCCTACGGCACCGAGGAGGCGGCGGAGGGTCGGGACTCCTTCCTCGAGAAGCGGACCCCCGACTGGTCTCCCTATCCATGGCAGTACTGAGCAGCTCCGGCCGGCCGCGGTGACCCGCGCTCTCGAGGTGGTCGATGCCGCCGACCCGGCCGACGTGATGGTTCGACTCGCTGCTGCACTCGCGGGCACCGGCCCCGCGCTGCTGCCTCGGGAACGCGGTGCGGGCACGGCGGCCCCGGCCGCTGTCGCGAGCAATGTCGCCGCAGTCATCGAGACCAGTGGGTCCACGGCCCGACCCAAACAGGTCGCGCTCAGTGCGGATGCCCTGCTGGCCAGTGCCGCTGCGACGGCTGAGGCGATCGGGCAGGGTCAATGGCTGCTGGCTCTGCCGGTGCACTACGTCGCCGGTCTGCAGGTACTCGTTCGCTCGCACGCGGCAGGCTCGACGCCGGTGATCCTGCCCAGCGGGCACTTCGACGCGGACGCGTTCCGCGCCGCGAGCCGGGCAGCTGAGCGGGACCGGACGCTACACCGCGTTGGTTCCGACACAACTGACCCGACTGCTCGACGCGGCACGGACCGATGAGCGGCTGCTCACGTCGCTGCGCTCCTTCGACGCGATCCTGCTGGGTGGGCAGCGTGCACCGGCGGGGCTGATCGACGGCAGTGCGGCCGCCGGGCTCCGAGTGATCCGCACCTACGGGTCATCCGAAACGGCGGGGGGCTGTGTCTATGATGGTGCGCCGCTCGGTCGGACCCAGGCGAGGGTGCGCGACGGTCAGCTCGAACTGACCGGTCCCATGCTCGCCGAGGGATATGTCGGCGATGAGGCTCGTACCGCCGAGTCCTTCGTACTGGATGCTGGCCAGCGCTGGTATCGGACGGGGGACGTCGGGACGGTGACCGAGACGGTGTACGGCACGGTGGTCGAGGTGTTCGGGCGTCTGGATGACGTGTTCATCAGCGGCGGGATCAAGGTGTCAGCCGGTGATGTGGAACGAGTCGTGCAGGGTATCGAAGGGCTGCAGGAAGCCGTGGTCCTGGCTGCACCGGACCACGAGTGGGGTCAGCGAGCCGTGGTCATCGCGGACGGTCGGCGCGCGCTGCCCGCCCTGGCGGCCGTGCGCAGCAGGGTCGTCGCCGAGCTCGGACCGGCGGCCGCTCCCCGTGAGCTGATTGGCCTGGTGGATGGTCTGCCCCGGTTGTCATCGGGCAAGCCGGATCGCCGTGCGCTGCTGGCGCTGCTGGAACTCGGCTGAGCGCATCGAACGCAAGGCCATCCTGCACGAGCACAGCCGTCAGCGTCGCTACAATCGCTTGGTGGCCAAGAAGCAGCAGTCGAGAAGTCCCCGCACCAAGAAGGCCGGCTTCGCCGCGCCCCCGAAGCCGGCAACCGCGGGGGACTGGATCGCGGGAGCCCGGGTGCGCACTCTCGGGCTGGCGATCGCGCCGGTGCTCGTCGGGGTCGGCGCGGCCGTCCTCGCGGGCGAATGGCATCTGAGCCGCAGCGTCCTCGCGCTGGTAGTCGCGCTGTCTCTGCAGGTCGGCGTCAACTTCGCCAATGACTACAGCGATGGCATCCGGGGGACCGACCAGTATCGGGTGGGACCGCGCAGGCTGACCGGTTCGGGGGCTGTGCAGGCGCGGACGGTGCTCATTGTCGCACTCTGCTTCTTCGGCGTCGGCGCACTCGCCGGGCTCGCGATCGTCGTGATCACCCAGCAGTGGTGGCTGCTGGGCGTCGGCGCTCTCGCGATCGTCGCGGCGTGGTTCTACACGGGCGGTCGCCGACCGTACGGCTACTTCGGGCTGGGCGAGCTGGTCGCTTTCGCCTTCTTCGGCCCGGTCGCGACGGCGGGCACCACCTTCATCAATGCCGGTACGGTCAACGCCGAGGCCTGGTTGGGCGGTATCGCCCTCGGCCTCTTCGCTGCGGCGACCCTGCTGATCAACAATGTCCGCGACGAAGAGCAGGACCGGGCGGCCGGCAAGCGCACCCTCAGCGTGCTGATCGGCGGCACGGCTTCACGCATCCTCTTCGTGCTGCTGCTGCTGGTGCCGTATGTGATCGCGTTCTTCCTGGGGTATGTATACCCGGGAGTACAGCTGATCTGGCTCACGCTGCTGATCTCTGCGGCTGCGGGGCTGATCGCATTGACGGCGAGAACGTCGCGGGAGTTGATTCTGGTGCTGCAGTTGGTGGCGATCAATTCGCTTGCCTACGCGGCCGTTCTGGCTGCGGCTCTCGCCCTCTAGTCGCCCGGCACCAGCCTGCCGAGAATCGGCCTGCAGGACCCGGCGAGTTGGCGCTACGCTGATCGCATCGGGAGAGGGGCGCGGCATGCTTGCAGCCAAGGCGGTCAGCCTCGCGGCATGCCTCGCTGTTCTGCTGCCGCTGGTGACCGCTTGCGCACCGGATGACGGCGGGTCGCCGACTGCGTCGCCGTCCACGACCGCAACCGTCAGCCCGACTCCGACGTCGTCGACGCCGCTGATCACCATCGGCAGTCCCGCGGCAGGGGCGATCGTCGCCACGCCCGTCACGGCGAGCGGATCCGCCAACACCTTCGAAGCGGCGCTCACCGTCGATGCCGTGGCCGAGAGCGGCGAGACGCTCTGCGTGCGCAACATCATGGCCACCGCTGGGATGGGTGTCGTCGGCACCTGGCAGACGACCCTCGCGTTCCCGCCGCCGGCCACCGCGATGCCGGTGACACTGCGCGCCTACGAGTTCAGCGCGAAGGACGGGTCCATCGTGAACCTCGTCGAGCGCACGATCACCGTTTCGACGC
>CAVPES010000020.1:0-6953 GCA_963703545.1 uncultured Actinomycetota bacterium
CCAGAAAATTTGGCGGATCTTCGGCAAAAGGTCAACATACGAAACGGAGCCAGCGACCTCTGGGGTATCTTCCAGACACGCCTGAAGGTCCGCGATACCCGACGTAACGGTAAATTTCGAACATCGCCAGTCGCCGCTTTGACGACCACAGTGAGTTGGTCGACCCCAAGAAATTTACTGTTATAAAAGGCAACCGCCTGATTGTAATCAGACTCTGGCCACAGCAACGGCGACCCGGGTTGCGGATTGCCCATCGATACACTGTGACTCAGCACTACCGCCCCTAACGTCAGAACGATCGATATCGCCCACGTGACCAGCCGTCCGCGTTTGGATAAAATGATTGCCACTTCTGCTTCGGTATCCAATTTAATATCAATTGTATAATCAAACTTTGATGGTTCAACAACAACTATTCCATTAATATTTTTTTTGTTTGATAATTGGATAAGACTATCCAGCTCAACAGATAATTTATTATAATCAATATTATAGTTATTGTACTTGTAAATAAACCCGGAAGAACTGGCGTATGCTGATTTATTAAGCGGGATTGTAAGTTCAGCGACAGTAACATCAACAGGTAATGACAAATATGCTTTACCTTTGTATTCGGTATAAACTATATACCAGACCCCGCCGACGAAGGGCAGCAGCACCACGAGAACGAGCAGACCGGCCAGTGCGGCGATCGCGGTGACCATGATCGGGTTGATCCGACGCGACCCGAGACCGCCGAAAAAGTCCGCGAAGCCGAAGATCAGGGCACCGGAGATTCCTACGACGACGGTGAGCATCCCTCCAGCGTAGAGCGTCGGCCACCTCGCCCGGGCAGCGCTGGATGTCCGGCCCAGCCCGTACGCTGAGATGATGACCGCCGCCCTTGATCTGCTTGAGTCGACCTTCGGGTACTCGGCATTCCGTGGTCAGCAGGCGGAGGTCATCGATGAACTCGTCGCGGGTCGTGATGCTCTTGTCCTGATGCCCACCGGCGGCGGCAAGTCGATCTGCTACCAGATCCCCGCGCTGTTGCGCGAGGGCACCGGCGTCGTCATCTCACCACTGATCGCGCTGATGCAGGACCAGGTGGACGCCCTTGCCGCCCTCGGTGTGCGGGCTGCCTTCCTCAACTCGTCGCAGAGCCCGGCGGAGCGCGCGGAGGTTGAAGCCGCCCTGGTGAACGACCAGCTCGACCTGCTCTACCTCGCGCCCGAGCGGCTCCGGGTCGCCGCCACCATGGCCCTGCTCGACCGGGTCCGGATCGCCCTCTTCGCGATCGACGAGGCGCACTGCGTCTCGCAGTGGGGTCACGACTTCCGGCCTGACTACCTGGAACTCGCGGTGCTTGCGCGGCACTGGCCGTCGGTGCCGCGGATCGCCCTGACGGCGACTGCGACGGAGCAGACCCGGAGCGAGATCGCCGAGCGCCTCGGGTTGACGCAGGCGCGGCACTTCGTCTCGAGCTTCGACCGCCCCAACATCCAGTACCGGATCGAAGCCAAGACGGATCCGCGCGCGCAACTGCTGCAGCTGCTGACCACTGAGCACGCCGGTGACGCCGGCATCGTCTATTGCCTGTCCCGCGCCTCCGTTGAACAGACTGCCGCATTCCTGGTGTCCAAGGGGATCCCGGCGCTGCCCTACCACGCCGGGTTGGATTCCGCCACGCGCGCCGAGAACCAGTCGCGTTTCCTGCGCGAGGACGGCATCGTGATGGTTGCCACGATCGCCTTCGGCATGGGCATCGACAAGCCCGACGTCCGATTCGTCGCCCATCTCGATCTGCCGAAGTCCGTCGAAGGCTACTACCAGGAAACCGGCCGGGCCGGTCGCGACGGCGAACCGGCGACCGCATGGCTCGCGTACGGGCTCAGTGATGTCGTTCAGCAGCGCCGGCTCATCGAACTCTCCGAGGGCAGCCCGGCGCACAAGCGCACCATCAGCGCGCACCTCGACGCCATGTTGGCCCTGTGCGAGACGGTCCAATGTCGACGCATGCAGATCCTGGCATATTTCGGGGAGACGACCGGTCCCTGCGGCAATTGTGACAGCTGCCTGTTTCCGGCGGAATCGTGGGATGGCACCGTTGCCGCCCAGAAGCTGCTGTCCGCGGTGGTTCGGCTGGACCGGGAGCGCGGCCAGCGCTACGGAGCCGGGCAGCTTATCGACGTCCTGCGCGGGAAGGTGACCGAGCGGGTGACGGCCAACAGGCACCACGAGCTGAGCGTTTTCGGCATCGGCACCGAACTGTCCGAGACGGCGTGGCGGGCTGTTGTGCGCCAGTTGCTCGCCCAGCGGCTGCTCGCGGTGAGCGCCGACGGCTACGGCACGCTCGTGCTGACTGAGGACAGTGCTGATGTGCTGGCCGGGCGCCGCGCGGTGTCGCTGCGCACGGAACCCGAGCCCACCAGCCGAGTTCGCGCTGGCAAGCATCCGGCCACGCCCAGCATGCTCACGCCCGCCGACGCCGCGCTCTTCGAGCGCCTGCGGCTCTGGCGGTCAGAGCAGGCGAGGCAGCAGGGGGTGCCCGCCTATGTCATCTTCACCGACGCGACCCTGCGCGCACTGGCCCAGGCGCGGCCGGCGACGCGCGAGGAACTGGTCGGAATCACCGGTATCGGCGAGAGCAAGCGCGAGCGGTTCGGGGAGGCGGTCATCGCCGTCCTGAGCGCCCCCGGCTGAGCAGGATCGACCCGAGCGCTCACCCCGGCACTGCGAGCGCGTCTCGACCGACAAGTCGCGACGGTTCGCGACGAGTGCGTAGGCTGTAGCGAGTCTTGTTCCCGTTCGACGATGAAGGATGTCTGCCCATGGCCACCCGCATTTACAACGACATCACCGAAACCTTCGGCAACACCCCGCTGGTCCGACTCAACTCCGTCACCAGAGGTCTTGGTGCCACGGTTCTGGCCAAGCTCGAGTTCTACAATCCTTCGGCCAGCGTCAAGGATCGACTCGGCGTGGCCATCGTGGACGCCGCGGAAGCCTCCGGAGCACTCAAGCCGGGTGGCACGATCGTCGAAGGCACCAGCGGCAACACGGGTATCGCACTGGCAATGGTCGGCGCGGCCCGCGGCTACAAGGTGATCCTGACGATGCCCGAGACCATGAGCATGGAGCGCCGGGCGCTGTCGCGGGCCTATGGCGCCGAGCTCATCCTGACCCCCGGTAGCGAGGGCGCGCGGGGCGCAGTCGAGAAGGCTGCGGAGATCGTGGCCAACACCCCCGGCGCGGTGCTTGCCAACCAGTTCGCCAACCCTGCCAATGCCGCGATCCATCGGAAGACCACCGCCGAAGAGATCTGGGCCGACACCGACGGTGGTGTCGACATCTTCGTCGCCGGTGTCGGCACGGGGGGGACGCTCACCGGTACCGGGCAGGTGCTCAAGCAGCGAAAGCCGAGTGTGCAGGTCGTCGCCGTCGAACCGGCGGAGTCGCCGATCCTCACCGGCGGAGCCCCGGGACCGCACAAGATTCAGGGCATCGGCGCGAACTTCATCCCCGAGGTGCTCGATCGTGAGATCTACGACGAGGTGATCGACATCGGCAGCGATGAATCCGTCGAGATGGCCAGACGCCTGGCCAGAGAAGAGGGGATCCTCGCCGGGATCTCTTCGGGTGCCACGGTGGCGGCCGCGCTCAGGCTCGCGGCCAGACCCGAGAACGCCGGCAAGACCATCGTGGTCATCATCGCCAGCTACGGCGAGCGTTACCTCTCGACGGTGCTGTACGCCGACCTCATGGAGTAGCCGGCGATGGCGCTGTTCGCACGCATGCGCGAAGACATCGAGACGGCCAAGCATCGGGACCCCGCTGCGCGGTCAGCGTTCGAGATCTGGTTGATCTACCCGGGACTCCATGCCATCTGGCGGCACCGGTGGGAACACTGGCTGTGGATGCACGGCTTACGATTTCCCGCCCGGATCGGGGCGCAGTGGAGTCGTTTACGGACCGGAATCGAGATTCACCCCGGCGCGGTCATCGGCCGGCGGTTCTTCATCGATCACGGCATGGGCGTGGTGATCGGGGAGACGGCGGTCATCGGCGATGACGTGATGCTCTACCACGGCGTGACGCTGGGCGGCCGCAGCACCGCCTCCGGCAAACGCCACCCGACCCTCGGCAACGGCGTGATGGTCGGCGCCGGTGCCGTCATCCTCGGTGCGGTCACCGTCGGGGATCGCAGTCAGGTGGGCGCCAACGCCGTGGTGCTGACGGACGCACCCGCCGACTCGATCCTGGTCGGCATCCCCGCTGTTGCCCGGCCGCGAGGCCAGCGCAGCGGTCTCGATGCGGGGGAGTTCCCGATCGACCCCGCCATCTACATCTAGACGCCGGAGTCGGCGCCGGCGGTCTCGAATGTCGCCGAAGCCTCGAGCCCGCGTTCGCCGCGGCGCCGGAGCCTGACGGTTCCCCTGCTGGCACGGGCGAGTCCCGCGACGATGGCGAGTCCCAAGCCGTTGCCGCGGTTGTCGGACTCCGCGCGCCAGAACCGATCGAAAGCCCGATCGCAGTCCTCGTCGGAGAGGCCCGGGCCGTCATCCAGGACCCGGAGCGTCGTTTCGGCTCCGTCGACGTCCACGGCCACCACGATCCGGTCTCCGCGGGTACTGACGGAAACGGCGTTGTCGATGTAGTTGTCGATGATCTGCTCGGGGGCGGTGGCGACGGCGTTGACCCGGGCATTGGCCGGACCCTGGTAGAGGATTTCGATGCCGAGCTCTTCGGCGAGCGGCAGCCAGTGCAGCACCCGGTCGGCGGCGGTCACGCCGAGGTCGAGTTGCGCGATGACCGCCGACGAGGACTCCGACCTGCTGAGCAGCAGCAGGCCCTCGATGATGGCTTCCAGACGGTCGGCCTCGGTTTCCGCAGCCGCGAGGCGCGCGGCCGCGCCATCGGCATCCGTGTGCATCAGTTCGCGGGCGCGCTCCAGGCGCAGGCGCAGGGCGGTCAGTGGTGTCCGGAGTTGGTGGGAGGCGTCCGCGGCGAATGTTCGCTGTTGCTCGATGAGTGCCTCGAGGCGCTCGGCCATCCGATTGAAGGATGCCGAGAGCGAACGGATCTCCGGGGCTCCGACCCCTTCCAGCGCGCGCGCTTCGAGGTCACCGTCGGCGAGTCGCTCCGTGGCGGCCCGCAGCAGATCGAGCCGCCGTGTGATGCTTCGCGAGATGATGAACCCGACGATCCCGGCGAGCGCGATCGTGGTCAGCCCGACGACGCCGAGCACCCAGAGCTGGCCGTTTACGGCATCGGTGACGACCTGGGCCGGGTAGGTCAGTCGAACGGCACCCAGCACCTGCTGCCCACTGAGAACTGGGACGGTGACGTAGAGCAGTTCAAGCTGAAGGGTCTGGGAGAAGCGATGGCCCGAGGTGATCTGCCCGGTCAGCGCAGTCGCGATCTCCGGACGTGACGAATAGCTGTCGCCGACTTTCGACTGGTCATCGTCGCTCGTTGCCACCGCCACACCGCCGGCGTTGACGATGACGACGCGCGCCGCACTTGCGTCGTGGTAGATCCGGGCTACCTCCCTGAGCCTCGCATCATTGCTGGTCGACGGGGACGCCAGCGCCTGCGCGCTGTGGCCGGCCAGTACGAAGGCGTCACGCTCCAGTGAGGTGACGATGCGGTCCGTCTCGACGTCCCGCAGATATGACACAAGCGGAATATCCTGCACCATCAGGATCAGCAGGGCGAGGCCCATGAAGGCGGCCATGAAACGCCATCTCATGTGGGAGTGCCGAACCGGAATCCCACCCCGCGCACGGACTCGATCCACATCGGGTCGCCGAGCTTCTTGCGTATCGCCGCGATGTGGGCGTCCAGGGTCTTGGTGGTGCCATACCAGGTTGTCTGCCAGACGTTATGCAGAATGTCGGCCCGACGGTGCACGGCACCGGCATCCTGCGACAGGTAGACGAGCAACTCGAATTCCTTCGGAGTGAAATGCACTTCCGCGTCATCCAGCAGGACTCGTCGTGCCCGGGTGTCGATCACCAGTGCGCCGAAGGTCATCGGGAGCACCGGTTGCTCCGCAATCACCGCCTCGGGAGCCGTTGCGGTGCGCCGCGAAACCGCCCGGATCCGTGCGATGAGCTCGCGCATCCCGAACGGCTTGACAACGTAGTCATCGGCGCCCATCTCCAATGCGACGACGCGGTCGATCTCCTCGTCCCGCGCACTCACGACGATGATCGGAGTCTGGGAAGTCAACCGAATTGCGCGACACACGTCGGTGCCATCCATGTCGGCGAGCCCGAGGTCGAGCAGCACGATCTCCGGATCGAAGCTCACCATCGCCGCCAGTGCGCCAGCACCGGTCTCGACATGCAGCACGTCGAACATCGAGGTGGTCAGGCCGTCGATGATTCCCGCTGCCACGGAGGCATCATCCTCAACCACCAGTACCCGCATTGCTCCATTGTGCCCGGGAACGCGAAACGAACGGTGTTCCCTCGTGCCCCGTTTGGGGGATCTTGGACAGATCTTGGATATCCGGCCCAGCCACCGCGGGCCGTTACCGCGTAGCGTGGAGGGATGAATTCACGGATGATCGTCGTGCTCTCGGTGGTCGGTGTCCTCGGCGCCGCGGGAGCGGCCGTGGCGGTGAACTCCGAGCTGCTCGCCACCGCGGTGGATCGTCCGATCGGCCATGCGGCGGAGGTGCTTGCCGCGTCACCGACGACTGCACCGACTGCATCGGTGACCGCCGCCGAGCCCGAGGCGTCAGCCGGCCCGGACGAGCTGCTGCCCACGCTGTCGCTGCCGACGGACCCGACTTCGACTCCGACGCCCACGGCGACGCCCGCTCCGGAGGATGGTGCTGACGACGGTGCTGATGACGGATCAGAGGGCCCGGACGATCACGGCGACGATGATCCCCCCGAGGCTGACGACTGACCGACCTCGGGCGGAGCAATACGGAACCGAACCAAAGGCGCCCCCGAGCTGGA
>CAVPES010000021.1:0-6774 GCA_963703545.1 uncultured Actinomycetota bacterium
CCATCGGCATCGCGTAGAAGGTACGCCCGCCGACTGGGGCCGACACGCGGGCGAGCAGGGTCTTGCGCAGACCGGAGGGCCGTAGAGCAGAGCCCCTCTTGGGGATCCGCGCGCCGACCGCCTGGAACTTTGCCGGTCCCGAGGAAGTCCTTGATCTCCTGCAGTTCTTCGACCGCCTCATCAGCACCGGCGACATCGGCGAAGGTGACCTTGGGGATTCCTTGGAACAACCGCCTTGACCTGCCGAACTGCATCACCGCGATGGATGAGCATGAACCAGAAGAAAACGATGATGATGATGACCGGGAGCACAATCGCGCAGATGCTTCGGCTGCGGCACTTGGTCGTTGAAGTCCTTGGAGAGCTTGGCGGAGGCGACCGTGCGCTTGCCCCGCGCGGTGCGACGTAGTAGAACTGCACCTTGTCGCCCAACTCGGGGTCGGCGCTCTTGAGAACGAGGTCGACCCGCTGATCGCCGTCGACGATCGTCGCCGAGCCGACTTTGTCGCTCTTGAGACCCGCAGGCCCTTCTCGGTGGATATCTCGCGAGCTGGAGCTCAGGAGCCGATCAGCAGCACAATGACGGCGAGCGCCACATAGATGATCGGGCCCTTGAAACGTATTCACGTTCATTCGTACTGGGCGCACGCCCGCACCTCTTCCTCGTTTCAGTGAGTTGTGACAAGGCTAACCCAGCGACTTCTCTGGGCGAAAACTGCGTGTTTGCCGCAGGCGTATGGGCGCGTCAGGATACGACGTGCGGAGCGAGATGCCGACGGCGGGGCGGAGGTTGCGGTACCGCTCGGCGTAGTCGAGACCGTAGCCGACGACGAAGGCATTGGGGATGTCGAAAACGACGTACGGACATCGACCTCGACCCTGGCCGCATCCGGCTTTCGGAAGAGTGCGCACACCTCGACCGAGGCGGCGCCCCGGTTGCGCAGGTTCTGGGTCAGCCAGGACAGCGTCAGCCCGAGTCGATGATGTCCTCCACGATCGGCACGTCGCGCCCAGCAGGTCGGCGTCGAGGTCCTTGAGGATGCGCACGACCCCGGACGACGTCGTGCCGGCGCCATAGGAGCTCACCGCCATCCAATCCATCTGCACGTGGAAGCGCAGCTCGCGGAGCGAGATCCGCCATCACCATCGCGGCGCCCTTGAGCACGCCCACCAGCAGCGGCATTCCGTCCGGGTAGTCGGCCTCGATCTGCCGGGCCAGTTCGGCAATGCGCGACCGGATCTCCTGCTCGGTGGCCAGTACCCGAGTCAGATCGTCGGGGATGTCACTCGGTTCCAGTCCTGTCCCGGTGTCGCCGAAGCGCTGGCCCGGACCGCGGCGACGCTGCGCGAGGACGCCCAAGCGCTCGATGCCCAGGTGATCGAGGTCGCCGAGGAGATCTGCGTGCGGGCGGAGGCAGGGGTCGCCGTCTCGGTCGCCGCCCTTGCCGCCAACCCGGCAGCACTGCGCCAGCGGGTGATCCGCTATGTGGTTGAGAGCGAATTCGGGGTCTCGCTGAACCGCCAGCACACTCTCGCCGCCGCACGCCTGGTGACGCACTGGCACGGTCAGAAACCGGTCGATCTACCAGGCGTTAGAGTGAGCAGGGAGGGCTCCCTGCTGGTGTTCCGCAGCTCCAGAAACGCCGATCACCCCGCCGAGACCATGGACAGGACTGATGGAACCGAGTGACATCCCCGACGATCTGACTCGGGTACTGGCCACCGAGCAGGAGATCCGGTCGCGCATTGCCGAACTGGCCCGGCAGATCGAGGCCGACTACCCGGACGGAATGCCGCTGCTGGTGGGCGTGCTCAAGGGCGCCGTGATGGTGATGGCGGATCTCGCCCGCGAGCTGCGCTTCCACGTGCAGATGGATTGGATGGCGGTGAGCTCCTATGGCGCCGGCACGACGTCGTCCGGGGTCGTGCGCATCCTCAAGGACCTCGACGCCGACCTGCTGGGGCGCGACGTGCTGATCGTGGAGGACATCATCGACTCGGGGCTGACGCTGTCCTGGCTGACCCAGAACCTGCGCAACCGGGGCGCAGCCTCGGTCGAGGTGTGCGCGCTCTTCCGAAAGCCGGATGCGGCCAGGGTCGAGGTCGATGTCCGGTACGTCGGTTTCGACATCCCCAATGCCTTCGTCGTCGGCTACGGTCTCGACTACGCCGAGCGGTACCGCAACCTCCGCGCCGTCGGCATCCTCGCTCCGCACGTCTATTCCTGACGCGCCATTACGCCTGCGGCAAACACGCAGTTTTCGCCCAGAGTCGCTGGGTTAGCCTTGTCACAACTCACTGAACGAGGAAGAGGTGCGGGCGTGCGCCCGGTACGAATGAACGTGAAGAAGATCTTCAAGGGCCCGATCATCTATGTGGCGCTCGCCGTCATTGTGCTGCTGATCGGCTTCAACCTGTTCCAGGCTCCCGGTTTCCGCGAGATATCCACCGAGAAGGGCCTCAGTCTGCTCAAGAGCGACAAAGTCGCTGCGGCGACGATCGTCGACGGCGATCAGCGGGTCGACCTCGTTCTCAAGAGCGCCGACCCCGAGTTGGGCGACAAGGTGCAGTTCTACTACGTCGCACCGCGCGGGGCGGACGTCGTCGCCGCGGTCACCTCCGCCAAGCTCTCCAAGGACTTCAACGACCAAGTGCCGCAGCCGAACATCTGGGCAACCCTGTTGAGCGTGCTGCTCCCGGTCATCATCATCATCGTTTTCTTCTGGTTCATGCTCTCCAGTGCTCGCGGCGGCGAGAACCGGGTGATGCAGTTCGGCAAGTCCCGGGCGAAGCAGGTGTCCAAGGAGAGCCCCAAGGTCACCTTCGCCGATGTCGCCGGTGCTGATGAGGCGGTCGAAGAACTGCAGGAGATCAAGGACTTCCTCAGGGAGCCGGCAAAGTTCCAGGCGGTCGGCGCGCGGATCCCCAAGGGGGTTCTGCTCTACGGCCCTCCCGGTACCGGCAAGACCCTGCTCGCCCGCGCTGTCGCCGGTGAGGCCGGCGTGCCTTTCTACGCGATCTCCGGATCGGACTTCGTCGAGATGTTCGTCGGCGTCGGCGCCAGTCGTGTCCGTGACCTCTTCGACCAGGCAAAGCAGAACGCGCCGGCCATCATCTTCGTCGACGAGATCGACGCCGTCGGACGCCACCGCGGCGCCGGCATGGGCGGCGGCCATGACGAGCGCGAGCAGACGCTCAACCAGCTGCTTGTCGAGATGGACGGTTTCGACGTCAAGACCAATGTGATCCTGATCGCGGCGACCAACCGGCCGGACATCCTCGACCCGGCCCTGCTGCGGCCCGGCCGCTTCGACCGGCAGATCGGCGTGGATGCCCCCGACCTCAAGGGTCGCGAGCGCATCCTGCAGGTGCACGGCAAGAACAAGCCGCTCGCGGCGGGCGTCGACCTCGGTGTCGTTGCGCGCAAGACCCCCGGCTTCACGGGCGCGGATCTGGCGAACGTGCTCAATGAGGCCGCCCTGCTCACGGCACGTTCCAACGCCCAGCTGATCGACAACCGGGCGCTCGACGAGGCGATCGACCGCGTCATCGCCGGTCCGCAGCGGCGCAGCCGCGTGATGCGCGACCGCGAGAAGCTGGTCACCGCTTACCACGAGGGCGGCCACGCCCTGGTCGCCGCGGCAATGAACAACACGGACCCGGTGACCAAGGTGACGATCCTGCCGCGCGGGCGCGCCCTCGGCTACACGATGGTGCTGCCAGTCGAGGACCGGTACTCGGTCAGCCGCAATGAGCTGCTCGACCAGCTCGCCTACTCGATGGGCGGCCGCGTCGCCGAGGAGGTCGTCTTCCATGACCCGACGACGGGTGCCTCCAACGACATCGAGAAGGCCACCGCTACGGCGCGCAAAATGGTCACCGAGTACGGCATGTCCGCCAGCGTGGGCGCCGTCAAGCTCGGCAGTGCCTCGGGTGAGGTATTCCTGGGCCGGGACATGGGGCATCAGCGCGACTACTCCGAGCAGATCGCGATGACGGTCGACGCCGAAGTGCGCACGCTGATCGAGGAGGCGCACAACGAGGCGTGGCGGGCCATCGACATCAATCGCGGGGTGCTCGACCGGCTTGCCGCCGAGCTGCTGGAGAAGGAGACCCTGGATCAGAGCCAGCTCGCCGAGATCTTCAAGGACATCCAGCGCCTCGATCCGCGTCCGCAGTGGCTCTCGAGCAGCGAGCGGCCGGTTTCCGACCTGCCCCCCGTCGCGGTGCCGACCGCCGGGCATGCGCCGATCCCGCCCGTTGCCGCTGATGGTGGCGTCGACTCCGGACCGACCCCACCCAAGCGCCGCCCTGCCAGGGCGCGCCCTGCCACCGCCTGAGCGCGCAGACCGTGTCTGACATCGATGCCAGGCGAATCGAGGCGGCCGTCACCGAGCTGCTGATCGCGATCGGCGAGGACCCCCTGCGCGACGAATTGGTGCAGACCCCTCGCCGGGTCGCCGAGGCGTGGACGGAATTCTTCGCCGGGGTCGGGGTGGATGCGCGTACCGCGCTGGCATCGCCGCTGCCCGTCGAGCAGGCCGGGGCGGGCAGCGAACTGGTCGTCCTGCGTGGCCTTGAGTTCCGTTCGATGTGCGAACACCACCTGTTGCCGTTCATGGGCACCGCGGTGATCGGCTACCTTCCCGGCCCGTCCCTGGCGGGGCTCGGGGACATCGCCCGAGTCCTGGAGATCATCGCGGCCCGGCCGCAGCTGCAGGAGCGGCTGGGGGATCAGGTCGCCGAGGTCATCGCCGAGTCCCTCTCGGCTCGCGGGGTTCTGGTGGTCCTGCAGGCCGAGCACCAGTGCGTGCGCAGCAGGGGTCAGCGTCAGAGGGGATCGGTCACCGTCACGCTCGCATCGCGCGGCGCCCTGTCCGACCCCGTGCGACGCGCCGAGGTGCTGACCCTCGCCGGGATCGAGGATCTCGGATGACGCTGGTCATGGGCGTGCTCAACGTCACCCCGGACTCCTTCAGCGACGGCGGAGCCTGGCTGGACCCCGAGGTGGCGATCAGGCACGGTCTGGCCATGTCCGACGCCGGGGCGGACATCATCGACGTCGGTGGCGAGTCGACCCGACCCGGCGCGAGGCGCATTGGCGCCGCCGAGGAGCAGGGCCGGGTGCTGCCGGTGATCGAAGCGCTCGCGGCGGCGGGTGCGACCGTGAGCGTCGACACCATGAACGCCGAGACCGCGCGCTCGGCGGTGGCTGCGGGAGCGACCATCATCAACGACGTCTCGGGCGGGTATGCCGATCCGGCACTGCTCTCGGTGGCCGCCGAGACCGGCGTGACCCTGATCCTGTCGCACTGGCGTGGGCACAGCGCCACCATGGACGAGCTGGCGGTCTATCACGATGTGGTCGCGGAGGTGGGCCGAGAACTGAGCACCTCTGTCGCGAATGCGCTGGCCGCCGGGGTCCGCCGCGAGCGGATCGTGCTCGATCCCGGGCTGGGCTTCGCCAAGACGGCCGCGCACAACTGGCAGCTGCTGGCCGAGATCGACGAGTTGGAGGCGCTCGGGCTGCCGATGATGATCGGGGCGAGCCGCAAGCGCTTTCTCGCCGATCTGCTCGCGCCGGGCGCCGGCCCGAGCGAGCGGGATCTGCCGACAGCGGTGCTGAGCGCGCTGATGGCCCAGCGATCCCTGTGGGCCGTGCGAGTGCACGACGTGGCGGCGACCCGCATTGCGATTGATGTGGTCGAGAGGATCCAGAGCGCCGAGCCGCGGCGGAGCGCGGCCAGCACCAGTCGCGACCGAATCCGCCTGATCGGCCTGGAAGCCACCGGGCATCACGGCGTGTTCGACTTCGAGCGCCGGGACGGCCAGCGATTCATCGTCGATCTCGACGTCTCGCTCGATCTGGCCCGCGCGGCAGCCAGCGATGACGTCGCCGACACCCTGCACTATGGCGAACTGGCGGACGAGGTCGTCTCCCGCATCGAGTCCGAGCCGGTCGGTCTGATCGAGACCCTGGCCGAGAGTATCGCGTCGCTCGTGCTCGAGCACGATCCGGTGCGCGCAGTGACGGTGACGGTGCACAAGCCCGGCGCGCCGATCACGGCCCCCTTCGAGGATGTCAGTGTGACGGTTACCCGCCGACGAGAGCTGACCCGGGCGGTGATCGCCCTTGGCGGGAATCTCGGCGACCTGCGATCTTAATGTGAAGCGTGTGGGGGTCCCTACAGGGAACGCAGCTGGTGTCAAGACCGACATTGCCACGATCATCACGCAATCAAAAATAGAAAATGTCCATGTTGAGGGGCATCAGATTGGCTTTTATCTTGGCGCAACCGATTACAGCATCTGTGAAAATTGTCTCTCTGAGAAGAACTACGGCGACGGATTTTATTTCGAGAACAATACGACTTGGAACATTCTGCAATGGAGCATGTTGAACACTCTCAGCCAAAAGAACGATGGCTGGGGAATCCAATTCGTGCCAGTTGTGGGCACGACAAACACGATTCAGGGCCTACCGTGGGTCGGTGTCACCACATTCGCCAACACGAACGGCGGCATTCGTTTCATAGGCGCAGCGACTCGTCCAATTAACACGATCCATCTTCAAAACTGCGTCCTATCCTACGATGGCAATAATGAACTAGATATGCAGCCCTACGGTGGGGCCTACATCAAGGTTCAGAATTGTCTCATGGAGGGGGCCGGTGTTGCGGCGACCGGCCGCACACTGGCCACAGCAGCCTCGAATGTGGGTAGTGGAATTTATCTCGCTCAAGGCGCGAGCGATGTTCTGCTCCAGGGCAACAT
>CAVPES010000022.1:0-11647 GCA_963703545.1 uncultured Actinomycetota bacterium
GATCTGCCGCGCTCCCTCGCTCGTCCGTCCGGCCACAAGGATGAAGTCACGGCCAACAGACGTTCGGTGAGCGAGCGCGACGATCGCGCGGGCGCTCGCCGCGTCGACCCGCCGCTTCGCCTCGAGGACGATCGGGCGGGACCGGCCCTCGATGCTGATCTCCGCGTCGGGCCGAACTGCCGCGTCGAAACCAGGCTGGGCGCGCTGCCGTCGCGCAGCATACGTAACGTCGGCGCGCGCAGCAGGCACTTGAGCGAGTAGGCGCTGGGTGGCTGCTCCGGCCCGCGCAGTCGGCAGGCGCGCACCGAGTGCTAGTCTTATCCGATGCATTTCCTGCTCCTGCTTAGCCGCCGCGACGGGTCCTAGTTCCGAGGCCCACCCCCGTCGCGGAGTCTCTCGTCGGCTGTATTTCGCACGCAAGGAGAACGCCCAATGAGCACCACCAGCAGCGGCACGCCCCGGCCGCGCACTCTCGCCGAGAAGGTCTGGGACGACCACGTCGTGGTCCCGGGCGAGGACGGCAGCCCCGACCTGATCTACATCGACCTGCACCTGGTGCACGAGGTGACCAGCCCGCAGGCCTTCGACGGCCTGCGCCAAGCCGGCCGGCCGCTGCGACGCACCGATCTGACGATCGCGACCGAGGACCACAACACCCCGACACTGAACATCGACCGCGAGATCGCCGACCCGGTCAGTCGCACCCAGATCAACACCCTGCGCGCGAACGCCGCGGAGTTCGGGGTGCGCCTGCACTCCCTCGGTGACAAGGAGCAGGGCATCGTGCACGTCGTCGGGCCGCAGCTTGGCCTGACCATGCCGGGCATCACGGTCGTCTGCGGCGACTCGCACACCTCAACGCATGGTGCCTTCGGGGCGATGGCCTTCGGCATCGGCACGAGCGAGGTCGAGCATGTGATGGCCACCCAGACGCTGCCACTGCAGCCGTTCAAGACGATGGCGATCAACGTCGAGGGCACTCTGCGGCCCGGGGTGACCGCCAAGGACGTCATCCTCGCCGTGATCGCCAGGATCGGCACGGCAGGCGGCCAGGGCTATGTGCTCGAGTACCGCGGCAGCGCGATCCGCGCGCTCTCCATGGAGGGCCGGATGACGATCTGCAACATGTCGATCGAGGCGGGCGCCCGTGCCGGCATGGTCGCCCCCGATGAGACCACTTACGCCTACCTGAGAGGCCGCCCGCATGCCCCGGAGGGCGCCGACTGGGACGCGGCGATGGCCTACTGGCAGACGCTGCCAACCGACGCGGACGCCGTCTTCGACGCCGAGGTGTTCATCGACGCCGACGCGTTGGAGCCGTTCGTGACCTGGGGCACCAATCCCGGCCAGGGTGTCTCGCTCTCGGAGCGCGTGCCGGACCCCGCGCAGTACGCTGATCGCAATGACCGCGCCGCCGCCGAGCGGGCGCTCGAGTATATGGACCTCGCCGCGGGCACGCCCATGAAGGACATCCGGGTTGATGCCGTGTTCATGGGCTCGTGCACGAACAGTCGGATCGAGGACCTGCGCGCCTTCGCCAGCATCATCAAGGGCAAGAAGAAGGCTGACGGCGTGCGGGTCATGGTCGTGCCCGGTTCGGCGCGGGTGCGCCTGGAGGCGGAGGCGGAGGGCATCGACAGGATCGTCACCGATTTCGGCGCGGAGTGGCGCTTCGCCGGTTGCTCGATGTGCCTCGGCATGAACCCGGACCAGCTGGCTCCGGGGGAGCGCTGCGCCAGCACCAGCAACCGCAACTTCGAGGGCCGGCAGGGCAAGGGCGGCCGCACCCACCTGGTGTCGCCACTCGTGGCTGCCGCGACCGCGATCCGCGGCACGCTCTCCAGCCCGTGGGACCTGCAGGATGGGGCGCCCGGAGCGGTGCAGCAGGCTCACGCGGCCGGCGCGGGCACTGCAAAGGAGGCCAACTGATGGACCCGTTCACGACCGTCACTGGAATCGCGGTGCCGTTGCAGCGTTCCAACGTCGACACCGACCAGATCATCCCCGCGGTGTTCCTGAAGCGCGTCACCAAGACCGGCTTCGAGGACGCGCTCTTCCACGAGTGGCGCAAAGACCCCGACTTCGTGCTCAACCAGCCGGAGTACCGCGGTGCGCAGATCCTGGTCGCCGGCCCCGACTTCGGCACCGGCTCCAGCCGTGAGCACGCGGTCTGGGCGCTGCGGGACTACGGCTTCCGGGTGGTGCTCAGCGCGCGTTTCGCGGACATCTTCCGTGGCAACGCGGGCAAGCAGGGCCTGCTCGCCGCCGAGATCACCGAGGCGGACACCGAGCGGCTCTGGCAGACCCTGCGCGAGAACCTCGGCATGCCGGTGACGGTCGACCTCGAGGCGCGCACGATCACCGCGGGCGCGCTGAAGATCGATTTCCGCATCGACGATTACACTAGGTGGAGGCTCCTCGAAGGCCTCGATGACATCGCACTGACCCTTCGGGACGAGCAGCGCATCACAGAATTCGAAGCACGCCGCCCCAGCTGGCTGCCCAAGACATTGCCGGTGAAACAGTGAACTCTCTTGTCACGGAGGCCCACAAGGCCAGTGCACGAGCGGAACTGCGCCCAGACCAGATCAGGATCTTCGGCGGCATTCCGCTCAAGGGTCGCGTCGAGGTCCGCGGTGCCAAGAACCTGGTCACCAAGGCCATGGTCGCCGCGCTGCTGGGCGATGAGCCCTCCCTGCTGCGCAACGTCCCGGACATCAGTGACGTCCGGGTCGTCGCCCAGCTGCTCGAACTGCACGGGGTCACCATCGGCAACGGCGCGAACGAGGGCGAACTGATCCTCGACCCTTCCAATGTCGAGATCGCGCACCGCGCAGACATCGATGCGCACGCGGGCTCCAGCCGGATCCCGATCCTGTTCTGCGGACCGTTGCTGCACCGGCTCGGCGAGGCCTTCATCCCCGACCTCGGCGGCTGCCGGATCGGCGACCGGCCGATCGACTTCCACTTGGATGCCCTGCGCAAATTCGGCGCCGTCGTCGACAAGCAGCCCGGCGGGATCCAGCTGACGGCCCCCAGTGGCCTCAGGGGCGCGCAGATCGAACTGCCCTACCCCAGCGTCGGCGCCACCGAGCAGGTGCTGCTGACCGCGGTGCTGGCCGAGGGCACCACCGAACTCAAGAACGCCGCGATCGAGCCAGAGATCACCGACCTGATCCTGGTGCTGCAGAAGATGGGCGCGGTGATCAACGTCGAACCGAACCGGGTCATCTTCATCGAGGGGGTCGAGCGCCTCGGAGGCTACGCGCACCGCGCGATCTTCGACCGCAATGAGGCTGCGAGCTGGGCTTCCGCGGCCCTCGCCACCCACGGTGACATCTTCGTCGGCGGCGCCCGCCAGGAGGAGATGCTGACTTTCCTGAACATCTTCCGCAAGGTCGGCGGCGCCTTCAGCGTCGAGGACGACGGCATCCGGTTCTGGCACCCGGGCGGTGACCTGAAGCCGGTCGTGATCGAGACCGATGTGCACCCCGGATTCATGACCGACTGGCAGCAGCCGCTGGTCGTGGCGCTCACCCAGGCGATCGGCACCTCCATCGTGCACGAGACGGTGTACGAGAACCGTTTCGGGTTCACGGAGGCGCTGGTCGCCATGGGCGCCGACATCACGCTGCACGCCTCCGGGATCGACGCTTCAGGCCGTCGGGTCGCCCGCCGACCGCTGGAACAGGCCGCGGTGATCGTGGGGCCAAGCGACCTGCACGGTGCGGACATCCGGGTCCCCGACCTCCGCGGCGGCTTCTCGCACCTGATCGCCGCCCTGACCGCCAGAGGCCAGTCGACCATCAGCAACATCGGCATCATCAGCCGAGGGTATGAGCACCTGATCGACAAACTGGAGTTGCTCGGCGCCGATTTCGTCTACGAAGGATGAGCGCGAAACCCGCCGGGCGCGCGAGCGGGCGGCCCAGGCCCGAGAAGAACCTCGCCTTCTGGCTGGCGTCGTTCGTGGTCGTGCCGTTCATGAAGATCTGCGCCCACTTCGAATGGATCGACGGTGACAAGGTGCCCGCCACCGGTGCCTTCGTGCTGGCCCCGAACCACTACAGCAACCTCGATCCGATAGTGATCTCATACGCGCTGTGGAAATTCAACCGGGTGCCCCGGTTCCTGGCCAAAGCCTCGCTGTTCGACGTGCCGGTGATCGGGCGCGCCCTGCACGCCCTTGGCCAGATCCCGCTGGAGCGCCCCAATGCCGGGGTGTTCGGCGACGCCACGGCGATGGCGGCGGCCCGGGATCTGGTCGAGAACGGCGGGGCCGTGATCGTGTATCCCGAGGGCACGCTTACCCGCGACCCCGACCTCTGGCCGATGCGCGGCAAGAACGGCGCGGTGCGCCTGGCGCTGCAGCACGACCTGCCGCTGATCCCGGTGGTGCACTGGGGCACGCAGACGGTGATGCCCCGGTACAAGAACTCCCTGCACATCTTCCCCCGGAAGACCATCACCATCAAGTACGGCGACCCGGTCGACCTCAGCGAGTATCGCGGCCGCCCGCTGGATGGCAAGATGCTGAATGCGGCGACCGCCAAGCTGATGGCGGCGATCACCGAACTGCTGGAGTCGGTGCGCGGGGAGAAGGCCCCGGACACGCCCTGGAACCCCCGGCTCCACAACCAGAATGAGACGGGCAAGTTTTGACCCACCTGGCCGTACTCGGGGCGGGGAGCTGGGGTACGACATTCGGCAAGATCCTGGCGGACGGCGGCGCTGACGTCACGATGTGGGCGCGCCGGCCGGAACTGGCCCGCGAGATCGCGGTCTCCAAGCGCAACAGCGACTACCTGCCGGGCATCAACCTGCCGCGTCGGCTGCGGGCGACCTCCTCGCTGCAGGCCGCCCTGACCAACGCGGAGCAGGTGTACCTGTCGATGCCCAGTCAGGAGCTGCGTTCCTGTCTGCTCGAGGTGAAGGACCTGATCCCCGCCGACGTTCCGGTGATCTCCCTGATGAAGGGCGTCGAGAACGGTACCGGCATGCGGATGAGCGAGGTCATCGCCGACGCCCTGCACGTTCCGGTCTCGCGGATCGCCGTGATCTCCGGGCCCAACCTGGCGCTGGAGCTGGCGCAGCAGCAGCCGAGCGCCTCCGTTGTCGCATCGGTCTCGCGCCAGACGGCGGAGGCGGTGGCGCTGCGGGCGCGCAACGACTACTTCCGCACCTTCGTCAGCACCGACGTGATCGGCACTGAGTTCGGCGGCGTGCTGAAGAACCTGATCGCGGTGGCGATCGGCATCGTCGACGGCGTCGGTTTCGGGGAGAACACCAAGGCGGCGATCATCACTCGGGGGCTGGCGGAGATCACCCGGTTCTCGGTCGCCTACGGGGCCAGGCCAGAGACGATGACGGGTCTGGCCGGTCTGGGTGACCTGATCGCGACCTGCGAGTCGCCGCTGTCGCGGAACAACCAGGCCGGTCGCCTGCTGGGTCAGGGCATCAGCCGCAAGGACATGCTGGGCAAGATGAAGCAGACGGCGGAGGGGATCTCCTCGGTCGATCCCATCCTGGCGCTCGCGGCGGCGAAGGGCGTGAACATGCCGATCGCCCGTCAAGTCTCGGAGGTGCTCGCCGGCACCCGCTCGCCGGCGGACGTCGCGCCGCACCTCTCGACCGACAGTGACGAGCCGGAGGAGGAGTGATGGCCGACAAGAGCGTCGTGGTCCTGCTGTTCGGCGGTCGCTCCAGCGAGCATTCGATCAGCTGTGCCACGGCTGGAGGGATCCTCGGTGCGATTGACCGCACGCGCTTCGACGTGATCCCGGTCGGCATCACCCGTGACGGCGCCTTCGTGCTGGAGGTTGATGACCCCGAGAGGTTCGCATTGGATCCGGCTGCACTGCCCGAGGTCGTCGACAACGGCACCCGGGTGCGCTGGCCCGAGCGGGTGGGCGATCGCACGCTCGCGGTGACACTGGCCGACGGCTCCTCGGTGGTGCTCGGTGACGTTGACGTCGTCTTCCCGATTCTGCACGGACGCTTCGGCGAAGACGGCACGGTGCAGGGCTTGCTCGAACTGTGTGACCTGCCGTATGTCGGTTCCGGGGTGCTCGCCTCCGCCATCGCGATGGACAAACACGTCGCCAAGACGATCCTCGAGCATGCGGGGCTGCCCGTCGCACCGTGGATCCGGCTGACCGCCGCGGAGTATGCGGCGTCGGGCATGGTGGCCCCTGATGGTGGCCTCGGTGAATCCGCTGCGCCTGGTGGTGGCCCCGGTGAAGTCGCCGTGCCTGGTGGCGGCGTTGTATCCGGTCTCTCGGGTTTCGAGGAGTCGGTGTCGGCGCTGGGGCTGCCGCTCTTCGTCAAGCCGGCGCGGGCCGGGTCCTCGGTGGGGGTGACCAAGGTCACCGAGCCGGGCATGCTCGCCGCCGCGATCGAGACCGCGTTCGCCGAAGACCACACCGTGCTGATCGAGGCGGCCATGGTCGGCCGTGAGATCGAGCTGGGCGTGCTGGGCGGCCTCGCCGGCGGGCCGCCGCGCGCCTCCGTCGCCGGGGAGATCGTGGTGACCGGTCGCGACTTCTACGACTTCGACGCCAAGTACCTGGCTGCGCCGGGGGTCGAGCTGGTCTGCCCGGCGGTGCTGCCGGAGGGCGCCCTGGCCGAGCTGCAGGCGCTGGCGGTGCGGGCGTTCTCGGCGATCGGTGCGGCAGGTCTGGCGCGGGTGGACACCTTCTACACCGCGGACGGCTTCGTGATCAACGAGATCAACACCATGCCCGGCTTTACGCCGATCTCGATGTTCCCCAAGTGCTGGCAGGCCTCGGGCCTGAGCTACACCGACCTCATCACCGAGCTGATCACCCTAGCCCAAACCACCCCCCGCTAACCCCCGCCCCCCACCTGAGTTGCGGATTTTAGGGGGTTTTCGGGCCCTTTTGCGGCCCTTTTGGGACGAAAGTCCGCAACTCAGGTGGCGGAGGCGGGGGGAGGCGGGGGGAGCAGACTGCTGATTCACGGTGGTGTGGGTGGCGGAGTTGTCCACAAGGGGCGCACGGACAGTGCGGCGACGGGATACCGTCCGTCATCGTGCTGGCATGTCACGGCACGCACCCTTACCGCCTGAACTTGCCAGCTCCACATTCTCGGTGTCCGAGGCGCTCGCGCTGGACGTGAGTCGTGAGCGACTCCGCTCCCCGGACCTCTCGACGCCGCACTGGGGAATCCGAACCCACGGAGGCGCCGCCGAGCCGGCAGGGCCGCCTCCGAACAACGCTGCCGAACACCCGGACTGGGTCTCCCGCAGACGGGTCGAGATCATCGACCGAGCGTCGGCGCTGCGGCCCCGCCTCAGCGAGAACGCGGTATACAGCGGTGCGACTGCGGCGATGATCCACGGTTTGCCCATCCCGCGCTTTCTGATGATCGAGACGGACCTGACGGTGGCGCGCCCGGCGACCGAGCGCGCGATGGACTGCCAGGGTGTTCGCGGGCGCGCGCTGGACCTGCATGTGCTGGACGTGACCAGCATCGGCGGCCTGCCGGTCACCTCCGTTGAACGGACCTGGTGTGATCTGGCGGCGAGGCTGAGCCTGCCCCAACTTGTCTCCGCCGGCGACGCCGCCTTGAATTGGCGGCATCCGCTGACCACGCCAGCGGCGCTGTTCGCCGGGATGACGCGGTTCCAGAGTCGCCGCGGAATCCGCAACATCAGACTTGCCCTGCCGCTGCTGACGTCCCGCAGCGATTCACCCAAGGAATCTGAGCTTCGGATGGCGATCATCGGGTCCGGATTACCGCGTCCCGTCCCGAATTTTCTCGTCACGTACCTTGACGGGCATCCGCTGCATGTCGACCTCGCCTTTCCGGACCACAAAGTGGCGCTGGAGTTCGAAGGCGACGGGCACCGCACCGAGGAGATCCAGTGGAATCGCGACCTGGACCGCGGCAACCTCCTGCAGGCCGAGGGCTGGATCGTCATCCGCGTCGGCGCGGCGCTGCTGCAGGACCTGCCAGGCCTCCTGCGCATGCTCGCCCGCATCCTCGCCACCCGCTAACCCCCCACCCCCCCCACCACCTGAGTTGCGGACTTTCGTTCCAAAACCGCCCGGAAGCGGACCTCGGAACCCCAAAAGTCCGCAACTCAGGTGGAGGTGGGGAGGTGGGGGTGCGGTCTTTCGGAATCGGCGGGTCTCTGGTTTACTGGCGGCACTGACATAGTTCCAGAGGTTCGCACCACAAGGAGAGCAATGTTGATAAAGGGAATTCTCGCTCGCACCGCAGCCATGGCCCTAGTCGCCACGGTCCTTCTCGGAGCCGCTGCCGCCACGGACAGCGGCTCGCTGCTTATCGACGATGGCGTAATCGACTCCGGCAAGGAGACGCACTCCCATGACGATGCCCAGCACGGCCTCGTCGACGGCCACCTGCCGGCCGTGAGCGTGAACGTCGAGAAGATCGGCAACATCGACCTGTTCGCCGGGCAAGAGGAGCCGGGTCGCATCGCTGACGTCTCGGCAATGGGTAACTACGCCTATCTCACTGCATTCTACGAACCGGCCTGCGACCGCGGCGGCATCTACATCGTCGACATCGCGGACCCCGCGAACCCGAAGTTCGTCTCGAAGATCGACAGTCACGTCGATACTTTCAGCGGTGAGGGTTCGCAGGTGGTTACCCTCGACACGCCCTCCTTCACTGGCGACCTGCTCGTCTACCAGAACGAGCACTGCCCGGGCACGACCAACGGGGTGGGCGGCGTCACCCTCGTCGACGTCACCAACCCGCTGAGGCCGAAGAAGCTCGTCGAGGGCTTCGGTGACTTCACGAACAAGGGCAAGGCCCAGACCAAGTCGAATGAGACGCATTCCGCATTCGCCTGGCAGGACGGCACCAAGGCGTACGCCGTGCTGGTGGACGACGACGAGGCTGAGGACATCGACATCGTCGACATCACCAATCCGAGCCGGCCCAAGCTCATCTCCGAGACCAGTCTGGCCGCCCTGACCCGGCAACCAGATGGTGCCGTTCACGGCGATGCTGTTTTCTCCCACGACATGGTCGTCAAGGAGATCGATGGTGTGCAGACGATGCTCGTCTCCTACTGGGACGGCGGCTATGTGCGGCTGAACGTGGATGACCCGGCCAAACCGGTGTTCATCGCGGACACGGACTTCGCCGCGGTCGATCCGGTGCGTGCGCTGGTCACCGGCGGGACCCAGAACATCTCGCCGGAGGGCAACGCCCATCAGGCAGAGTTCACCCGCGACAACCAGTACTTCGTCGCGACGGACGAGGACTTCAACCCTTACCGGGTGGTGGCGACGATGGCCGACGGAACGGAGTTCACCGCCATCCAGGGGTCAGCAGTGCCGCAGATCGACGAGACGAGCAGTCTCGCCGGGGACACTCGCTGGGTGGGTGACGCCTGCGACGCCGCCTCGATCGCGGCGGCAGTCGCGGGGCAGGTCGCGGTTATCGAGCGCGGCACCTGCACCTTCACCGTGAAGGTGCAGAATGTCCAGGCGAAGGGTTACGCCGGCGCGGTCGTCTTCAACAGCAGCGCCGGTTGCGAGGCTCTCGTCTCGATGCTCGTCGAGGCGGACATTCCGGCGGTGTTCGTCTCGCGCAGTGACGGTTTCCGCATCCTGACCGGTAGCCTCCCGGCCGGCTATACCTGTGCCACCGCGCTTCCGCTGGAGATCGGAGCGGCGGGCCAGGCGGTCGAGATCCGGGCGGTCTTCGACGGCTGGGGCTACGTCCACCTTTACGACGCCAGCACGATGACCGATCTTGGCCAGTATGCGCTGCCGGAGGGCCAGGAACCGGAATACGCCAGCGGTTACGGCGACCTCTCGGTGCACGAAGTCGCCACCGACCCGGATGCTGACCTCGTCTACATCTCCCACTACGCGGGCGGTTTCCGGGTGCTCAGCTACGGTCCGGGCGGGCTGGAGGAGGTCGGCAGCTACATCGCCGAGGGCGGCAACAACTTCTGGGGCGTCCAAGTGCACCAGCACCCGAACGGCCAGAAGTACGTGCTCGCCTCCGATCGGGATAGCGGCCTGTACATCTTCCAGTACACCGGTCCGTAGGTCGGAGGGGCCGCGTCACGCGCCCGACGGGCAACGTTCACCTCGGTGCAACCTTGCCGTTTCCGTACGACATCGGGAGTTCATCGCCCGCGATTAGGTTCAGGCTGTCAACCTGTCACCTGATCCAAGGAGTAACCACCGTGCGTACCCAGATAGCCACCGTCGGCGCCCTGTCCGCCCTCGCTGTGCTCGCCCTCAGCCCCGCGGCCCACGCGGCCAACGGACCGATGCCCTTCACCCCGATCGTCGGTTCCGCCTACGACAATGCCAGTTCCGACTGGGCTGTGCCCTACATCGTTCCCGAGGGCTATTCGCAGACCCTTGTCCAGGATGAGAGCATCCTCGACGTGTACCCGGGCGTCGACGACCTGCACGACATGAACACCCAGAACGAGACAGGCCCCCAAGCCGGCCGCTATCTCTACAACACCTACGAGGTCGGTTCCAACGGTGCGGTCGCCGTCACCGATCTGCAGACGGGGGCAACCTCCGTCATCGCCCAGCGGGCCGACTGGAACCGCCTCGACGGCATCCGCTGGACCCCGTGGGGCAGCCTGCTGATCACGGAGGAGACCACGGGCGGCCACGTCTACGAGCTCTTCCTCAACCCGCTGGACCTGACCGAGGTCGTCCGCATCGAGGACCGGCCGCAGCTGGGCGTGATGCGCCAGGAGGGCATCGACGTCGGCGCGGACGGTGCCGTCTACACGATCGACGAACTCAACGGCGGCTCGATCTACCGCTTCGTGCCGAGCGTCCGCGGCGACCTGTCTGACGGCCAGCTGTTCGCTCTGAAGCTCACGGGGCTGACGGATGCCGAGCAGAAGTGGAACTCGGCGACCTTCACCGACAAGGTCGGCGCCTACACCTGGATCCCGCTCGACATGGCCCAGGTCGTCGTGGACGCGGATGCCGCATCCAACGCGGTCGGCGCGACCGAGTTCGGTCGCCCGGAGGATGTCGAGATCATCGGTCAGACGCTCTACGTGGCGAACACCACCGAGGATCGCGTGATCGCAATCGCGCTCAAGAAGATGGTCATCACCTCCTTCGTACAGGCCGGCGTCAACCTGCCTTTCGAGGACCAGGCGGCCGGGGTCACGGGTTTGAACAGCCCGGACAACCTCGCCGAGGGCCCGGACGGCGCGCTCTGGATCGTTGAGGACAACGACTTCAGCGACATTTACCGCGCCGGCAAGGACCTCGACCACAACGGCAGCGCCGACAGCGTCGAACTGTTCGCGTCCCTCAAGGACATGGGCGCAGAGACCACGGGAATCTACTTCGGTGTGAACCCGATGGAGCTGTTCGTGAACGTCCAGCACCCCGACAAGCCGCTGGCCGACGGCATCTGGAAGATCACCCCCGCCGCCTAACCCCCCACACCCTCAACCCCCCACCTGAGTTGCGGACTTTCGTTCCAAGAGCCCCCGAAAACGGGCCTCGGAACCCCAAAAGTCCGCAACTCAGGTGGGAGTGGGAGCGGGGCGGTTAGAGGCAGGAGTTGCTTTGGGGGATGCGAGCGACGGCGTTGGCGACCGACTCCAGGGCTTCGCGGCCGGTCACGATCGCCGCACCCGCCGAGTTGTCCT
>CAVPES010000023.1:0-10693 GCA_963703545.1 uncultured Actinomycetota bacterium
CCACTTCTTCGGGGACGTCCTCGCAGTTCGGGTTCCCTGGCTGACCGGGGTGCCGGGTGCGCTGAGCCTCGCCGCGGTCACGGTGATCGTCGTGACGGCAGCACTCACGGCCGGCGGTGCCCTGCGCCGGATGCTGTTCGGCATCACCCTCGTCGTGGTCGCCTGCTGGCTGGGTGCCGTTCTCGGCGCGCGAGTCAGCACGGGACTGAATCGGCCGGCGGACTGGACGATCGCCCAGTGCGATGTCGGACAGGGGGATGCGTCGGTGCTCCGGAGGGGCGATCTCGTGGCGATGATCGACACCGGTCCGGCGCCGGGGCTCGCCGAGGACTGCCTCCGTGAGCTCGGGATCGACACGGTCGATCTTCTGGTGCTGACCCACTTCGACCGAGATCATGTCGGCGGCGCCGGTGCTCTGCTCGGTCGCGCGCCCCTGCTGATCCACGGTCCGGTCGATGGCGCAGATGATGAGGCGCTGCTCGCCCGATTCCGGTCAGCGGGCTCGGTGCTCGTCACCGCCGATGAGTCGGTTCACGGTTCTCTCGGGGATCTGCGCTGGCGGGTGCTCTGGCCGCGCTCGAACGTCACGGTCGAACCGGGCAACCCGGCCAGTGTGGTGATCGCCGTCGAGGGCGATCTCGACGCGATCTTCCTGGGGGATCTGGGCGCCGAAGCGCAGCGAGCCCTCCGCCGCAGCACGGCTCTGCCGTCCGTCGATGTCGTCAAGGTGGCGCATCACGGCTCGGCCGATCAGGATCCCGCCCTGTATTCAGCGCTCGGAGCCGATGCCGGCCTGATCGGTGTCGGGTCCGACAACGGTTACGGCCACCCGACCGATGCCCTGCTGGGAATGCTCGCCGCGGCGGGCACACGTGCCTTCCGCACCGATCAGGACGGGCTGCTGCTGGTTGCCACTGCACCGGGGGGCCTTCGGATCTGGCTCGAACGGTGACCAGCCGGTCGCCTGAGGCGCCCGGTAGTCTTTGACCGTGGCAGTTCCCAAGGTATCGATTCCCCGCATGAGCTGGGACCGCGTTCGGGTTGCCCCGGTCGTTCTGGTCTCGGGGACGGAGGATTACCTCGCCGACCGGGCCATTCGTCAACTGCGGGATCTGCTCAAGTCCGAGGATCCGAGTCTCGAGATCAGCGAGCTTTCGGCAAGCGCCTACGTGCCGGGTGAACTGATGACGCTGGCCAGCCCCTCGCTGTTCGGCGAGCCGCGTCTGCTCCGTGTCGATGGCGTCGAGAAGACCACCGATGCCTTCATGGATGAGGTGCTCGCCTACCTGGCTGCACCGGCGGAGGGAACCTACCTCGTGCTGCGCCACGCCGGCGGCGCGCGCGGGAAGCGTCTGCTCGATGCGATTCGAGCGGGCCTCGGCGACGGCGTCGAGGTGGTCTGCGGCGAATTGAAACGCGATCAGGACAGGATCGAGTTCGTCACCGCGGAGTTCCGATCGGCGGCCAGACCGGTCAGTGCTGCCGCAATCCGGGCGCTGGTAGCCGCCTTCAGCGACGACATCGCTGAACTCGGCGCCGCTTGTCAGCAGCTGATCGCCGATTCCGCGGCGGAGGTCACCGAGGCGACTGTTCAGAAGTACTACGCCGGCAGGATCGAGGTCAGCGCGTTCCGGGTTGCTGACTCCGCGATCGCCGGACACCACGGGGAATCCCTGCTCCTGCTGCGGCATGCACTGGACTCAGGGGCCGATCCCGTTCCCCTGGTTGCCGCGTTTGCCAGCAAGTTGCGCACCATGGCCCGGGTTTCCGGCGCCCGCGGGCCGTCAGCCCAGGTCGCCGCTGAACTCGGCATCGCGCCCTGGATGATCGACCGGGCAAAGCGCGACCTGCGCGGATGGACGGATGCCGATCTTGGCCGTGCGATCATCGCCGTCGCCGAAGCGGATGCCCAGGTCAAGGGTGCTGGTCGGGATCCCGTATACGCGCTGGAGCGGATGGTCGGCGAGATCGCTTCGCACAGCAGCCGATGACGACGAGGCGTCAATGAGGAAGGGCCCGGCAGCAGCCGGGCCCTTCCTCGATCATCGTCGTGGCTCAGAGCGCGGCGACCTGCTTGGCGATCCCAGACTTGCGGTTGGCCGCCTGGTTCTGGTGCACCACGCCCTTGCTGACGGCCTTGTCCAGCTTCTTGTTGGCGAGGGCGAGTGCGGCGTTGGCCTTCTCTTTGTCGCCGGCGGCGACGGCCTCGCGGGTGGCGCGAACGAGGGTCCTGAGTTCGCTCTTGATGGCCTTGTTGCGCTCCTGGGCCTTCTTGTTGGTGAGGTTGCGCTTGATCTGCGACTTGATATTTGCCACGGGGAAGTGTTCTTTCGTTCGATTAGGTGTCTGAAGTGTGCCGGGTACGCGGTAGAGGGCGCGTTCCCGACGATTCGTGTCAGGGTGGGACCCAACACGCAAGCCAAGGGTCAACGTTACCAGCAGTGGCCACGATCCGGCAATTGTGCGGGCGGCGTGCCATTCCGGGGCGGTTTCTGGTTGGCGGGGGAGGGCGCGATCCGGGCGCGACCGTCCGGTGCCGATGAACATGGGAGAATTGGCGCAAATGTCTCCTCGCGCCCTCTCGTCCCTGCCGCCGGCCGCCACCGATCCGACGCTGATCCGCAACTTCTGCATCATCGCGCACATCGACCACGGCAAGTCGACGCTCGCCGACCGGATGCTGCAGCTGACCGGTGTGGTCAGCGACCGCGACATGCGGGCACAGTACCTCGACCGGATGGACATCGAGCGCGAACGCGGCATCACGATCAAGAGTCAGGCGGTGCGGATGCCGTGGGCGCTCGACGGTCAGACCTACGCGCTCAACATGATCGACACCCCCGGCCACGTCGACTTCACCTATGAGGTCAGCCGTTCCCTGGCAGCCTGCGAAGGCGCGATCCTGCTGGTCGATGCCGCCCAGGGAATCGAGGCGCAGACACTGGCGAACCTGTACCTCGCCCTGGACAACGATCTGACGATCATCCCGGTGCTCAACAAGATCGACCTGCCGGCCGCCGACCCGGACAAGTACGCCCGCGAACTGGCCGGCCTGATCGGTGGTTCGCCCGATGATGTGCTGCGGGTCTCCGGCAAGACCGGTGCCGGGGTCGAGGAACTGCTCGATTTCGTCGTCCGGCGCGTGCCTGCCCCGACCGGCGACGCCGACGCGCCGGCCCGGGCCATGATCTTCGACTCGGTCTATGACAGCTATCGCGGGGTGGTCACCTACGTTCGGATGATCGACGGCAAGCTCTCCGCTCGCGAGCGGGTGCAGATGATGTCGACCCGCGCGACGCACGAACTGCTCGAGATCGGCGTCTCCGCGCCGGAACCGACTCCCACCAAGGGGCTCGGGGTCGGTGAGGTCGGCTACCTGATCACGGGCGTCAAGGATGTCCGTCAGTCCAAGGTGGGCGATACCGTCACGAATGCCCAGAAGCCCGCCGCGAAGGCCCTGCCCGGTTATACGGACCCGAAGCCCATGGTGTTCTCGGGGCTCTACCCCATCGACGGTACGGACTATCCTGCCCTTCGCGAGGCACTCGACAAGCTCAAGCTCTCGGACGCCGCGCTCACCTACGAGCCGGAGACCTCTGTCGCCCTCGGCTTCGGCTTCCGCTGCGGATTCCTCGGCTTGCTGCACCTGGAGATCGTCACGGAGCGACTCGATCGTGAATTCGGCCTCGACCTGATCACGACCGCCCCCTCGGTGCCCTACCAGGTGACAACCGAGGACAAACGAACCGTCACGGTGACCAATCCCAGTGAGTTTCCCAACGGCAAGATCTCCAGCGTCCGGGAGCCGATCGTCAAGGCTGCGATCCTGGCCCCCAAAGACTACGTCGGCGTCGTCATGGAGCTCTGCCAGAGCCGACGCGGCACCCTGCTCGGTATGGAGTACTTCGGCGACGACCGGGTCGAGATCCGCTACACGATGCCGCTCGGTGAGATCGTCTTCGACTTCTTCGACCAGTTGAAGTCCCGCACCGCCGGCTACGCCTCGCTGGACTACGAGCCGATCGGGGATCAGGAGGCGGATCTGGTCAAGGTCGACATTCTGCTGCAGGGCGAGCAGGTAGACGCATTCTCGACCATCGTGCATCGGGACAAGGCATACGCTTATGGCGTGCTGATGACCGGCCGGCTGCGCGAACTCATCCCCCGACAGCAGTTCGAGGTGCCCATCCAGGCTGCGATCGGCGCCCGGATCATCGCGCGCGAGTCGATTCGGGCGGTGCGCAAGGACGTTCTCGCCAAGTGCTATGGCGGTGACATCACCCGCAAGCGCAAGCTGCTGGAGAAGCAGAAGGAGGGCAAGAAGCGGATGAAGATGGTGGGCAGGGTCGAAGTCCCGCAGGAAGCCTTCATCGCTGCGCTCTCGGGGGATACCGAGAAGAAGAAGGACAAGTAGCCCCATGCCAGCGCGAACCGAATCGCAACGGCCCGGCGTCAGCTATGGCGCCGTCGGCGCCACCCGCGCGCCGGATCTGCTGCAGCATCCGCCGCAGGGCTTCCGGGCCTGGCGACGGACCGTCAAGCTGGGTGTCGGCGACAACCGCTTCGAATTGGCCTGCCGCCAACTCCTGGACTTCGAGGTGCAGACCCGCGGAGGCTTCCGTTCCGTCGAGCGGGACGGCGATGATCTGCTGCTGCGCGGGCGCCTGCTGGGGATCATCCCGATCGCATTCCCGGTGCGCTTGGTTTACGAGGTCGACGAGCCGCAGCGGGTGGGTTTCGCCTACGGCACCCGGAGCGGTCACCCGCTCAGCGGTGAGGAGTCCTTCATGCTCGACTATCGGCCCGACGGGGACGTGACGCTGACGATCACGCATTTTTCGCGGCCGTCGACGAGGATGTGGTGGCTCCTCGGCCCCATGGTCCGACTGGCCCAGTGGCGGTACAACCGTCGTTACCTCGACGCCCTGCGCCCCCACTAGCATGGCCGGCCCATTGCCCATCGGCGACCCGGCACCGGCGGACGGCCGTCTTCCCGTCGGCGCAGCCGTCGGCGCCGATTCCCGCAAGTTCGGGGTATATCTGCATGTTCCGTTCTGCCGGGTCCGTTGCGGCTACTGCGACTTCAACACCTTCACGGGCAGCGAGCTGCAGGGGGCGAAGCAGGCGGATTTCGCTGCCCAGGCGATCACCGAGATCCAGTTCGCCGCCGGCGTCCTCGATCGCAGCGGTGCCGGCAGCCGCGGAGCGTCGACGGTCTTCTTCGGCGGCGGCACGCCGACAATGCTGCCCGCGGAGAATCTGATCAGCATGCTCGAGAGCGTGCGCAACTCGTTCGGTGTTGCCCCGGATGCCGAGATCACCACGGAAGCGAACCCCGATTCCGTTGATGCCCGCTATCTCGACGCACTGGCAGCGGCAGGGTTCACCCGGATCTCCTTCGGAATGCAGTCGGCACTCCCGCACGTGCTCGCCACGCTCGATCGCACCCACGATCCACGGCGGGTGCCCGAGGTGGTGGCCCTGGCCAGAAGCGCGGGTCTGGCTGTCAGCGTGGATCTGATCTACGGCACTCCAGGCGAGTCCCTGGCCGACTGGCGGATATCGGTCGAGACCGCGCTCGAGCTCCAGCCCGATCACCTCTCGGCGTACTCGCTGATCGTCGAAGACGGCACCGCTCTGGCGCGAAGGATCCGCCGCGGCGAGTTGTCGATGCCGGATGACGACCTCGCCGCCGATATGTACGAGCTGGCTGATGATGCCCTGACGGTTGCGGGCTTCTCGTGGTACGAGGTCTCGAACTGGTCGCGGGGAGTCGACAGTCGATCCCGGCACAACCTCGCCTATTGGCAAGGTCAGGATTGGTGGGGGATAGGCCCCGGTGCCCACTCCCACGTCGGCGGTGTGCGCTGGTGGAATGTCAAGCACCCGGCCGCCTACGGACAGCGGATCACCGCGGGGGAGTCACCGGCGGCGGGGCGGGAGAGCCTCGACGCGGGAACCCGACGGGTCGAGCGCGTGCTCCTGGAGACCCGGCTCGCCGACGGACTGCCACTCGATGTCCTCGACGCTGCCGGCCGTCGCGCCGTCGCCGGGCTGATCGCCGATGGTCTGGTCGATGCCGCGTCGGCACTGTCGGGCACCGTGCGACTGACGCGGCAGGGCAGGCTGCTGGCCGACGCTGTCGTCCGGCGCCTGCTCGGCGCCTGAGTGCGATAGCGGGATCGCCGCCGGTTAACGACGCAGGAGCCGGCCAGCGGCCGACTCCTGTCCGAAAGGCAGCGCCTACTTGATCATCCGGATGGTGATCGGGTAGCGGTAGGGGGTGGCATCCTTCACCTTGAGGAAGGCGATGATCGAGAAGATCACGCCGAGCAGCCATGGGATCCAGAGCAGCAGGCCGAGCAGGAAGCCCAGACCGAACGTGAAAGTGCCGACGACGAAAACCAGGATGTTGAGCACGATCGTCGCGCCCAGCATGGTCAGTTGGAAGTTCAGCGCCTCCTTGGCCTCCTGGTTGGTGAACCGGCCGCGATCCTTGAAGATCAGCCAGATGATCAATGAGGGCAAGAACCCCAGAATCCCGCCGAGATGGGCGAAGGAAGCCCACTGCACATCCTCGGCGTCGGACAGGGGCTGGCTGGTGCTACCGCCTACTGGCGGCTGGTACGGCTGCTGGGGGGGAACCTGGTCGGACATGGCGACACCTTTCATCGTGGGTACTTCGTTTGTCACGACAGCGCGGGGCTGGCCATCGCATCCGCGTACTGATCCATAAACTAGCGCGTCCCGACGCATCGTGGCAATGACGTTGCCGGGTCAGTCGCGATAGTATTGGCACTCGGAAACATCGAGTGCCAGCGGACTGCGGAGCCCCGCGCGTACGGGATCGGAGGAGCGAGATGGTGTCCACACGCGGCCTACAGGTTCTGCGGGCGATCGTCCAAGACTACGTCGCCTCCCGTGAACCGGTCGGTTCCAAGACGATCGTCGACCGGCACTCCTTCGGGGTGTCGGCGGCCACAATCAGAAATGACATGGCGCTGCTCGAGGAAGAGGAGCTGATCGTGGCTCCGCACACCTCCAGTGGTCGGGTGCCAACCGACAAGGGGTACCGCCTTTTCGTCGATCACCTCGACGGACTCACGCCACTGTCGGTTGCGCAGCGCACCGCGATCGAATCCTTCCTCGACGAGTCGGTCGACCTTGATGACGTGCTCTCCCGCACCGTGCGGTTGCTCTCCCAGCTGACCCAGCAAGTGGCGATGGTGCAGTATCCCTCCCTCAGCCACTCCCGGGTTCGGCACGTCGAACTCGTCAGCCTGGCCGAGACCAGCGTCCTTGCGATCGTGATAACGGACACCGGCCGGGTGGACCAGCGTCTCGTCGAACTCGACGAGCCATTCGGTGCGGAACAGCTTGCTCAGCTCAGATCCCGGCTCAGTGAGGGGATCGTCGGGCTGGGCCTGGCCGAGGCGGTGGAGATTCTGCGCGGCATGGCTGAGCGGCCCGCCCCCGATTCTCGATCCGGCACCAGGATCATCGCTTCCCTGATCGATCAGATCGCGGCCAACCGGCAGGATCGCCTGCTGATCGCTGGTGCCGCCAATCTCGCCCGCACCGAGAAGGACTTCACCGGCAGCATCTTCCCCGTTCTCGAAGCGATTGAGCAGCAGGTCGTGCTGCTGCGCTTGTTCGCCGAGCTGGAGCAGGAGGGTTCTGAGGTGGTCGCGAGCATCGGTCGGGAGAACGCATCCTTCGGGCTCGGCGAAACATCGCTGGTGACCAGCGGTTACCAGGTCGGCGGTGGTGAGGTCGCTCGCCTCGGGGTGCTCGGCCCGACCCGGATGGACTACCTGAACAACATGGCGGCCGTTCGCGCGGTCGCCCGATACCTTTCGCGGAACCTTGGAGAGTCTTGAGTTCGAACAGCATTGATCACTATGAAGTCCTTGGTGTGTCCAAGGAGGCGAGCCCCGAGGAGATCAAGAAGGCGTACCGCCGCCTCGCGCGGGAACTGCATCCTGATGTCAACCCCAGTCCGGATGCGTCCGAGAGGTTCAAGCTCGTCACCCACGCCTACGACGTGCTCTCCGATCCGCAGCAGCGTCAGCAGTACGATCTCGGGCCGCAGCAGGGGATGGGTGGCTTCTCCGACATTTTCGAGACGTTCTTCGGCAACTCCTCCGGCCGTCGCGGGGGACCTCGCTCGCGGCAGGAGCGCGGTCAGGACGCGCTGATCAGAATCGAGGTCGAACTCGCGGACGTCCTCTTCGGTTCCCACCAGGACATCGAGGTGGACACGGCGATCCTGTGTTCGACCTGCCAGGGCAGTTGTTGCCAACCCGGAACCTCGCCGGTCACCTGCGATATCTGCCAGGGCACGGGTCAGGTGCAGCGCACCGTCAGGTCCCTGCTCGGGAACATGGTGACCTCGACCCCCTGCGGCACCTGCCGTGGTTATGGAACCGTCATTCCGACTCCGTGTGTGACCTGCTCCGGTCAGGGCCGCGTTCGCGCCCGCGCCACGGTCGGCGTCGATATTCCGGCTGGCATCGAGACCGGGGTGCGGCTGCAGATGCGCGGTCAGGGTGAGGTCGGCCCCGCGGGCGGCCCGAGGGGTGACCTGTTCCTTGAAGTCAAGGTCCGCCACCACGACGTCTTCAGCCGCAGCGGCGATGACCTGCTCGCGACCCTCGAGGTGCAGATGACGGACGCGATCCTCGGCACGACCGCGACGATTGAGGCGCTCGACGGCACTGTAGAACTCGAGATCCGGCCGGGTTCCCAGAGCGCTGACGTCCTGACGATCCGCGATCGCGGTATCACTCACCTGCGGGGGTCGGGCCGTGGCGATCTCAAGATCGGCATTCAGGTCGTCACTCCGGTCAAACTGGATCGCAAGCAGGAGGACCTGATTCGTCAGTTCGCCCGGACCAGAAAGGCTGAGCCGCCAGCGCTCGCAACCTTCCAGCAGGGGATGTTCTCCAAGCTCCGCGACCGTTTCCTGCATTTCTGAGCCCTCCATGGCTTCGCTGTACCTCGACGAGTCGATTCCCGCCGGGACGGTCGGTGTCGGCGACCTGCTCTCGGTGACCGGGACTGAAGCCAGGCATGCTGTCACGATCAGTCGCGTGCGCGTCGGCGAGCGGGTGGCAATCGGCAATGGTGCGGGACTGATCGCCTGGGGGACGGTGGCCTCCGCCACGGCCGCGCAATTGACGATCGTGGTGGAGATGGTCGGTGAATCCGATCCGCCTGTGCCGCGACTCGGACTTGTGCAGGCCTTGGCCAAAGGGGATCGTGACGAGCTGGCGGTACAGGCGGCGACTGAACTCGGTGTGGACTCGATCCTGCCGTGGGCGGCAGCTCGATCGGTGTCACGCTGGGAGGGTGCACGGCAGGATCGCGGTCGCGAGCGCTGGCAGGCGATCGCTCGCGAGGCCAGCAAGCAGTCGATCCGCGCGACGGTCCCCGCGGTCGGGGTGATCTCGACGACGAAATCGCTGTGCGCCCTCGCGGGCACAGACTGCGTACTGGTGCTCGATCCGAACGCCCACCGGCCGCTGACCGGGGTGGATCTGCCGACATCGGGGACGATCTGGGTGCTGGTAGGACCAGAAGGCGGCATCAGCGAGGATGAACTGACCAGTCTCGAGACGGCCGGAGCCCACCGGGTCGGTCTGGGAACGGGAATCCTGCGCACCTCGACCGCCGGACCGGCCGCGATCGCGGTGCTGAACGCTCAGCTCGGCCGGTGGTGAGCTCCCTGCCCGGTCGGCTCGTGATCGCCCGCTGAGCAGACCAGGGCTGGCCGAACGGATGCAGGCCATTAGGCTGGATCCATGTCCACTGAACCTCGGGAGACCTCGCTCTTCACCCGGATCATCAACCGGGAGATCCCGGCGACGATCGTCTTCGAGGATGACCGCTTCATCGCGTTTCACGACATCGCCCCTCAAGCCCCGGTGCACCTGCTTGTTGTCCCGAAAACGCCGGCGTATCGGAATGTCGTCGAACTGGCGGCCGGCGACCCGGTGCTGCTGGCCGATCTGGTTGCGACGGCGCGCTCCTTGGCCGACACGTTCACGGATTCCCAGTTCCGGCTTGTCTTCAACACCGGCCCGGCGGCCGGCCAGACCATCTTCCATGTGCATGCCCACCTGCTCGGCGGCATGATCGCTGAAGGCTCCCTGTGAGTGAACCGGCGCCGGTCACAACTCACACGATGAGCGTTGACGGGGTTGCCATGGTGCAGCTTCTCGGCCCCCAGGACCGCCTGCTGCGGGCCCTCGAGCGGCAGTTCCCCGCCGTGTCGGTGCACGTCCGCGGCAATGAGGTGACGCTCAGCGGCGCTGATGCCGAGGTGGCAGCGGCGCTCCGACTCGTTGAGGAACTGATCCAACTGGTCCGCGCGGGGGCCGAACTCTCGCCGGCTGAAGTTCGCACCTCTGCGACCATGTTGCGAGATGACGCCTCGTCCAGCCCGGCGGAGGTGCTCAGTCAGGCGATCCTGACCACGCGGGGCAAGAGCATTCGACCCAAGACCCTTGGTCAGAAGCGTTACGTCGACGCGATGGATGAGAACACCATTGTGTTCGGCATCGGACCTGCCGGCACGGGAAAGACGTACCTCGCGATGGCCAAGGCAGTTCAGGCGCTGCATCGCAAGGAGGTCTCCAGGATCATCCTGACCAGGCCAGCGGTCGAGGCCGGCGAGCGACTCGGCTTCCTT
>CAVPES010000024.1:0-20688 GCA_963703545.1 uncultured Actinomycetota bacterium
TCCTGTTCTTCGGCATCGGCGAACTTGCCAAGTTTGCGGTTATCTTCTGGTCCTGTGTCTGGCCGATACTATTCACTACCATTGCGGGGGTGCAGGGTGTCGATCCGTTATACGTCAAGGTGGCGCGCTCCATGGGGAGCGGCCGTCTGACCCTGTTCGTCAGGGTGCTGTTTCCCGGCGCTCTGCCTTCAATCTTCACCGGCATCAGGCTGGGGGCGACAGTAGCGTTCCTGATGCTGATCGCGGCCGAGATGATCGGCGCCAACGCCGGACTGGGGTGGCTGGTGCATAATGCCTCCATGAACTATGTGATTCCGCGTCTCTACCTGGCAGCCGCCATCATTGCGTTTTCGGCATGGGGATGAATACGCTGCTGCATTTCATTGAGGCCAACGTCATCAAGTGGAAAGAAACCGTGGAAGTTTAATCGTTTCGGGAGGAATCAGGCATGCCGCACGATAAGAAAAAACAGACATTTTCACTGTATCACCACACTGACAAACTCTCCATCGTACTATTTTTTGTGGTGTGGGAGCTGCTTCCCAAGCTGGGCGGCATCATCGAGACGTTTATCGCTCCGCCATCGGTAGTGGGGCGGATTCTGTATGAAATGTTCAAATCCGGTGAAGTGTATCCGCATATCGGGGTCAGTTTGTTCCGGTCGGCTAGCGGCTTCGGAGTAGCGGCCTTGTTCGCGATTCCGCTCGGGTTTCTGCTGGGGGGCAGTTTCCGCACTTTTGAACGCCTGATTAATCCTCCCCTGCGGTTTCTTGGCCAGGTAAATCCTTTTTCCCTGTTCCCGCTCTTCATCCTGATCTTCGGCATCGGCGAACTCTCCAAAAGGCTCCATGATCTTCTGGGTCTGCATCTGGCCGATCCTGTTCGAATACCATCAACGGGGTCAATCGGCCGCAGCCGCTCAGCGTAACTCAGCAGGTTGTCGACGATCTCGTCGACCGTGATCGCCCGGCGATTGTAGATCTTGACCAGCATGTGGTTCTTCTGGTCGAGGGCACCCTGGACCTTCTGGCGGAGGATGTTCTCGTCGAAGAGGTCCTGGATCCTGATGCCGACCCGATTGATCTTGTCCGCGTAGGCCGGCCCGATGCCGCGCCCGGTGGTGCCGATCTGGCGCTTGCCGAGGAATCGCTCGGTGACCTTGTCCATGGTGCGGTGGTAGTGCGTGATCACGTGCGCGTTGGCGCTGATGCGCAGTCGGGAGACATCGATCCCGCGGACACTCAGGGCATCGATCTCCTCGAAGAGCACCTCGATGTCGACCACGACCCCGTTGGCGATTACCGGGATGACGCCGGGCGTCAGAATCCCACTCGGCAGCAGGTGCAGCGCGTACTTCTCGTCGCCGATCACGACCGTGTGACCGGCGTTGTTGCCACCGTTGAATTTCACCACGAAATCCACTCGGCTTCCGAGCAGGTCGGTGGCCCGCCCCTTGCCTTCATCACCCCACTGGGCTCCGATGAGCACTACTGCTGGCATTCGTCGTCCTTCGATCCGGCAACCGGTGCACGGCAGATCCCGAGGTTGCACTCCATGGTATCCGAGGCGCTATCCGGCGTGCTGGCGCAGCCAGTCGTGCATCACGATGGCCGCGGCCGCGCTGGCATTGATGGACCGCGTCGACCCGTACTGCGTGATCTCGACCACGGCGTCACTGGCCTCGAGCGCCTCGACCGACAGTCCTGGTCCCTCCTGGCCGAAGAGCAGCACGCATTCACGAGGGAAGTCGTAGTGCTCGAGGGCGACGCTGCCCGGAACGTTGTCGACGGCGATGATCGGCAGGTTCCGCTCGCGCGCCCAAGCGACAAGGTCGGCGATCCCCGGATGGTGCAGCACATGCTGGTACCGGTCGGTGACCATGGCGCCGCGCTTGTTCCAGCGCCGGCGGCCGACGATGTGCACGGTTTCGGCGAGGAAGGCGTTGGCACTGCGAACGATCGAGCCGATGTTGAGGTCGTGCTGCCAGTTCTCGATCGCAACGTGATAAGGATGCCGGCGGGTGTCCAGTTCGGCGACGATCGCCTCCATGCTCCAATAGCGATAGCGGTCGATGACGTTGCGGGTGTCGCCGTGCGCCAGCAGTTCCGGGTCGTACCACGGCTCGGTCGGCCACTCGCCCGGCCATGGGCCGACTCCCCAAGTGGTCGGTTCCGTGTCATCCACCTCCACAGGCTATCCCCGACCCCGCGCCCTTCTGCGACCCATGCTGTGTCGCGCACAGGCGCATGGGTCGCGAATCGCCGCGGGGCGCGAGTTTCGGCTGGCCGAAATAGTGCTAGCTTGGCGGTATGCCGAAGGCGATGCGGATCACCACCCTGCTCGGCCCCGCCCTGGTTGCCGGCGTCGCCTACCTCGACCCCGGCAATGTCGCCAGCAATATGACCGGCGGTGCCCGTTACGGCTATCTGCTGGTCTGGGTCGTGGTTGTCGGCAATCTGATGGCCTGGCTGATCCAGTACCTCTCGGCCAAACTCGGCATCGTCACGGGGCAGAGCCTGCCGGAGGTGCTCGGCAACCGCATCACCAATCGCACGGCGCGCATCGCATACTGGTTGCAGGCGGAGGCCGTGGCCATGGCCACGGATATCGCCGAGATCATCGGCGGTGCGGTCGCCCTCTACCTGCTGTTCGGTCTGCCGCTGTTGTGGGGCGGCGCGATCACCGGTGCCGTGTCTCTGCTGCTGCTGGCGCTGCGCGGGCGGAGCGGTCCGCGGCCCTTCGAGTTCATTGTGATCGCCCTGTTGCTGATCATCGTGATCGGCTTCACCGTGGGCGTCTTCGTCGGCCCGCCCGATCCTGCTGGTGTCCTGGGTGGTCTGCTGCCGCGCTTCGCTGGGGCGGACTCGGTGCTGCTTGCCGCCTCTATTCTGGGCGCGACGATCATGCCGCACGCGATCTACGCGCACTCCGCGCTCTCGCGAGACCGCTTCGCCGACCGAGCGCCAGAACTGACCACCGCACGCCTGCTGACGGCAACCCGTTGGGATGTGTCGATTGCCATGATCGTGGCCGGCACCGTCAACCTGGCGATCCTGCTGCTGGCTGCCGCGAATCTCGCTGGGGTATCCGGTACCGACAGTCTGGAAGGCGCCCACCAGGCGCTGACGGCGGGCCTCGGGGCCACCGTTGCCACCCTCTTCGCGGTCGGGCTGCTGGCATCCGGCCTTGCGTCGACCAGCGTGGGCGCCTACGCGGGCAGCGAGATCATGGCCGGGCTGCTGCATCGTCAGTTTCCGCCGCTCTTGCGTCGGCTGGTGACCCTGATCCCGGCACTCGGCATCCTGATGATCGGGGTTGATCCCACCTTCGCCCTGGTGATCAGTCAGGTCGTGCTGTCCTTCGGCATCCCCTTCGCGCTGGTTCCGCTCATCTGGCTGACCAGTCGCCGCACCGTCCTCGGGGAGTTTAGCAACCGCCCGATCACCAGCGTGCTCGGCATCATCGCAGCGGTCTTGATCGCCTGCCTGAACGTGGTGCTGCTTGTGCTGATCTTCACAGGAAACTAGAAACTGACGTAGACGAGTCAGAAGGGAGAGATCATGCCGACCACGATCACGTCGCAGCGCGGCACCACCGAGGCGGTCGAGAACTACCTCAAGACCATCTATGCCCATACCGAATGGCAGCCTGTGCCGATCACCCCCTCGGCGCTCGCCGGTCGTCTGGGCCTGGCGCCCTCGAGCGTGACCGAGATGGTCGTCAAGCTCGCCGATGCCGGCCTCGTCGACCACGTCAAGTACGGCTCGATCACCCTGTCCGAGGCCGGCCGCACCCGCGCCCTGCACGTCGTCCGCCGACACCGGCTGATCGAAACCTATCTGGTCGAAGTGCTCGGCTACAGCTGGGATGAGGTGCACGATGAAGCCGAGGTGCTGGAGCACGCGGTCAGCGATCGCTTCCTCGAGGCCATCGAACACCAGCTCGACTACCCGGATCGCGATCCGCACGGGGACCCCATCCCCTCGGCGACCGGCTGGGTGCCCGCGGTCTCGGCCATCGCACTAGCCCAGGCTCGGCTCGGGTCCGCCGGCGCCATCATCCGCATCAGCGACCGGGACCCGGCGGTGCTGCGTCTGCTGGATTCCGTTGGCATCGGGCTGGGCACCCGGATCAGCGTGGATGCGGAGGGGCCGGTGGTTCGCGCCGATGGCGAGCCGGTCGATCTGAGCGCTGCCGCCGAGGCGATTTGGATCAGCGCGCCGCTAGGCTGAAATCCTGATGGTAGGAGGTGCCGTGCCCCGCCCCGAGATCGACTGCTGGCTGACGGATATGGACGGCGTGCTGGTGCACGAGAACACCGTGATCCCCGGTGCCGCCGAGGTGCTGGCGCACTGGCGGGCGACGGGTAGGCGATTCCTCGTGCTGACCAACAATTCGACCTACACTCCCCGCGACCTGAGCGCACGGCTGAGAGCTCTGGGACTGGATGTCCCCGAGGAGGCGATCTGGACCTCCGCTCTGGCCACCGCCGCCTTCCTGACCTCGCAGATCCCGGGCGGCAGCGCCTTCGTGATCGGTGAGGCGGGCATCACGACCGCGCTGCACGAGGCCGGCTACATCATGACTGACACCGCGCCCGACTACGTGGTCGTCGGCGAGACCCGCAGCTATTCCTTCGAGGCGATCACCAAGGCGATCCGCCTGATCGGCGCCGGTGCCCGCTTCATCGTCACCAACCCCGACGCCACCGGTCCGAGTCTCGACGGTCCGGTGCCGGCGACCGGCGCGGTCGCCGCCCTGATCACGAAGGCGACCGGCAAGGAACCCTACGTGGTCGGCAAGCCCAACCCGATGATGTTCCGCTCGGCCCTGAACCGGATCGGCGCGCATTCCGAGAGCACCGGGATGATCGGCGACCGGATGGACACCGACGTGATCGCGGGCATCGAAGCAGGCTTGCATACGATCCTGGTGCTGACCGGCATCGCCGACCGGGCCGAGGTGGAGAAGTACCCCTTTCGGCCCAACGAAATCCTGCCCGGCATCGGCAGCCTGCTGGAGCCCTGAGCATCGGGCGCCCGCCCTCACTCGAGACCGAGGTCGCCCAGTCCGATGGCGGCGAAGTACGGGTATCCGGCGGCTTCGATGACTTCGCGCGCACCGGTGTTGCGATCGACCACGACGGCGACACCGGCGACGACGGCACCGACTCCGGACAGCGCCTCGATCGCTTTGAGCGGTGATCCGCCGGTGGTCGAAGTGTCCTCGAGCACGATCACGCGTTTGCCGGACAACTCCGGGCCCTCGACCTGTCGGCCGCGGCCGTGATCCTTGGGCTCCTTGCGCACCACGAAAGCGTCGTAGTTGCGCCCGACCAGGGCGCCCTGATGCAGGATGGCTGCGGCGATCGGGTCGGCCCCCATCGTCATCCCGCCGACGGCCGCCACATCCGGCACGTCGGCAATGAGCTCGAGCATCACCTGGCCGATCAGCGGGGCGACCCGGTGGTCGAGACTGACTCTGCGCAGGTCGACGTAATAGCTGGCCTTCTTGCCGCTGGTCAGGGTGAAGTCCCCGTGGAACACGGCGAGTTCCGAGATGTAGTCGATCAGGCGGTCGCGGGCATCACTCACGTTTCCAACTTTAGAGGCTCCGCCGGCCAAGGCCTTACGGTGGTGTCATGCGGATCGCCACCTGGAACGTCAACTCGATTCGAGCGCGCAGCGAACGCGTCATCGACTGGCTGCTGCGCGAAGATGTCGACGTGCTGGCCATGCAGGAGATCAAGTGCACGCCCGAGCAGTTCCCGTATCCGGTATTCGAAGAGGCCGGCTACCAGGTGCAGCTGCACGGCCTCAACCAGTGGAACGGGGTCGCCTTCGCCAGCCGCCAGCCGATGGCGGAGGTCACGGTCGGCTTCGCCGGCATGCCCGGATTCCGCACGGGCACGGCGCACGGCATCGATGTGCCCAAGGAGGCGCGGGCGATCGGCGTCACGGTGGCAGGAGTGCGGATGTGGAGTCTCTACGTGCCCAATGGCCGCGCGATCGACGACCCGCATTTCGCCTACAAGCTCGACTGGCTGGCTGCCCTGCGTGCGGATGTCCAGGCATGGCTGGCAGCGGAGCCGGAGCTCCCGCTGGCCCTGATGGGCGACTTCAACATCGCCCCGCTGGACTCCGATGTCGGGGACCCGAGTCTGGGGCCGGGGTCGACGCACATCTCGCCGCCCGAGCGGGCCGCCTTCGCCGCTCTCCAGCAGGCGGGCCTGAGGGATGTGGTTCGCCCGCTGGTGCCCGAGGGCTACACCTACTGGGACTACAAGCAGCTGCGTTTCCCCCGCAATGAGGGGCTTCGAATCGACTTCGTGCTCGGCTCGCCGGGCTTCGCCGAGCTGGTGACCGCTGCGAGCATCCATCGTGACGAGCGCCGCGGCGATGCGCCGAGTGACCACGTACCCGTCTCCGTCGACCTCGATGTCGACACCGAGGACGAGGACGATGACCGCCCGATGATCTTCGCCTGAGCGGGGGACGCCGGACCCGCCGCCCCCCGCTGCCCCGCTGCCCCGCTGCCCGGGGCGCCGCCCCGGCGGAACGCCGCGCGGCCTCGTGCGACCCGCGCTGTGTCCCGCACTGGCGCACGGGTCGCGAATCGGCGCACGGCAGCGGGAGGACGCGACGCACGGCAGCGGGTGGACGCGGCGGGTGGAGGCGGCGGGTGGAGGCGGCGGGTCGTGGAGGCGCACGGCGGCGGGTGGAGGCGGCGGGCGTTCGGCACCTCTTTGCGCAGATGCGCGCATCAACGCAGCTTTCGTGCGTAACAATCACTGATTCCTCCATCATCGTGCGGGTACCCTTGATGTGGCGCACGATTTCACTTCCGGAGGTGTCCATGCTCCCCGTCTCAGCCACAGTCGAAGCCCCCGTCGACGCGACCACGGCCGCGTGGCGCTCGCTGCGCGAGAATGTCACCTCGCTGCAGGCGATCCAGGCCGCGGACGGTTGCATCCCCGAGCACGGCGACCACGGCACCGCCGCCCGCCTCCTGGCAGCCATCCGCGCTTCGCTGACCGCGATGGTCGGCGCTTTCCCGCACGATGCCGATTACTTCGCCGCCCTCGACACCGATCTGGCCCGCTGGGCCGAGTCCGGGTTCGGGGTGCCCGACTTCCACGACTCGCTGCTCGCCTTCCACCCCGAGAAGCACCGCGTCGCCGGCCTGCGACACGTCGTACTGTTTCCCATGTACACCCAGAACGGCACCCCGGACCGCCGCCTCGAGGCCGTGCTGGTGGAGGTGCTCTGGCCGGACTTCGTCGCCGAACTCGAGGCCGGCGAGTACGCCAACCGCATGTTCGTGCCGATCCGGTTCCTCGACTTCACCGCAGGTTACGACAGCAACTCCGCCGTGCTCTTCCCCGAGACCATCTCGATGCGGCGCGTGCCGCAATTCACCTGGGGCGCGATCTTCGCCGACCGCGAGGCCGCCCGGTTCCGCCGCGTGGTGACCGCCGCGATCGCCATCACCGGGCTGGACCTGCCGGATGAGGCCCGCGGGCTGCTTGAGGACCAGCTGCTGGCCGAGAACACCTTCGTGATGTGGGACCTGATCCACGACCGCACGCACATGCGCGGCGACCTGCCGTTCGACCCGTTCATGATCAGGCAGCGGATGCCGTACTTCCTCTACTCGCTCGAGGAACTGCGCTGCGACTTGACCGCGTTCCGGGAGGCCGTGCGGATTGCCGCGGATGAGGAGGCGCCCGCCGAGACCCGCGAACACGCCCGACTGGTGCAGTACGCGGTGATCTTCGACCGAATCTTCCGTTTCGCGCTGACCGGATCGCGGGTGCGCAACTACGACGGCCTCGGCGGCCAGCTGCTGTTCGCCTGGTTGCACCAGCGGCATGTGCTGCACTGGACCGACACCAAACTCACAATCGACTGGGCCGAGTTGCCCGCCGCCGTGATCGCCCTCGGCGAGCAGATCGACGAGCTGTACTGGCGGTCGATCGACCGGCCGAAGACCGCGCACTGGCTGGCCGCCTACGAACTGGTGCGCGGCGTCCTCGAACCGCACCCCGCCTCCGCCTGGGCCCGCGGGCTTGGGCGGGAGGTGCTGGCCGGGCCGCCGCGAGGCTACACCGACCTGGTGCTGGACGATGAGTTCCCGCTCTCGATGTTCTATGAGGCCCTCGGCCGCAAGCTGAGCGGCGTCATCGAGTCGACGGCGGGGATCACCGGCCGCGACTGAGCCGACCGCGGCCCGGGCCCGGGCCCGCCGAGCATCCGCCTCAGCGGGCGAACGGCGGCCGCACCAGCTCCTCGACCAGGGACGCGGCCAGGTCGCCGCCGATGTCGATGACCCGGTTCTGCCCGTCGACATGCACGACTCGCGGTTGATACGCCCGGGCCTCGGCGTCGGCGAACTGGGCGTAGGAGATCACGATCACGAGGTCGCCCTCGTGGATGAGGCGCGCCGCGGCGCCATTCACGCCGATCACGCCCGATCCGGGTTCACCCTCGATCACGTAGGTCTCCAGACGGGCGCCGTTCGTGACGTCGACCACCGCCACCTGCTCGCCGGGGAGCAGATCCGCGGCCTCCATGAGCTCGCGGTCCACGGTGAGCGACCCTACATAATGCAGGTTCGCATGGGTCACCGTGGCGCGGTGAATCTTCGACTTCAGCATGGTTCGCAGCATCAGCGCCAGTATAGCCACCCCCACGCGCGCGCCGATTCTCAGTACAGCAGCGAGGCTGCCGCCGCGAGTGCGAGACTGGAACACGTGACCGAGACTCTGCACGACCCACGCGACCGCGCCTTCGCCTCCGACAACTACTCGGGGGTGCACCCGGAGGTGCTGGCCGCGATCGCCGCGGCGAACGGTGGCCACCAGACGGCTTACGGCGATGACGTCTACACCGCGCGGCTGCAGGAGGTCGTCCGGGGCCACTTCGGCAGCGAGGCGCAGGCCTTTCCCGTCTTCAACGGCACCGGTGCCAACGTGGTCGCGCTGCAGTCGATGCTGCCGCGCTGGGGCGCCGTGATCACCCCCTCGACCGCGCACATCCACGTCGACGAGAACGGGGCGCCGGAGCGGGTCGGCGGCATCAAATTGCTGACTGTCCCCACGCCGGATGGCAAACTCACCCCGGAACTGATCGATCTGGAGGCGCACGGCTTCGGCGATGAGCACCACGCCCAGCCTGGCGTCGTCAGCGTGACCCAGTCGACCGAACTCGGCACTGTCTACACCCCCGATGAACTGCGCCTGATCAGCCGGCATGCGCATTCACTGGGCATGCTCGTCTACTTGGACGGTTCGCGGCTTTCCAACGCCGCCGCCTCCCTTGGCCTGCCACTGCGCGACTTCACCACGGAGGTCGGCGTCGACGTACTGACTTTCGGCGGCACGAAAAACGGCGGCCTCGGCGGCGAGGCGATCGTGGTGCTGAACCCCGCTGCCTCAGCGGGACTGATCTACCTGCGCAAGCTGAACATGCAGCTCGCCTCCAAGATGCGCTTCATCTCCGCCCAGCTGATCGCGATGCTGGAGGGCGACCTCTACCTGAGGACGGCCTCCCACGCCAATGCGATGGCGACCCGACTGCGCACCGCGCTGGAGGGCACACCGGGCCTCGCTTTCAGCCAGTCGACCGACGCCAACGCCGTCTTCGCGATCCTGCCCGCGGGGGTCGCCGACCACCTGCGCGAGTCCTTCCGCTTCTACGACTGGGATGCCGCCGGCGGCGAGGTGCGCTGGATGTGCAGCTGGGACACGACGGAGGCGGAGGTCGACGCCTTCGCCGCCGCCATCCGGGCCGAACTCGGCTGAGTCCATCGCGGGCGACCTCGGCGGGCGACCATGCGGTGCGACGTGGATTGTTCGTGAATTTCCGTCCGGCTCTGCCAAATCCGCCCCGACAGGACGATGATCGAAGTATGCGATTCGGTATTCACTTCATGGATTTCACGCTGCCCGGCCAGCCGGAGAGCCTCGCTCCGACGCTGGCGGCGACAGCCAGAGCCGCCGAGGCGATCGGCGCCTCCTGGTTCAGCGTGATGGACCACTACTTCCAGATGGAGCAGTATCGCACCGCCCACGATCCGATGCTGGAGGCCTACACGACACTGGGTTTCCTCGCCGCCCGCACCGAGCGGATGCGACTGGGCACGGTCGTGACGGGCGTCACCTACCGGCATCCGGGCCTGCTCGCCAAGATCGTGACCACCCTGGACGTGCTGTCCGGGGGCCGGGCGTTCCTCGGCATCGGCGCGGCCTGGTACGAGCGGGAGCACCGCGCGCTCGGCGTGCCGTTCCCGCCGCTGGCCGAGCGGTTCGAGCGCCTGGAGGAGACCGTCCAGATCTGCCGGCAGATGTGGAGCGACGACGAGGGACCGTACGACGGCGTGCACTACCAACTGGCCGAGACGATCTGCTCGCCCCGGCCGATCCAGCCCGGGGGACCGCGGATCGTGATCGGCGGCAGCGGCGAGAAGAAGACCCTGAAACTGGTCGCCAAGTACGCGGACGCCTGCAACCTGATGGCCTCCGATCAGGAGGCGGTGGCCCACAAGCTGCGGGTACTCGCCGAGCACTGCCGAGTGGTCGGGCGCGACCCCGCCGAGATCGAGCGGACCGTGCAGGCGCCCATGACGAACCCGCTGGACGATCCGGACGCCTTCCTGCGGATGGCGGAGAACTACAGCGCGCTCGGCGTCGAGCACATCCAACTGCGGCCGACCGGCCCCGACCCGGTCGCCTTCGTCGAGAAATTCGGCGAGACCATCGCCCCGCGGCTCGCCCAGATCCACTGACCCGACGACCGAGCAGGCGGTTCACGGCCGTATCGAGATCCGCCTTGGTTTCGCTGCGCTGCTGACACGCCTGCTCAACCACCGGAGACAGGCGCATTGCGGTCCCGCCGTTTCAGCCGATCTCGATGATCTTCGTGCGGGACGCCTGCCCGCGAACGATGGTGACCTTGCTCTTCGGGACAGCGAAATGTTCGGCAAGCACCCGCACGAGAGCCTCGTTCGCCTTGCCGTCGACTGCCCGCTCGCGCAGAAACACCGTCACGCCCCGCTCATCGTCCACGACCACGAGCGGGCCCTTGCTGCTGCCCGGCTTCACATGCACGGTGACGGTAGGCATGCTGCCATGATCGCATCCCTGCCCCGATCGGCGCAGCGCTCGCGCGCCTGCCCAACCGCGATGGAAGCTAGAGCGCTGCCACTTTTTCGCGCAGCACGGCGTTGCTCGGCTCGACGAGGTGCGAGCCGTCCGGGAATACGATGACGGGGATGTTGGTCCGGCCGCTGATCATCCGGGCCCGGTCAGCACCGTCGTCCACGGCCTCAATGTCGATGTAGTCGTAGTCGGCACCCAGCTCGTCCAGCAGTGCCTTCGAGCGTCGGCAGTCGCCGCACCACGCAGCGCCGAACATGGTCAGACGGTCAAAGGTCTCGGTCGAAGTATCCATGACCGGAACAACACCCGGCGCGAGGGCGATTATTCCGAACCAGCCATTGCTTGCGGATGCTCCCGCGCCGAGGCGGAGCGTCGAACCCTGCGCAGCGGCAGCTCAGGGGCGCAGCAGAACCTTGATGGCGCGGCGCTCATCCATTGCCTTGTAGCCCTCGGCGACCTCGGCCAGCGGCAACTCCATCGTGAAGACCCGCCCCGGCTTGATCGCGCCGGAGAGCACCTCGGGCAAGAGCTCCTCGATGTAGCCGCGCACCGAGGCGCCGCCGCCGTGGATGCCGACGTTCTTGTTGAACAGCGGACGAACCGGCAGTTCGATCTCGCCGTTGGGCATGCCGACCCAGCCGATCATGCCGCCGGGGCGGGTCGACCGGATCGCCTGATCCATAGACTCCGCGGTGCCGACGCACTCCAGCACGTAATCGGCGCCGATGCCGTCGGTCAGGGCACGAATCGCCGCCACCCCTTCCATGCCCCGCTCCGCGACGATGTCGGTCGCACCGAACTCCAGAGCGAGCGCCTGACGGTCGGCATGCCGGGACATCGCGATGATTCGAGCGGCACCGAGGCGCTTGGCTGCGATGATCGCGCACAGACCGACGGCGCCGTCACCGACCACGGCGACCGTGGAGCCGGGGGTGACGCCCGCGCTGACCGCGGCGTGGTGTCCGGTGCCCATCACGTCGGAGAGCGCGAGCAGGCCGGGGATCTGGTCCTCGGTCGGCGTCCCCGGCACGACGACCAGGGTGCCGTCGGCGTGCGGCACCCGCACGTACTCGCCCTGGCCGCCGTCAGCGAAACCGCCGATGCGGTCCTTGGCGCCCCAGAAGCTGCCGTGCAGGCACGAGACGCTCACCCCGTTCCGGCAATTGATGCAGGTGTTGTCGCAGTCATAGAAAGGGGCGATCACGAAGTCACCCGGCTTGATCCGAGTGACCTCCGGACCGACCTGCTCGACGACCCCGACGAACTCGTGGCCGATCGGATAGGGCGCCTTCAACGGCTGGATGCCGCGGTAGGGCCACAGGTCCGAACCGCAGATGCAGGCCGCCACCACGCGGACGATCGCATCCCCGCCGGTCGTCAGCGTCGGCGTCGGCACCTCTTCGAGTCGGACATCCCGTTCACCGTAAATGACTGCTGCACGCATGAGCCCATCCTATTGCGCGCTCTGCGGCACGACCAGAAGATTCTCGCCGGAGGGGTCGACCTGCACTCGCACGGTCTCGCCGTCGCGAACAGCGCCCGAGAGCAGCGCCAGCGCCAGCCGGTCGTCGATCTCGCGCTGCATCAGGCGACGCAGCGGCCGGGCTCCGTAGATCGGGTCGTAACCGCGCTCAGCCAGCCACGCCAGGGCCTCGGGGGTGACCACGACCTGCAGTCGGCGGTCGGCCAGGCGCTGGGCCAGGCGGTCCACCGAGAGCGACACGATCGCCGCAAGGTCCTCGTGACTGAGGGTTTGGAACATCACGATGTCGTCGAGTCGGTTGATGAACTCCGGCTTGAAGGCCTGGCGAACCAGCTGCTGGACCGCTTCGGTCTTCTCATCCTGACTCAGGCTCTGATCGACCAGGAACTGGCTGCCCAGATTCGAGGTCAGGATCAGAATGGTGTTGCGGAAGTCGACCGTGCGGCCCTGACCATCGGTCAGGCGTCCATCATCGAGCACCTGCAGCAGCACGTCGAAGACCTCGGGGTGCGCCTTCTCCACCTCATCGAGCAGGATCACCGAGTAGGGGCGGCGGCGAACGGCCTCCGTCAGCTGGCCGCCCTGTTCGTAGCCGACGTAGCCGGGAGGGGCGCCGACCAACCGGGAGACCGAGAACTTCTCGCCGTACTCGGACATGTCGATGCGCACCAGCGCCTTCTCGTCGTCGAAGAGGAACTCGGCGAGAGCCTTGGCCAGTTCGGTCTTTCCGACGCCGGTCGGGCCGAGGAACAGGAAACTGCCCGTCGGACGGTCGGGGTCGGAGATGCCCGCTCGGCTGCGACGCACCGCGTCCGCGACTGCGGTCACCGCGGCGCGCTGCCCGATCAGGCGACGACCCAACTCCAGCTCGAGGTGCAGCAGCTTCTCGGTCTCGCCCTGGGTCAGCCGGTCGACCGGGATGCCGGTCCACGCCGCGACCACCGCAGCGATGTCCTCGACCGTGACCTGCTCATTGACCATCCGCGGGCGCTCAGGATCCTGCTCGGCCTCTTCGGCCGCCGCCAGTTCGGCCTCGATCGCCGGGATCGTCTCGTACTCGATCTTGGAGGCCTCCTGGTAGCGGCCATCCCTCAGGGCGAGGTCACGCGCCGTCTTGGCCTCCTCCAGCTGCGAGCGCAACTCGCCGACGCGGTGCAGCGAGGACTTCTCGGCGGCCCAGCGGCCCTCCAGTTCGGCCAGCTCCTTCTCCTCGGTGCCCAGCCGCTCGCGCAGCTCGGCCAACCGCTGCTTGGAGGCCTCGTCCTTCTCCTTCTTGAGGGCGAACTCCTCGAGCTTCAACCGCTCGACGGCTCGCTGCAGAGTATCGATCTCGACGGGCGAGGAGTCGATCTCCATCTTCAGCCGGCTGGCCGCCTCATCGATCAGGTCTATCGCCTTGTCGGGCAGCTGCCGGGCCGGGATGTACCGTTTGGACAGGCTGGCGGCGGCGACCAGCGCCTGATCGGTGATCGTCACGCCGTGATGCGCCTCATAGCGCCCCTTCAGACCGCGGAGGATCGCGACGGTGTCCTCGACGCTCGGCTCACCGACGAAGACCTGCTGGAACCGGCGCTCGAGCGCGGCATCCTTCTCGATGTACTCGCGGTACTCGTTCAGCGTGGTCGCGCCGATCAGGCGCAGTTCGCCCCGGGCCAGCATGGGCTTGAGCATGTTGGAAGCGGCGACACTGCCCTCACCGCCACCGGCCCCCATCAGCGTGTGCAGCTCGTCGACGAAGGTGATGATCTGGCCGTCGGAGTCGTTGATCTCCTTCAGCACCGCCTTCAGGCGCTCCTCGAACTGGCCGCGGTACATCGCACCGGCGACCAGAGCGGACAGGTCGAGCGAGATCAGCTGCTTGCCCTTGAGCGAATCGGCCACGTCTCCCGCCACGATGCGCTGGGCGAGTCCCTCGACGACTGCGGTCTTGCCGACACCGGGTTCGCCGATCAGCACGGGGTTGTTCTTGGTGCGGCGGGTCAGCACCTGGCTGACCCGTCGGATCTCGGCATCGCGGCCGATCACCGGGTCGAGCTTGCCCTGGCGGGCGATCTCGGTGAGGTTGACGCCGTACTGCTCGAGCGCACTCTTCTGCTCTTCGTCGGTGCCGGGAGCGCCCTGCATGTTCGCCACAGTGGATCCTTTCGCAAACTTGAGTCTGATTGACTCAACTTTACCGCGTCACCACCGCTTCCGCTACTCCCCCAGTCGGCGCCGCCCTGTCTCCTCGGGTCGGTTCGCGGGGTGCCGCCGGCATTTCCCGGAGCGGCAGTGAACGGGGGAGTGTTACGGGAGGTTGCGCGCGGGGCCGGAGGCCGCCGCACACCTCGGTAGCATCGGATAGCCCCTCTTATTCCCCGCCCTGGAGCGCGCCATGCCGGAGTCGATCACCAACTCCGCCTTCAGCGTGGCCTTCGACCAACTGGGCAAGACCTTCCCCGCGACCGGCAGCGGCCGGCGCGCGACCGCCGAACACCTGGTCCTGCGTGACATCAGCCTGAGAGTCGCCCCCGGTGAGGTGCTGGCCATCCTCGGCCAGTCCGGAGGCGGGAAGTCGACCCTGCTGCGCCTGGCGGCCGGGCTCGACTCACCGACGAACGGCAGTCTGCGCATCGACGGCACGCCCGTGTCCGGCATCGACGCCCGCTGCGCCTTCGCCTTCCAGGAGCCTCGGCTGCTGCCGTGGCGCAGCCTCACCGACAACATCGCCCTCGGCCTGCCGAGCGGCCTTCCGGGCGACGAAGGCCGCGCCCGAGTCTCCGAACTGCTGGAACTGGTGGGACTGTCGAACTTCGCCGGCCACCGACCCCGGGAAGTGTCCGGAGGCATGGCCCAGCGCGCCTCACTGGCGCGCGCCCTGGCGCGCAACCCCGGTGTGCTGCTGCTGGACGAACCGTTCGGCGCGCTCGATGCACTGACCCGCTTGAAAATGCAGGACCTGCTGCTGGACATCCACGCCGCCGCACCGACCACGGTGCTGCTTGTTACGCACGATGTCGACGAGGCCCTGCAACTGGCCGATCGTGTGGTGATACTGGGAGCGGTCGCGGACAGACCCGGCGCCACCATTCAGGAGATCCTGACGGTACCGGGACATCGCCCCCGCGACCGGGGCTCGGTGGAACTCGCCGAGCTTCGGGCTCGGCTGCTCGCCACTCTTGGCGTCGACCGGCATGGTCTCGCCAGAGGCATCCAGTCCACCACCACCATTCCGATCTACCCCTACTAAGAGGAAACCATGTCACGACGCACCAACCGCGCCGCGCTCGTCGCTGCAGTCACCGCCGCCGCCCTGCTGCTCTCGGGCTGCGTCGCCGGCGAGAACAGCGGCCAGGACGAGCCGGCGGCCGAGAACACCGCCACTCAGGGCGGCATTCTCAACATCGACTTCGCCACCTACAACCCGCTGAGCCTGATCATCAAGGACCAGGGCTGGCTCGAGGATGCCCTCGCCGAGCAGGAGATCACGGTCAACTGGATCCAGTCCGCCGGATCCAACAAGGCGAACGAGGGCCTGAAGGCCGGCGCCATCGACGTCGGTTCGACCGCCGGTTCGGCCGCACTGCTGGCCCGCGCGAACGGCTCCCCCATCAAGACGATCGGCATCTACTCGCAGCCCGAGTGGGCGGCCATCGTCGTCGGTGCGGACTCGGCCATCAGCGCAGTCGCCGACCTCAAAGGCAAGACCATCGCCGCCACCCTCGGCACCGACCCGTACTTCTTCCTCGTCCAGGCGCTCGACGCCAACGGTCTGTCGATCAACGACGTCGAGGTGGTCAACCTCCAGCACGCCGACGGCTGGGCCGCCCTGCAGGACGGCGCCGTCGACGCGTGGGCCGGCCTCGACCCGATCATGGCCGGCGCCGAGCAGGCCGGCGCAAAGCTGATCTACCGCAACATCGATCTCAACAGCTACGGTTTCCTGAACGCCACCGAGGCCTTCCTCGAGGCCAAGCCCGATGTCGCCCAGACTGTCGTGGACGCCTATGAGAAGGCCCGCGCGTGGGCACTGGAGAACCCCGAGGAGACCGCGGCGATCCTCGCCGAGGTCGCTGCCCTCGATCAGGCAGTCGCCAACAAGGTCATCATCGAACGCACCAACCTCGAGATCGACCCGGTCCCCGGCCAGGTGCAGTACGAGGTGCTCGCACAGATCGGTCCGATCCTCGTGAGCCTCGGAAACGTCGCCAAGCAGGATGACGTCGATGCCGCTCTCGACTCCCTCTTCGACGACACCTTCGCCAGCGCCGCCGACCCGGCACGGATCGGCTGATCGGTCGATGAGCTCGACACGCGAGACGGAGGCGGTGGCTGACTCAGCCGCCGCCTCCGGGGGCGTGCCCGCCTCCGACGGAGACCACCACCGTCCCGCCAGACGCTGGCTGTGGTTGCTGCTGTCGCTCGCCCTGCCGACCCTGATCCTCGGCACCTGGCAGCTGGCCACCACGCTGGAACTCGCCCCGGCCTACAAGCTGCCGCCGCTCGCCACGATCTGGGACGCCATGATCGACCTTGCCGAGCGCGGCACCCTTGGTCTGCACGTCGCGATCTCGACCCAGCGGGTGCTGATCGGCTTCGCGATCGGTGCCGGACTGGGTCTGGTGCTGGGTGCGATCGTCGGCCTGTCCCGGGTCTGGGAGACGTTCTTCAGCGGCACCCTCGGCGCGCTGCGTGCCGTGCCCTCACTGGCCTGGGCGCCGCTACTGCTGCTGTGGCTGCTCTACGGCGAGGAGTCGAAAATCACGCTGATCACGATCGGGGCTTTCTTCCCGGTCTACACCACGGTCTCCGCCGCCCTGCGCCATGTCGACCGGCAGCTGGTGGAGGCCGGCCGCGCCTTCGGGCTGCACGGTGTCCGGCTCTTCACCACGGTGCAGTTGCCGGCGGTGCTGCCCTCGGTGATCTCGGGGCTGCGCCTCGCACTCGCCCAAGCGTGGCTGTTCCTGGTCGCCGCCGAACTGCTGGGCGCCAGCATGGGCCTCGGCTTCCTGCTGACCGACTCGCAGAACAACGGCCGCACCGACCGTCTGTTCCTGGCGATCATCCTGTTGGCCGTTATCGGCAAACTCACGGACTCCCTGATCGGCCTGTTCGAACGCTGGGCGAAACGCCGCTGGAACTGAACGGGCCGCGGATCGCCGCCGGTCAGCGAATCGACGAGGTGACCGTGAACTTGGCGTTGCGGGCGACCTGCCTGGTCGGCCCGATCATCCGCCGCAACTGCGGCGCGTAGCCCAGGTGCGAGTTGAAGACGCAGCGCAGCTCCCCGCCGGGCTTCAGCACCCGAGCCGCCTCCGCGATCAGAGCTGTCGCCGCCCCGGTGTGCACGGCGGCGTCGAGGTGGAACGGCGGGTTCAGCACGATCAGCTCCGCACTCGCGTCGGGCTGACGCGACAGTCCGATGTCGCGCACGACACTCACCCGCTCGGCGAGGTCGTTGGCAACCATGGTCGCCGTTGCGGAGGCCGTGGCCGCCTCGGACCGATCCGTCGCGATCACGCGGATCGCCGGGCGCCGGCGGGCCAGGGTCGCGGCGATGACGCCGCTGCCGCAGCCGAGGTCGATCGCGGTCTCGGCATCCGTTGCCGCATCGTCGAGGTTGTCGAGCAGGAAGCGAGTGCCGATGTCGACTCTCGTACCGGCGAAGACACCCCCGTGCGCGCAGACCCACAGACCGAGATCGTCGTGCCATCCCCGGCGCGGCCAGCTGTGTTCGGCCCGCGCTCGCGGCCCACTGAATCGAAGCACCCGCGCCTTCTGCCGGCCCAGGCCAGCAGTCACGACCTCGAAGTGGTCTGCGGCCGTGACGTTCATGGCAACCGTCATGTGCTTCTGCATACCGCCGGCGATGACCTGAACCTCTGCGGGCGCGTATCGCGCGATCTGCTGGCAGAGCTCGTCCAGGGCGTCGAGACTGCGCGGCAGGCGCAGCAGGATAACCCGGGCGTTCGCCAGCAGCTCGGCGCCGAGCGGCAGCAGTTGCAGCTCCGTCTGCAGTCCCGCCTCGACCGCGTTGATCCGGATCGCCCGTTCACCGGTGAGCGCATCCTGGTGCACCCGCACCGCCCGGGCGCCGTGCAGGGCGATGGCGCCCAGCGAGAGGGCGCCGTAGTTGTCGCCGATCACCGCCACCTCGCCGGCTCCGGCGATTGCCAGTCGGGCGGCCGCCTGATCGAGAATCAGCCGGTCGGCGGCATCCGCCGCAAACAGACCCGCGGACTCGACGTCAGGGTGTCGGCGCAGACTGCCGAGATCGAATGCACCGGGCATCTAGGCGTCATCGTTGCGCAGCGGCCGCCAGACGACGAGCTGCTTGGAACGCTGCACCCGGGTACCGGCGCGCAGTGAGATGACATCGCCTTCCGGACCGGCGGCGAAAACACGCCGCCCGCGCCGGTTGAGCAGTTCGTCCGCCAGGGTCGACTCCAGTTCGCGCACCCGCTCGCTGAGGCCCTGGACTTGGTTCTCCAGCTCGAGAATCCTGCGGATCCCCTCCAGGTTGATCCCCTCCGCGCTGAGTCTGGCTATCTCGCGCAGCTGCGCGATGTCGTTCATGCTGTAGCGCCGACTGCCGCCCACCGTGCGCCGCGGCGACACCAGAGCCAGACGATCGTACTGGCGCAGAGTCTGCGGGTGCATCCCGGCCAGTTCGGCGGCCACCGTAACCGTGATGATCGGCGAATGCTGGTCCATTATCCGCGCACCCCCGTCGCCTCAAGTACGTTCCCCAAGAAGGAGGCCATCCGCTGCATCGCGAGCACCGGCCCATGCTCCGCGGCCCAACGAGAAGCACCCGCCGATAACCGCGCGATGGTGTCGACGTCGCCGAGGTATCCACTGAGGGTCGCTGCCAGAGCCTCTATGTCGCCGGCCGGCACCAGCAGTCCGTTGACGTCCGCGTCGATCATCTCCGCCGGCCCGTAGTTGACGTCGTAAGCGATCACCGGACAGCCACGACTGAAAGCCTCGAGGATGACAAGCCCCTGGCCTTCGAAAGCGCTGGTCAGCACCAGCGCCGCCGCCGTGTCGCACTCGGCGGCGGCATCGGCCCGATAGCCGTGCAGTGTCACGGAATCCGTGAGCTGCAGCTGCGCTACGAGGTCTTCGAGCGTCTCCGAGAGGGGTCCGTCGCCGTAGATGTCGAGCCGCGCCCGCGGATGCGCGGCCACGACACGCTGCCATGCCCGGATGGCATGATCCACCCGCTTCTGTTCCGCCAAGCGGGACACCATCACGATCCGCTCAGGGTCACGATCCGCGAGCCCCCGGGCGGCGCGCGGCGCCGGATGCGGCACGACCGCCCAGTGGCGGCCGGCGCCGAAACGGCGCTCGGCATCCCTGCGCTGGGCATCCGTCAGCCAGATGATGCCGTCGAAGTCGCCCAGATGGTCGAACCAACCGGTCCACAACTCGTCCATCGGCGAGTCCCACCGGTGCGGAGCGAGCGTGTGGGCGTTGTGCACGGAATGCACAAGACGATAGCCGCGATCGGGGTCGTCTGCGAGCAGTTCGCCGACCTGGCGGGCCTCCGCCACAACGATGGTGTCAGGCTCGGCGGCGGTTGCCACGACGTGGTCCAGCCACGTCCGGTAGAGTTCCCCGAAGCCGGCCAGCCGACCCCTCACCGCCCGGTCCGCATCCAACAAAGCCTTTGTGGTTCGGATCGGTTCTGTTATCGATGGTTCCTTCACTGCAATCCAGAAGCATCGAAAGCGTTTTGCGTCCGATGATCTGCTTCGGATGAATGATGAGAAGTCCCTGGTCCTCAAGCAGGTCCAGAACTTCCCGCGGGTTCGGTGTAAGTTGTTTAGAAGTCATGCCTGTCTCCGGCCGCATGTAGGCGACGAGGTGACAGGAGGCTCTCACAAGATCCCAATCACTGATAAGTTTCGAATTGGCGCGTCGGCCGCCTTCTGGTGCTTGCTACGCACGTAGCGCCGGCTCAGCCACGTCATCGCCGACGAGAACGGTGGCGAGGCAGATCGACGGCGACCCTGCTGCCTCGATTCGCTCACGGATCGAGGCGACGATCTCGTCTCGAAGTCCC
>CAVPES010000025.1:0-7244 GCA_963703545.1 uncultured Actinomycetota bacterium
CGCCCTTTTGTCTTCACCAACCTCAAGACCGGTGCGGGCTTAACCGAGATCGTCGCGTTCATTGAGCGGGAAGGACTGCCGGGGCGCTGATGGCGCGCATTCCGCACTAAATTGGTGCGCAGCGGATTCGCTTCGCACAAAAAAAGCCCTCCGTCAAATTGCAACCAGTTGATGGTGCCTTGATTTGTGGCGAAAAAGTGACAAAGCACCGGTTTCAATATCGTGTTTTTGATGGCATGGATGCTGCTTATGCTCCGATGGCTATAAAAGCGTCCCTCCCGGCCAACGTGGGCCGGTACTCAGGGTTACCAACGTTAGGAGCAAGGCAATGAAGGCAACTTTTCTCGGCCGCCAGATCATGGGCGTCACCGCCCTTGGCGTTCTGTCACTGGCAGCGCAATCCGCTCAGGCGACCACAACCGGCAACATTGGATTCCGATGCCCTCGCGGTGCACCGATTCCAGCGGAACCGAGGTGTGGAAGGCGAGCGACGCCAGGATTGCGGCCTTCTGCGCCGCGTCGAAGCCCTCGATGTCCAGGCTGGGGTCGGCTTCGAGATAACCGAGTTCCCGGGCGACGCGCTGCGCCTCATCAGCACTCCAGCCCTCGGTGTCCATCTTGTCGAGGATGAAGTTGGTGCTGCCGTTGACGATGCCGAGGATTCGATTGATCCGGTCACCGGCGAGACTCTCGCGCAGCGGCCGGACGATCGGGATCGCCGCGGCGACAGCAGCCTCGTAGTAGAGCTGCGCGCCCACCTGCTCAGCGGCCTCGAACAGTTCGGGGCCGTGGGTGGCCAGCAGCGCCTTGTTGGCCGTGATGACGTCCGAGCCGGAGTTGATCGCCTGCAGCACGAGGGTGCGGGCGGGCTCGAGACCACCGATCGTCTCGATGACGATGTCGGCCCCGTGGATCAGCGAGGCGGCATCGGTGGTCAGCAGTTCGCGCGGCAGCTCGACGTCGCGCGGGGCATCCGGATCGCGCACCGCGATGCCGATCAGCTCCAGGCCCGCACCGGCCCTACTGGCCAGTTCATCGCCGTGCTCCAGCAGCAGCCGCGCCACCTGCGAACCGACCGTGCCGGCCCCGAGCAGGGCAATCTTCAGATTGCGGTACTCGATCATGACTCTCCGATTCCCGCGTCCCGCGAAAGCAGGTCCGCTTCGGTCTCACCCCGGACGATCAGCCGCGCGCCGCCGTCGCGGACCGCGACCACGGCCGGGCGGCCGAGGTGGTTGTAATTACTGGCCAGCGACCAGCAGTACGCGCCAGTCGCCGGAACGGCGAGCAGGTCGCCGACACCGGCATCCCCCGGCAAGTAGTCAGCGTGCACAACGATATCGCCACTCTCGCAATGCTTGCCCGCGACTCGGACCAGGACCGGGGCCACCGCGGAGGCACGGTTCGCCATCCGCACCGAGTAGTCGGCCCCGTAGAGAGCGGGGCGGATGTTGTCGCTCATGCCGCCGTCGACCGAGAGATAGCGGCGCAGCCAGGTCGAGCCGCGCTGATCGGTACCCTCATCCGGCCTCGCCCCGGCTTCGTCGACCGCAGTGACCTGGACGTCCTTGACCGTGCCGACCGCGTAGAGGGTAAGGCCCGCGGGTCCGATGATGAAGCGCCCGGGTTCGATCGCGACGATCGGCACCGGGATGCCCAGTCGCCCGGCTTCACGCGCGACGACATCGGCGAACCGGCGGGCGATCTCGGCGACCGGCGTCGGCTCATCGGCGGCCGTGTAGGCGATGCCGAAACCACCGCCGAGGTTGAGTTCGGGCACGTCGCCGCCGGCCAGCAGCTCGGCGTGCACCGCGAGCAGCCGTCGGGCGGCTTCCTCGAAGCCGGACAGGTCGAAGATCTGCGAGCCGATGTGGGAGTGCAGACCGAGGAGATCCAGCACTCCGGTGGCACGGATCTCATCGACGACGGCCGGGACATCGGCCAAGGGGATGCCGAACTTCTGATCCTCCCTGGCCGTGGCCAGGTATTCGTGAGTGTGCGCGTGCACGCCGGTGTTGACGCGCAGGCGCACGGCCTGTCGGCGACCGTGTCGCAGCGCGGCAGCAGCGACGCGCGCCACCTCGATCACGCTGTCGATGACGATGGCGCCGACGCCGACCTCGACGGCTCGATCGATCTCGGTGAGTGACTTGTTGTTGCCGTGATAGCCGATGGCGGCGGGGTCCGCGCCGCCGGCGAGCGCGACGGCCAGCTCGCCGCCGCTGCAGACGTCGATGCCGAGTCCTGCCTCGGTCATCCAGCGCACCACCGCGGTCGACAGGAAGGCCTTGCCGGCGTAGTAGACGTGGGCGCTGCTGCCGACCCGGGCGAACTCGCGGTCGAAGGCCTCGCGAATCAGCGCGGCGCGGTCGCGGGCATCCTGCTCGTCCACGACGTAGAGCGGAGTGCCGAATTCGGCGGCGAGCGCCGTCGCCGCCACGCCGGCGACGCTTAGCTCCCCGCTCCGGGCGCGCGCGATGCCGCCGGACCAGATCCGCGGATCGAGGTCGTCGGCGTCCGCGGGCACGGCAAGCCACTCAGGGGCGAGGGGATTGATGGTCACAGGTGGTTTCCGGGGTTCTGGGCAGGTCCCTCTAGGCTACTGCCCCGAGGCATGCGGGGCAGCGGAGCGGCTCGGCGCGCGCATCCGACTGCTGTGCGCTCACATCCGCTCGGGCGCACTGACGCCCAGCAGGCCGAGGCCGTTGCGGAGGACCTGACCGGCGGCGTCGTTGAGCCAGAGCCGGGTCCGGTGCAGGTCCGTGACCGGGTCGGCGCCCTGCGGGATCACCCGGCAGTTGTCGTACCAGCGGTGGTAGAGCCCGGCGACCTCCTCGAGGTAGCGGGCGACCCGGTGCGGCTCGCGGAAGGATGCCGCCTGCGCGACCAGCCGTGGGAACTCCTGCAGAGCACCGAGCAGGGCGCCCTCGGTCTCGTGGTCGAGCAGTGCCGGTTCGAAGGCGCTGCGATCCACCCCGGACTGTGCAGCGTTCCGCGCGACGGCGGCGGTGCGCGCGTGCGCGTACTGCACGTAGTAGACGGGGTTGTCGTTGGTGCGGCGGGAGAGCAGGTCGATGTCGATGTCGAGTTCGGAGTCACTGGAGCTTCGCACCAGGGCATAGCGCGCAGCGTCGACGCCGACCGCTTCCACCAGGTCTTCGAGCACCACCACGGTGCCCGCCCGCTTGCTCATCCGCTGCGGTGTGCCGTCGCGGACCAGGTTCACCAGCTGCCCGATCATGATCTCGAGGTTGACGTGCGGCTCGTCGCCGAACGCGGCGGCCATCGCCATCATCCTCTTGACGTAGCCGTGGTGGTCGGCGCCGAGCATGATGATGTTCCGCTCGAAACCGCGCTCGCGCTTGTCGAGGTAGTAGGCGAGGTCGCCGGAGATGTAGGAGGCCTCGCCGTCGCTCTTGATGACGACGCGGTCCTTGTCGTCGCCGAAGTCGGTGCTGCGCAGCCAGACGGCCCCGTCGGCCTCGTAGATGTGGCCGAGTTCGCGCAAGCGCTGCACCGCGCGGTCCACCGCGCCGGACTCGTGCAGGTCGTTCTCGTGGAAGTACACGTCGAAGTCGACGCCGAAGTCGTGCAGGCTCTTCTTGATGTCTCCGAACATCAGGTCGACCCCGATGGCGCGGAACACCTCCTGCCGTTCAGCGGGGCCGAGCGCGTCGATGTCTCCGTCGTATGCCTCGACGACCCGCGCCGCGATCTCGGCGATGTACTGGCCGCCGTAGCCGTCCTCCGGTGTGGGCTGGCCGAGGTGGCTGGCGACCAGGCTGCGGGCGAAGCGGTCGATCTGCGCGCCATGGTCGTTGAAGTAGTACTCGCGGGTGACGAGGGCGCCCTCGGCCTGGAGGAGCCGGGCCAGCGAGTCCCCCACGGCGGCCCAGCGCACGCCGCCGAGGTGGATCGGGCCGGTCGGGTTCGCCGAAACGAACTCCAAGTTTATTCTCACACCGGCATATACCTCGCCGTGCCCGTAGCTGTCCGCCAGGTCGACGATTGTTCTCGCCAGAGCGCCCGCGGCGGCCGGGTCGAGGCGGAGGTTGATGAAGCCGGGTCCGGCGACCTCGACCGCGGCGATGCCGTCGACCGCAGCGAAGGCGGGAGCCAGTTCCGCGGCGAGCTCGCGGGGGCTGACTCCGAGCGGCCCCGCCAGTTTCATCGCGATGTTGGTGGCCCAGTCGCCGTGCTCGCGGTTCTTCGGCCGCTCGAGCGTGAGGGTGCCCTCGGCAATTGCCGTGCCACCGCGGCGCACGAGCACGTCATTGGTTCGTTCGAGCAGGGCAGCGGCGAGCGCATCGGGATTCACGAGAGCCCAGTTTAGTCGGGCAACTGGACCTGGCTGCCCACGTCCTCCTCGACGCTGAAGTCGTCGACCGTCGCACTGATGAACAGCGAGGTCAGCGTCAGGTCATTGCCATGACTGGTGAGGAAAGCGGTGTCCGCGGCGTCACGACCGGTGGCGATCCGCAGCATGGTGTGCCGCGGTGCCAGCCCGGTGGCGTCCACGGTGATCCAGCGGTCGCCCGTCCACGCCTCCGTGACGGCGTGGAAGTCCATGGGGTCAAGCCCCGGCGCGTAGACCGAAACCATCCGGGCCGGCACGTCCATCGCGCGCAGGAGAGCGATCGTCAGGTGGGCGAAATCGCGGCACACCCCCGCCCGCGCAAGGTACGTCTCGACAGCGCTGTCCGTCGGTTTGCTGACTCCAGGCACGTAATGGAGGTGATTCGCGACCCAGTCCCGCACGGTGGGCACCAGCTCGTGCTCGGCGACCCCGGCGAACTCGGTCCTGGCCACGGAGAACAGCAGGTCCGATTGGCTGTAGCGACTGGGGCGCAAGTAGCGGATTCTGTCGACCGGGTCCAGGTGCAGGCTTTCCGCGACCACGCCGGCTTCGACCGTGGCCGCGTAATCGATGGTCAGCGATCCGGCCGGCGCATGCACTTGGTGCAGTCGGCCCCGGTGGACGTCGATGATCGGAGTCACGGTCAGGGCGGCGGTCGGCCCGTGGAAGCTCAGCGTCTCGGTCTCCGGCGTTGCGGCGGTGGGCGCGATCGCCAGGATCAGCTCGACCGGCGACGGTACTTCGAGCACGATCTGGGCGGTGACGTGATGGGCCATGGGCTGATTGTTTCACGGTCCGCCGGGCGTCCGGTCCGGCATCTTCGGGGAGGCGGCGCACGGCGAATCTGATACCTTTGACCAGTCGCCTCCGTAGCTCAGAGGATAGAGCGCCGGTTTCCGGTACCGTAGGTCGCAGGTTCGATTCCTGTCGGGGGCACCATCGCGACATGGCATCTTGGGTCGGCACCGTCTGCCGGACCGAGGCGAGGTCAGGCGTCGCCACACGACGAGAGCACCAGGTCGACCGAATACAGCATCGGGCTGTGGTGTCCGACGCCGAATCTAAGGTTGAGCGGTGAGCAAAGCGAAGCCCTCGGGAGCGGCAACACCGCCGCGTCCTTCGTCCGACGACGCTCACGAGATCGTGTTCTTCCGGCGGCACAAGGATGACGATCAGACCGAGTCGGCGCCAGGTAGGGATGCGCTGAACTCGTTTCCCGAGAAGGTCCGCGTGACGATGCGTGCGGGGTGTCGACAAGCCGCTGCTGGTCGTTGTCGACGGTCGGTCGAAACCGTTCCGCACGACGCTGGCCGACAAGCACTACCAGGCTGTCAAAGCGCTTGGCGACGAGTACCGAGCACGGCAGCCGCGGTCGGTCTCCTGACGATCAGGCGACTGTGGCGCGGAGCATCGGCTCGGTGATCTTCGCTCGCTCGTCTGCGTCCATCGGCTCCAGTCGGACCCGGAAACCGAGTGCGGCGGCGACCTCGGCGAGTGTGCCGATGGTCGGGTTCACGCCCGGAGCCGAGAGCAGGCGGCGGATCACCGCCGGGTCGGCACCGATCGCACGCGCAAGTGCGGCCTTCGAGAGCCCCGCCGACTCGCGCGCCTCGTCGAGCTGGTTGACGAGCGCGTCGATCGTCGCGATCCGCGCGGACTCCGTCGCGAACTCGCGCGCGGACCCGCACCGAATCGCCGGGTTCTTCAGTCAGGAACGCTGACCCATTTGACTCCCCAGTTCGACACCGCCTCGATGACCGGAGCCAGTTCGCTTCCCTTCTGGGTCAGCGCGTATCGTGGAACACCGCTCGGTTCCGGGCACCGGCGCGACACGAGTCCTTCGTGCTCCAACTGATGCAACCGTTCGGTCAGCAGACGATCGGATAGCCCCGGAACCGCCGCGCGAATCTGCCCGAAGCGCTCGGCTCCGCCCAACAGCGCGTCGAGGATGACCCCGTTCCAGCGCTTGCCCAGCAGCTCGACGGCAACCTGGAACGTCGCGCAGTATCCTTCGCTCTCGTCACTCATCTCACTCTTGCCCTGTTGTTCGTGCAGCCGTTCCCGGATGCGCGGACCCTGTTTACTCTTCCTTTGGTCTCGTGCGCTATGGTCAAACGGTATCGTACTTACGATCAGTAAGTAATCATCCAATCTGCATCTCCGGAGGAAAATTTGGACATCCTGGTATTAGTCGGTCGAATCGCCTTTTCACTGCTCTTCTTCGTGTCGGCCTACGGCCACTTCGCGAAGCGCACGATGATGAGCGGATACGCCGCCAGCAAGGGCGTGCCCGCTGCCGGACTGATGGTCCCGCTGACCGGGGTCCTGCTCGCGGTGGGCGCGACCATGGTGGCTGTCGGAATCTGGCCCGACCTTGGTGCCTTGTTGCTCGTCGTGTTCCTGCTGCCCACGGCCGTGATGATGCATGGATTCTGGCGGGAGACGGACCCCGCGACTCGGTCCTCGGACGCCGACCACCAGCCGCTTGAGGTACAGCTCCGGGGCGACGCGCAGGAACAGGTCCAGGTCCAGCGCGTTGTGGTGGGTCACGAACGGGCGCGCGGTGGCGCCGCCGGCGATGTACTGCATCATCGGCGTCTCCACTTCCAGGAACCGGCGCGCGTCCAGCCAGTGCCGGATCGCCTTGACGATGCGCGAGCGGGCGATGAACACCTCGCGCGCGTCCGGGCTGACGATCAGGTCCACGTAGCGCTGCCGGTAACGCTGCTCGACGTCGGCCAGGCCGTGGAACTTGTCCGGCAGCGGCCGCAGCAACTTCACCAGCAGCCGCAGCGAATCGGCCTTCACCGACAGTTCGCCGGTCCTGGTCCGCATCAGGCCGCCTTCGGCGGCGACGATGTCGCCGATGTCCCAGCCCTTGAACGCC
>CAVPES010000026.1:0-14443 GCA_963703545.1 uncultured Actinomycetota bacterium
CGACGTATCGCTCATCATGGCTGAACTCCCCGCCGATCCAGTCGAACATCGACGAGACAAGGGCATTGTGGTCGACCCGAGCGCTCAATTGCGCGACATCGACATAGCCGCCGAAAACGGCATCCTCGAAATCATGCACCGAATAGGCGATGTCATCGGCGAGGTCCATGACCTCGGCCTCGATGCAGCGCTGACCGGCAGGCGCACCCTCGCGCAGCCACTCGAACGCTTCGATGTCCGCATCATAGAAGCCGAACTTCGCCCTTCCGCTCGGGTCGAGCACTGCCTTCGATGCCGGCCACGGGTATTTCGTGCTGGCATCCAGACTGGCGCGGGTCAGATTGAGTCCATAGGCGCGCCCATCCGGGCCGAAGACCTTCGGCTCGAGTCGGGTGAGCAGGCGCAGTGTCTGCGCGTTGCCCTCGAAGCCGCCGATCTGGGCAGACCACGCGTTCAGCGCCTGTTCGCCATTGTGGCCGAAGGGCGGGTGCCCCAGATCATGGGCGAGGCAGGCGGTATCGACGACATCGGGGTCGAGCCCGAGACTGGACGCCAGTTCACGACCCACCTGCGCGACTTCGAGCGAATGCGTAAGGCGATTGCGGGCGAAATCGATCCCCGAGGCCGGACTGAGCACCTGGGTTTTCGCGGCGAGTCTGCGCAAGCCACTGGAGTGCACCAGACGCGCGCGATCCCGGGCGAAATCGCTGCGACGGGTGTAATGCTCCTCATGCAGCCAACGCTCGGTGTCGTCGGCGCTGTACCCGGCCGGCAGCGCGGCAGTCTCAGCCACCGCTCACGTCCAACTCGGCCCCGGCAAGCACTGCACCCTCGGCAGCGCCCAGTACGCGGCTCTCCAGCCAGCGGTCGGGCAAGGCCGGACTCTTCGGGGTGCCGGCACGGCCGCGCGGCCCTTCAGCTGCCACCCCTGGGTACGGCAGCTCCCGGTCGAGACCGCCAAGCAGATCGTCGAGCTGAGCGAAGGTCTCCACCGTCGCCAATCCTGCGCGCAGGTCGCCACCGACCGGGTAACCCTTGAAATACCACGCGACATGCTTTCGGATGTCCCGGCAGGCCCGCTTCTGGCCGCCGTCGTCGTCGTCACCGAAGAACTCGCCGAGCAGTATCGCGTGTCTGCGAAAGATGTCCGCTACTTCACCGAGGCGTGGCCGCATCATCAGGACACCGGCGTCCTCAGGGCTCAACTCCCCCGCGCGCACCCGGAACGCCGCGGCGAGGTCGCCGAACAACCACGGCCGGCCCAGGCAGCCTCTACCGACCACCACGCCGTCGCATCCGGTCTGCTCGACCATTCGGATCGCGTCCTCAGCCGACCAGATATCGCCGTTGCCCAGCACGGGCACCTCGGTGATCGTCTCCTTGAGCCGGGTGATCGCCGACCAGTCGGCCTGGCCCGAGTAGAACTCCGCCGCAGTGCGAGCATGCAGCGCGATCGCGGCGACGCCCGCGCCCTGGGCGGCTCGGGCCGCCTCCAGATACGTCAGGTGATCGGAGTCGATGCCCTTGCGCATCTTGACGGTCAGCGGGATCGGCCCCGCGGCGGCCACCGCCTGCTCGACGATGTCACGGAAGAGGTCCTGTTTCCAGGGCAGGGCCGCACCGCCGCCCTTCCTGGTCACTTTGGGAACCGGACAGCCGAAGTTGAGGTCGATGTGATCGGCACGATCCTCGGCGACCAGCATCCGCACTGCCTCAGCAACGGTCCCGGGGTCCACGCCGTAGAGCTGCACGCTGCGGATCTGCTCGGTCTCGTGGTGCGTGATCAGGCGCATCGACTCCCGTCCGCGCTCAACGAGAGCGCGGCTGGTGACCATCTCACTGACGTAGAGTCCGGCACCGAACTCCCGGCAGAGTCGTCGGAACGCCGTATTCGTGATCCCCGCCATCGGTGCCAGCACGACCGGCACATCGAGGTCGATCGGACCGATCGAGAGGTGCTCCGCCGTCTGGATGCTCATACCGCAATTCTCCCAGACCGGACCTCGGTCTGCGTGCGATGAGCCGATGTCGCCGACGGAACCGCAAATCCGGGTGTTGAATGGTGCGATGGAGCAGATCGGCACCGATCGGGTCCGCCAGGCGGCGGCGGACCGCGGAATCGCCGTCGACATCGTCGAACGACCAGAGGCGATGAGCCTCGAAGCCGCAGCGGAACTGCTGGGCATCACCCCTTCCGACATCGTCAAGACCCTGGTGGTGCGTCGCCATGATGGTGATTACCTGTTCGCCCTGATCCCGGGTGATCGACAGATCAACTGGGCCAAACTGCGCGCCATCGTCGGAGTCAACAGGTTGCGGTTGCCGGAGCCCGAACTTGCACGCGAAGCAACAGGGTACGAGCGCGGCACGATCACGCCGCTGGGCAGCCACACGGCATGGCCGGTCTATGCTGACGAGCGCATTCGCGGCAAGCGGGTCGCGATGGGCGCCGGCGCCCACGGCTTCAGCGCTTTTGTCGACGCCGATGAACTGGTCATCGGCCTATCCGCGATCGTGGCCGACATCAGTTGACCGGAACGCGCATCAGCACGCTCCGAGCGATTCCCCGAGCCTTCGCCCGATGGTCGATCCACGACGCGTAGGCGACCATGGTGATCAGCGTCAGAAGGATCGCCACCGGGCCACTGCCCTCCGCCTCGACTGCCGTGCCACCGGTAACGCCCGTCGCCAGAATGATGAAGAGTACGACGTTGTTCATGGCGTGCATGACGATTGACGCCTCGAGTCCCCCGGTTCGCCAGGCCAGCCACGCGGCGACCACTCCGAACACCGCGACATCGATGAGACCCCAGATGTCGTAGAGGTGCAGCGATGCGAAGGCAACCGTCGTGACGAGCATCGCCACCCAGGCGACCCCGATCCAACTGCTGATCGCCTGGAACAGCAAGCCCCGGAAGGCGTACTCCTCGGCCGCGGACTGCAGCGGAACCAGCAGCAGGATGATCCCCACGTTCAGGGTCAACAAGCCGGGGTCGATCGTGATCGGATCGAGCGGCTCGCCGGTGACCAGGGGACTGACGACGAGCATCACGACGGCGGTGAAGGCCATCACGCTGGACGCCGGCAGCAGACAGGCCAGCAGCCAGCGCCAGCGCAGTTTCAGGGACACCGAGGACAGGTGGGCGACCGGTCGCATCCCGGACAGGCGGGTCGCCAGCAGAATGCAGGGGATCCAGATCGCCACCGAGCCGATCATCACGACCAGGTTGAACGGCGATGAGGCATCGATGGTGGTGAACTCGAGGATCACGGTGTCGAATCGTGCGAAGTCCAGAATTCCGGTCGTGAAGGCAATGGTGAACAGCACGAGCAGCCAGATCACCGTTGCCACCACGATGAAGATCCCGGCAAGCGCAAGGGCGAGAAGCGGCCGCCACCAGCGGTAGTCGGGCAGGGCCCGCGGCAGGCGGGCGTAGCTGACCTCGACATCCTGCCAAGGGACGGGGTCCGGCTGCGAGCGGCTCAGCTCCGACCCGTCGCTCACCTCTCAGGCTCCCTGCAGCTGGTCGGCCAGGTAGCGGCCGATACCCTCCAAGGGGATCCGCTCCTGCGACATCGTGTCCCGTTCGCGCACCGTCACGGCGCGGTCATCGAGTGAGTCGAAGTCGACCGTGATCGCGAAGGGGGTTCCGATCTCGTCCTGGCGGCGGTAGCGACGCCCGATGGCCCCCGCGTCGTCGAAGTCGATGTTCCAGCGTCCCCGCAGATCGTCGGCGAGGTCGCGCGCCAGCGGTGACAGTTGCTCATTGCGAGACAGGGGCAGCACGGCAGCCTTGACGGGGGCGATTCGCCGATCCAGTCGCAGCACCGTGCGAGTGTCGACGCCACCCTTGGTGTTCGGTGCCTCATCTTCGTAATACGCGTCGATCAGGAAGGCCATCAGGGCCCGGGTCAGGCCGAAGGAGGGTTCGATGACGAAGGGAATGTAGCGCTCCCCCGAGGCCTGGTCGAAGTACCTCAGGTCGGCGCCGGACTCGCGGATGTGGTTGCTGAGGTCGAACTCCGTACGATTGGCGATCCCCATCAGTTCACCCCAGTCACCGCCCTGAAACCCGAATCGGTACTCGATGTCCGCCGTGGCAGCCGAATAATGTGCTCGATCACTGTCGGGAACATCGAAGCGCCGGAGATTCTCGGGGTCGATGCCCAGATCGGTGAACCAGTTCCAGCTTGCCTGAACCCAGTGCTCGTACCAATCGGCGGCTTCCTCGGGCGGCGTGAAGTACTCGATCTCCATCTGCTCGAACTCGCGGGTGCGGAAGATGAAATTCCCCGGGGTGATCTCGTTGCGGAACGCCTTGCCGATCTGGCCGATGCCGAACGGCGGCTTCTGCCGGGCCGTCGTCACCACGTTGGCGAAGTTGACGAAGATGCCCTGCGCCGTCTCGGGGCGCAGGTAGTGCAGCCCGTCCTCGTTGTCGACCGGGCCGAGGTACGTCTTCATCAGTCCGGAGAAGTTCTGCGGTTCGGTCCATTGGCCACGCGTGCCGCAGTTGGCACAGGCGATTTCGGCCATGCTCTCGGCGGCGCGCCCTTTCTTGGCGGCGAACTCGTCGTGGAGGTGATCCTGCCGGTAGCGCCGGTGACACTGCAGGCACTCCACGAGGGGATCGGTGAAGGTGGCGACGTGACCCGAGGCCTCCCACACGCGTTTCGGCAGGATGACCGCGCTGTCCAGACCAACCATGTCCGCCCGAGCGCGCACGAAGGTCTGCCACCACTGGCTCTTGATGTTCTCCTTGAGCTCTACGCCAAGGGGTCCGTAATCCCACGCCGAACGGGACCCGCCGTAGATCTCTCCGGACTGAAACACGAAACCACGACGCTTGGCGAGGTTGATGACGGCGTCGAGACGATTGGCGATGGCCACTAATTCTCCAGAGATCTCATCCGAGCTGGGTACCCGGGTGCTGCCATCGAGTCTATCCGGACAACAACCGGTCAGCCGGAGGGTGCATCGACGGCACCGCCGAAGCGGCGGTCACGGCCGACGTATTCCTCGATCGCCGCCCAGAGGGTGGTCCGATCGAAGTCCGGCCAGAGCACGTCCTGGAAGACGAATTCCGCGTATGCGCTCTGCCAGAGCAGGAAATTGCTGATGCGCTGCTCCCCCGAAGATCGGATGAACAGGTCGACGTCGGGTAGCTCCGGTACGTAAAGGGCGCGGGCGATCGTTCTCTCGTTGATGCCGGACGGTTTGATTCGGCCCGCTGCGACGTCTTCGGCTATCGAGCGAACAGCGTCCGTCAGTTCGAGACGACCGCCGTAGTTGACGCACATCGTCAGGGTCAGCACGGTGTTGTCCGCGGTCAGCCGCTCGGCGAATTCGAGGTCCCTGATCACCGAACTCCAGAGCCTGGGCCGCCGGCCGGCCCAGCGGATGCGAACACCCCATTCGTTCAACTGGTCGCGCCGGCGATGCAGGACGGCGCGATTGAAGCCCATCAGAAAACGCACCTCGTCCGGGGACCGTCGCCAGTTCTCGGTCGAGAAGGCGAAGACGCTCAAGTATCTGACTCCCGCCTGGATCGCACCGGCAACCGCATCCAGCAGGGCGGGTTCGCCTGCCTTGTGCCCTTCGATTCGGCTGAGTCCGCGCTGGTTGGCCCAACGTCCATTGCCGTCCATGGTGATCGCGACATGCCGCGGGACAGAGCCTGCGGGAAAGGCGGGCGGGATCAGTCCAGTCCAATCGACCGGCACGAAATCAACGGCATCACGATGGGTCTTGGCGACTCTGCTCACGATCCCATCCTGTCAGGCTCTGCCGCGGCGAGCGGCACGGATCGGTCCACGTGCTCCAGGGACCGGAGTCCCCGCTCCAGATGCCACTGCGCATAGGCGGCGATCACGCCGCTCGCCTGGGCCCGGCCACGCGGGGTGGACGCCTCGGCATGGACCCAGTCCCCCGCCATCAACGCCGCCAGCAGGGACACCGTCTGTGCGTCGAGCCTTGGCGACCCGGGCGGCGCCACCGCATCCGAGACCATGCCACCGAGGGAGACGACGAAGGCGGTGTGCGGTCCCGGCAGACCGGTCACCGCACACTCCGAGAAACTCGGCGCCCAGCCGGCCAGCGCGAGGGAACGCAGCAGGTACGAGTCGAGGGTCAGGCCCGCCGAGTGCTCGAAGCGGGAGAGTGATCTCAGCGCGCCGATCAGCAGCAGATACTGTTCGCGGGAACCCTCGGTCTCGGTCAGGCGATCGGCCGTCTCGACCATCGCCGTCGCCGCCGTGTAGCTGGCATAGTCTCCTGCGATCACGGCCCCGTAGGCGCCGATGGTCTCCGCCTGGCTGATGGTATCGAGGTTTCGGCCCTGATAGCAGAGGATGTCAGCGACCATGAATGGTTCAAGCCGGGAGCCGAACCGGGAGCCCGTCTTCCGGACGCCCTTGGCCACGGCACGGATCTTGCCGTGATTGCGGGTCAGCAGCGTGACGATCCGGTCGGCTTCGCCCAACTTGTGGGTGCGCAGCACGACGGCTTCATCACGATAGACAGGCACTCGGCCATTATCCCTTCACGGCCGATGATCCGCCCTGATCGACCACGCCGACAGGCGGAGCCGGCGAGGATCGACTCAGGCGAGCACCAGTGCCTCATCGGCGGCGCCACTGCGGACTGCGCGATTGACCGCGGAAACCACCGCTTTGAGCGACGCCGTCGAGATGTCGCCGTCGATGCCGACGCCCCACAGCCGCCGGGCGCCCACCTGCAGTTCCACGTATGCGGCAGCCTTGGCATCACCACCACTGGAGAGGGCATGCTCGACGTAGTCGTAGAGCGAAACCTCGACGCCCTGCTCGCGCATGGCCTCGAGGAAAGCGGCAATGGGGCCGTTCCCGCTGGTCCGGGTCTCGACAACGCTCTCCCCGACGCGCAGCGTGGTGCTCAGCTCGACCGCCCCGTCGAGATCACTGGACGTGCGGGTCGCCGTGAGCTCGAACTGACCCCACTTGTCTGCCTCCTGGATGGCCGGCAGGTATTCGTCCTGGAAGATCGTCCAGATCTCCTCGCTGGTGACCTCGCCGCCCTCGGCATCGGTGCGCGCCTGGACGACGGAGCTGAACTCGATCTGCAGCCTGCGCGGCAGGTCCAGTGCCCGGTCCGCCTTCAGCAGGTATGCGACTCCGCCCTTGCCCGACTGTGAGTTGACACGAATCACGGCTTCGTAACTGCGGCCGAGATCTTTTGGGTCGATCGGCAGATACGGCACGGCCCAGGTCAGCTCCCCGACACCGACGCCGGCGACCTCGGCGTCCGCCTCCATCCGTTCGAAACCCTTCTTGATCGCATCCTGATGGCTGCCGCTGAAGGCCGTGTACACCAGATCCCCGGCCCACGGGCTGCGCTCATGCACGGGCAGCTGGTTGCAGTATTCGGCCGTTCGCTTGACTCGGTCCAGATCACTGAAGTCGATCTGCGGGTCGATGCCCTGAGTCAAGAGGTTGATGCCGAGGGCGACCAGGTCGACATTCCCGGTGCGTTCGCCATTTCCGAACAGGCAGCCTTCGATCCGGTCCGCTCCCGCCATGTATCCGAGTTCTGCCGCGGCGATCGCGGTGCCTCGGTCATTGTGCGGGTGCAGCGAGAGCAGCACGTTCTCACGGTGCGCCAGATGACGACTCATCCATTCGATCGAGTCAGCGTAGACGTTGGGAGTGGCCATCTCGACCGTGGCCGGCAGATTGATGATGACCTTGCGATCGGGAGTGGGTTCGAAGATCTCCAGCACCTGATTGCAGATGTCGACCGCGAATTCCAGCTCGGTGCCGGTGTAACTCTCGGGCGAGTACTCGTAGAAGATCTCGGTGCCCGGCACGGTCGCCTCGTACTGCTTGCACCAGCGTGCCCCCTGCAACGCGATGTCGACGACGCCCTGCTCGTCGGTGCGGAAGACCACGTCGCGCTGCAGGATGCTGGTCGAGTTGTACAGGTGCACGATCGCTCGTTTGGCGCCGATGAGCGACTCATAGGTTCGCGCGATCAGCTGTTCGCGCGCCTGAGTCAGCACCTGAATGGTGACGTCTCCGGGGATGGCGTCCGTCTCGATCAGGCTGCGAACGAAGTCGAAATCGGTCTGACTGGCACTGGGGAACCCGACCTCGATCTCCTTGTAGCCCATTTCGACCAGCAGATCGAACATGATCCGCTTGCGCTCCGGACTCATCGGGTCGATCAGCGCCTGGTTGCCGTCTCGAAGATCGACGGCACACCAGCGCGGTGCCTCGGTGATCCGCGCAGAGGGCCACGTGCGGTCGGGCAGATCTACGCGAATCTGCTCGTGGTAGGGACGATAACGGTGCGCCGGCATCCCCGACGGCTTCTGAGTGTTCTTCATGGTCTTTGCTCCTGGCGGTATTCGGTGGTCAGCCAACGACGAACTCCGCGACGAGTGAGGCCTGGATTAGGACCCGTCGCGGCAACGAAGGAGAAGACCGAAGAACACGGTTACAGGCTAGCACTGGTATCGATTCGGCGCACGCGGGACGATCAGAAACCTAGGCGACCGAGCAGCTTGGGGTCGCGCTGCCATTCCTTGGCGACTTTGACTCTGAGTGAGAGGAAGACCTTCTGCCCGATCAGCGGTTCGATCTGCGCTCGAGCGGTGGCACCCACCGCACTCAGTCGGGAGCCGCCCCTGCCGATCATGATGCCCTTCTGGCTATCCCGTTCAACGAAGAGATTCGCATAGATATCCGTCATCGATCCGTCTTCACGCGGGACGATGTCGTCGATCGTCACAGCCAGCGAGTGCGGCAGTTCCTCTTCGACGCCCTCGAGTGCGGCTTCGCGGATGATCTCCGCAATCCGATCCTCGAGGCTCTCATCGGTCACGGAATCGCTCGGGTAGAGCGGCGGGGAAACCGGCAGCATCGCCATCAGGACATCCGTGAGCGTGGTCAGGGTCTCCGGGTCGTCGACCGCCGATACGGGGATGACCTCGTCCCAATCCCGCAGCGCACTGATCGCCAGCAGCTGCTCGGCCACTCTCAGCCTGCTCGTCGAGTCGGTCTTGGTGACGATCGCCACCTTCTTGGCTCGGGGATAGCCGTCAAGCTGCTCGTTGATGAACCGGTCACCAGGACCGAGCTTCTCGTCGGCGGGGATGCAGAACCCGATGATGTCGACATCACTCAGGGTGGACTGAACCAGCTCGTTCAGACGTTCGCCCAGCAGGGTGCGCGGCCGGTGGATGCCCGGGGTGTCGACGATGATCAGCTGACCGTCGGGGCGGTGCACGATCCCGCGGATGGCCCGTCGGGTGGTCTGCGGTTTCGAGGAGGTGATGGCGACCTTCTGTCCCACCAGGGCGTTCGTCAGCGTCGATTTGCCCACATTGGGACGGCCCACGAAGGAGACGAACCCCGCCCGGTGCTCGGTGGTCACTTCCGCTCCTCACTACTATTTCCGGCGAAGGCGTCGCGGACCGCGTCGAGCTCGGGAGTGGCTTCGACCACGATGGTGCTGATCCGACCGCGTCGCCCCTCGGTCCGCTCCGCTGCGAGGCGCAGGCCGGATACCTCCGCGATGTCCCCGGAAATCGGCAGGCGACCGAGAGCCTTGCTGAGCAGGCCGCCGACAGAATCCACATCATCGTCGTCGAGATCGAGGCCGAAGAGTTCGCCGAGGTCCCCCACCGGCAGTCGGGCACCGACGCGATACCGGTCATCGCCGAGTTCCTCGACCAAGGGCACCTGCCGATCGGACTCGTCGGCGATGTCGCCGACGAGCTCCTCGATCAGGTCCTCCATCGTGACCAGGCCGGCGATTCCGCCGTATTCGTCGACCACCATTGCCAGATGATTCGACTGAGCCTGCATCTGACGCAGCAGGTCATCCGCTTTCTGCGATTCGGGCACGAACAGTGCGGGTTTGGCGAGGGACAGCACCGAAGTCCCATCCGTTTCGCCGGGCCGCTCGTGCCCGAGTCGCGCGACATCGCGCAGGTAGGCGACGCCGAGGACTTCGTCCGCATCCTTGCCCAGTACGGGAATCCGCGATACTCCCCGGCTGAGGAAGAGGCCGATCGCACTGGCCACGGAGGCCTTGCCATCGATGGACACCATGTCGGTGCGCGGGATCATCACCTCGCGTACTACGGTGTCGCCGAACTCGAAAATCGAGTGGATCAGTTCCCGGTCGACTTCCTCGAGGACGTCCTGTTCCGTCGCCTCGTCAACCATGCTGAGCAACTGCTCCTCCGAGGAGAAGCCGGTTGCCGAGGTGCGCCCCGGTGTCACCCGATCTCCGATCGCGACGAGAAGCTTGGCGATCGGCCCGACGAGCACTCGCACCGTCCGGATCAGCCGCGCATTCACTCGCAGCAGACCGCGGGCATGGGCGCGACCGACGCTCCGGGGACTGGATCCGACCAGCACGAACGAGGCTCCGGTCATGATCAGGGTCGCCAGCAGAAGCGTGAGCCACCATTCAGGAATGATGGCGATGAATCCAAGAGTGACCAGCACGGCCGCGGTGGTCTCGGAGACGATCCGGAGAAAGTTCAGGGCATTGGCATGGGCGCCGGGATCGGCGGCAATCCGAGCCAACTGCGGGCCAGAACGCGCCTGAGTTGCGAGATCGAGCACGTCAGCGCGGGAAAGCGCTCCCAGAGCGGCATCACAAGCGGCCAACAGCCCGCCGAGGGCGACGAGCACCGCCGCGGCTCCGAAGAAGACCCAGACGATCATGCTGACACCGCCGCCGGAGAGCTCATCGTTTTCGCTCGGCCAGGGTGAACCCCATCAGGATCTCGCGCTGGATGCCGAACATCTCCCGCTCCTCATCCGGCTCGGCGTGGTCGAAGCCGAGCAGGTGCAGGATGCCGTGGGTCGTCAGCAGCAGCAGTTCATCCATGGTCGAGTGACCAGCTTCCTGCGCCTGCATTTCGGCAACCTGCGGGCAGAGCACGATGTCACCAAGCAACCCGGCAGGGGTGAGGTCGTCTTCGGTGCCGGGGCGAAGTTCGTCCATGGGGAAGCTCAGCACATCCGTCGGACCGGGCTCGTCCATCCATTGCACATGGAGCTGCTCCATTGCACCCTCATCGACCAGGAGGATGGCCAGTTCGGCGTCGGGATGCACATGCAGGTGGTCCAGGGCGAAGGTGGCCAGACGCTGCAGGGCCTGCTCGTCGGCGCTGATCCCGGATTCGTTGTTGATCTCGATGCTCATCGTCTGCGTCCCCTGTCCCACGATCCGCGGCCTGCCTGCTGCCGCTGATGGTCTGACGCCTGCTGCTCTGCGCCGAACTTGGTGTACGCATCCACGATACGGCCGACGAGGTCGTGGCGGACCACATCGTCGCTTGTGAGTCGAGCGAAATGGATGTCATCGATCCCGTCGAGCACCTGAGTGACCATCTGCAGGCCCGATGCGCCGAGCGGCAGGTCGATCTGGGTGATATCGCCGGTGATCACCATCCGCGAGCCGAATCCGAGTCGAGTGAGGAACATCTTCATCTGTTCGGACGTGGTGTTCTGGGCTTCGTCGAGAATGACGAACGAGTCGTTGAGTGTTCGACCGCGCATGTACGCGAGCGGGGCGACCTCGACCGTGCCCGCCGCGAGCAGTTTGGGCACGATCTCCGGGTCCATCATCTCGTTGAGAGCGTCGTAGAGCGGACGGAGATAGGGGTCGATTTTCTCGGTGAGGGTGCCGGGAAGGAAGCCGAGTCGCTCGCCGGCCTCGACCGCTGGCCTGGTCAGGATGATCCTGGAGACCTCCTTGCGATGCAGCGCCTGAACTGCCTTGGCCATCGCGAGGTACGTCTTTCCCGTGCCGGCAGGTCCGATGCCGAACACAATGGTGTTCTCATCCATCGCGTCGACGTAATCCGGAAGGAGCCCTGAACTTCTGATCCGAGGCCAGCAGGAAGAGGTCTTCGGGGAACGCGCGGGTTAGGGCGAGGCTCAGTTCGGCGGTATAGCGCGCCAGTCCCCCGCTGGTCAGCGTGAGAGGTGTCGCGTCAATCGCGACCCGCATCCAGCACCGCGTTCAGTTCGGCGTTACGGTTCTCGTAATTGCGCGCGTAGTAATTGCGGTATTCGCCGGTGCGCACCCGCTCCACCCAGCCGGTGTTCTCGCGATACCAGGCGACGGTGCGGGCCAAGCCATCCTCGAAGTTTGTGACGGGCTCCCAGCCGGTTTCGCGGGCCATCCTGGCGCTGGAGAGGGCATAGCGGCGGTCGTGCCCGGGGCGGTCCGTTACCCGCTGGATAAGGCTCTCCGTCCGTCCGGTGGCGGCCAGGATGCGGCGCACCACTTCCAGGTTCGGCAGCGCGCGGTTGCCGCCGATGTTGTAGATTTCGCCCTCGCGTCCCTTGTCCAGCACCGCCCGGATGGCGCGGCAGTGGTCCTCGACGATAGAGCCAGTCGCGCACCTGCATGCCGTCGCCGTAGACCGGCAGCGGCTTGTCCTCCAGCGCGTTGGAGATCATGAGCGGGATCAGCTTTTCGGGGAACTGGTACGGGCCGTAGTTGTTGGAAGCGCGCGTGATCAGCACCGGCAGCCGGTAGGTAACGAAGTACGAGCGCGCCAGCAGGTCGCAGCCGGCCTTGGACGCCGAATAGGGGCTGCTGGGGTTCAGCGGATAGTCCTCGGCGGCCTCGCGCGGCGGTTCGATGCTGCCGTAGACTTCGTCGGTCGAGACGTGCACGAAACGCGGGGTGCGGCGCATCCGGGCGGCTTCGAGCAGCGTGAACGTGCCGCGGAGGTTGGTCTCGAACACCGGCGCGGGCGAGAGGATGCTGCGGTCCACGTGCGATTCGGCGGCGAAGTGCACGATGGCGTCCGGCCGTTCTTCGGCCAGCAGCGCGTCCACCAGCGCCGCGTCGCAGATGTCGCCCTGAACGAAGCGGTAGCGCGGGTCCGCGGCCACGGGCGCCAGGTTCTCCAGGTTGCCCGCGTAGGTCAGCTTATCGAGCACCACCACGCGCGCCGGCGTCGCCACCCAGCGCCATGCGGACAAACGCGGACCCGATGAATCCCGCGCCGCCGGTAACCAGAAGTTTCATAGATAGTGAATGTCGGGACTACTTCCACTGCGTGTCCCAATCGTAATTGATCCGGGGGTCGTTATACGGAATGCGGCCCTCGTCCTTGGGGTTATAGAACCGGTCCGTCAGGTAGACCAGCATGGAGGGCTCCGCGCCGATCACCTTGTAGCCGTGGCCCACGCCGGGGGGGATGAGGATGCGCCAGGGGCGCAGCGCGCCCACGTAGAGCGTGTTGCGCGCGCCGAACGTGGGTGAGCCGGCGCGCAGATCCACCAGGGCGACCTGCAGCAGGCCCTTAACCGGCGTCCAACAATCGGTCTGCCCCGCGTGGTAGTGGAACGCTTTGACCGCGCCTGGGTAATTCAGGGCCGCCGAGATCTGCGTGGTTGGGGGGGGAAGGCCGCGGCCAGACCCTGCCCGATGCGCTGGACTTCCAGGAAATAACCGCGGTCGTCGGGCCACAGCGTGAAAGGCTCGATGCGCACGCCGTCGATCAGCTCCGGCGAGACGGGAGAGAGGATGATCGCGCCCAAACCCTTCTCGCATTGCGTCGGAATTGGTAGTCGGCAGGATGTTGCCTTCACAAGGTCTGGTTCATTTTGGCCATTCTGGAACCTCGTGGCGCAAAAGCGTCCGCCACTGGTGGTGCTTGAAAACGTAGAAGGCGCGTTAAAGGCGAACAACGGCTCGGATTTCAGGGCGCTTTGCTCAGCACTGGCCCAAGGAGGTTACCGATTTGGCCCAATGATCATCGACGCGATACACTGGCTGCCCCAATCACGCCGCCGCCTGTTTATTGTCGCCGTGCGGGCTGACATGCCAATTCCGGCTCACCTGCGATCTGATTTGCCTGATGATTTTTGCCATCCCCGACCGGTGCTTGAGGCATACGCCGGCTTGGAAGGCAAAATCAGATCCAAGTGGATCTGGTGGTCGCTTTGTCCACCGAGCGCTCACCGCCCGGCCGTGGAGTCTTTGATTGGCGAATCGGACGATTGGGTAAAATGGAATACTCCGGAGAAAACGGATTACATACTGAGTCTCATGAATGTGCGGCACAGAAAGAAAGTCGCGTTGGCTCAGGAATTGAAACGGCGAGTCATCGGCTTCGCCTATCGCCGCACCCGCGATGGGCGGCAGCGCGCGGAAGTTCGTTTTGACGGGATTGCGGGCTGCCTTCGCACCGCCGGGGGCGGCTCATCAAAGCAAATAGTTGTTGAAGTCAACGGACAAAAAGTCCGCACAAGGCTTCTATCCCCTCGCGAAGCAGCGCGCCTGCAAGGATTGCCCGACAGTTACTGGCTGCCTAACGACTACAACGAAGCGTATGATTTAGTCGGTGACGGCCTTAGCATCCCAGTGGTCGCTTATCTTGGGCAACAGCTGCTCACACCGCTTGCGTCTGTCATTCCTCAGCAA
>CAVPES010000027.1:0-18076 GCA_963703545.1 uncultured Actinomycetota bacterium
AACAGATGGTGCTGGGAACAGAAGAACTCACCGCCACGGGCTGATGCTGGCCCCGGACTCGAGCCGAAGGTCTTCGGCCCGGATGGGCGCGCCTATGGACTCAATCTGACCCGCGCCAGTCTGGATGCCAGCACGAAATACCCGTGGCCGGCATCGAAGGCAGTGCTCGACCCGAGCGGAAGGGCGAAGTTCGGCTTCTATGATGCGGACATCGAAGCGTTCGAGTGGCTGCGCGAGGGTGCGCCTGCCGGTCAGCGCTGCATCGAGGCCGAGGTCATGGACCTCGCCGATGACATCGCCTATTCGGTGCATGATTTCGAGGATGCCGTTTTCGGCGGCTATGTCGATGTCGCGCAATTGAGCGCTCGGGTCGACCACAATGCCCTTGTCTCGTCGATGTTCGACTGGATCGGCGGGGAGTTCAGCCATGATGAGCTCATTGCCGCCTTCGATCGGCTCGACTCGATGGACATCTGGCTCGATCGCTGGGATGGCAGCCGCCGCGCCCAGGGACAGCTGAAGAACCTGACAAGCCAGTTGATCGGGCGCTTCGCCGGCGCGGCAACGCAGTCGACCCGTGAACATCACCCGCAGTCGTCTCTGGCCCGGTTCGGCGCGAGGGTGGTTGCCCCGGCCGGGATCCGTGCCGAGATAGCAGTGCTCAAGGGCATTGTCGCGACGTTCGTCATGTCGACCACTACCCGCAAGCCGATCTACCGCCGCCAGCGCGAGATCCTCACCGAGCTGGCAGACGTGCTCCTGGCCACCGAGACCGCTCATCTGGAGCGGGGCTTCGCCGATGATTGGGATCTCGCCCGCGATGACGCCGCTCGACGCCGGGTCATCGTCGACCAGGTCGCCAGCCTCACTGACCAGTCAGCCATCGCCTGGCACCGCCTCCTCCTCCCCCCATCCCCCACCTGAGTTGCGGACTTTCGTCCCAAGGATGGCCAGTTTCGGAACGTTTACCCCCTAAAGTCCGCAACTCAGGTGGGAGGGGGAGGGCATCTAGGATGGGGGGCATGGCGGGGCGGATTCGGCAGCAGGACATCGAGGAAGTCAAGCGACGCGTCAACATCGCGGATGTGGTGGGCGAGTACGTCACCTTGAAGCGTGCGGGAGTCGGCTCACTCAAGGGGCTCTCACCGTTCAAAGAAGAGCGCACACCGAGCTTCCACGTCCGGCCGCAACTCGGTCTGTACCACTGTTTCAGCACGGGCAAGGGCGGCGATGTCTTCAGCTTCCTGCAGGAGATGGAGAACCTGACCTTCGTCGAGGCGGTCGAGCGGGTGGCGCAGCGGATCAATTTCGAGCTGCACTACGAGGAAGGCGGTCGAAGTTCTCAGGAGATCAGTCAGCGCGTGCGCATTCTGGAAGCCAACCGAGCGGCCGAGACCTTCTTCGTCGGCCGCCTTGCAACGCCGGAGGCTGCCATCGGCCGTCAGTTTCTCGCCGATCGCGGTTTCGATAAGGCGGCAGCCGAGCACTTCGGCGTCGGCTTCGCGCCGGAGGCATGGGATGTCCTGACCGGGCATCTCCGCAAACTCGGCTTCACCGATGAGGAACTCAGCGCCTCGGGTCTTGTCTCCGCCGGCCAGCGCGGAATCTACGACCGGTTCCGGGGACGGCTGATCTGGCCGATTCGCGATGTCACCGGGCAGACCGTCGGCTTCGGCGCCCGCAAGCTGCTCGACACGGACCAGGGTCCCAAGTACCTGAACACGCCCGACACGATCGTCTACCACAAGAACCAGGTGCTTTACGGCCTCGACCTGGCCAGAAGGGATATCGGCAAGCAACAGCAGGTCGTGATCGTCGAGGGGTACACGGATGTCATGGCTGCACACCTCGCGGGAGTGACGACAGCCGTCGCCACCTGCGGCACCGCCTTCGGAACCGAGCACATCAAGGTGATAAGGCGCTTGCTCGGCGACAGTTCCGGCGCGGGGGAAGTCGTCTTCACCTTCGACCCGGATGTTGCCGGCCAGGCAGCGGCGATGCGCGCGTTCGCCGAAGACCAAAGATTCGTGGCGCAGACATTCGTCGCTGTGGCCCCTGATGGTCTCGACCCCTGCGACCTGCGTTCGGAAAGAGGCGACGAGGCGGTTCGCGCGCTTATCGCGGCCAAGAAGCCCCTATTCGAGTTCGCTCTGCGGCAGGTGCTTGCGGGCTTCAACCTCGAGACCATTGAGGGGCGAGTCTCTGCGCTGCGCGCCTCAGCGCCGGTGCTGGAACAGATCCGCGATCCGGCGATGCGTCCCGCGTACGTGCGGGAACTCGCCGGCTGGCTCGGGGTGGAACCCGGCGAGGTAACCGCCGCGCTTCACGCCGGGAACCGTTCGGCCCGCCCTGCGAATGCCCCCGCCGCAGTCGGTGAGCCGGCACCACTCGTGCCCATCGGACTGGCGCAGCTGCCCGCGGACCCCACCACGCGTCTGGAGCGAGACGCGCTGATGGCGATTCTGCAATATCCCGACCTTGTTCCCGCGGCGCTGTTTGAGCAGGTTCTCGATTCGCGATTCAGCAACCAGACTCTCGCCGTCATCCGCGACGGGATCGTCGGCACGCCGGGGCCGCGAGACGACCCGCACTGGTTGCAGAACGTCGTCGCCGAGGTTCCGCCACCTTATCGGAATATCGTCAGCGAAATGGTGATGACTCCGGTACCTGCCAAGAGCAGGCAGGAGCTTGCCCGGCTATGTCGCCGGCGTGACCTCAGCATTGCTGGATCGGGATCTGCTGCGCCTCAAGGCAGAACTCCTTGGTCGGCTGCAACGCACCGACCAGGTCAGTCAACCTGAGCTGCACCGCGAAATCCAGCGCAAACTCCTCGATATTGAACGGGATCGGCGGGCGATTCGGGACAATTGATGCTGATTTGAAAGACAAAAGCACGTTCTCCGTCGTAGCGTATGAGCTACAGCACCTCAACGTGGGCACCCTGCCCACGCGTTTTCCTGTTGCATGTAGAAAGAGGTAACCAGAGATGTCCTCTGCATCACCACGCTCCCATCGCCTGCTGCTCGCGGTCGCAGCGACAGCCGCGGTGTCGCTGACACTGGCGGGCTGCGCGCCGTCGGGCGGCACCGACACGGCATCGGCCGGTATCATCATCGGCACGACGGACACGGTCACATCGCTCGACCCGGCCGGTTCGTATGACAACGGTTCGTTCGCGATCATGAATCAGGTCTACCCGTTCCTGCTCAATTCACTTCCGGGTACCTCCGACGTGGAACCGGACATCGCCGACTCCGCTGAATTCACCTCCGAAACCGCGTACACGGTCACGCTCAAGGAAGGACTGACGTTCGCAAACGGCCATGAGCTCACCTCCTCGGACGTCAAGTTCAGCTTTGATCGACAGCTTGCGATCGCCGACGAGAACGGCCCGTCGGTGCTGCTGTACAACCTCGAAAGCGTCGAAGCCCCCGACGACCTGACCGTCGTCTTCAACCTCAAGGTCGGCAATGACCAGGTGTTCCCGCAGATCCTCTCCAGCCCGGCGGGTCCGGTCGTTGACGAGGAGGTCTTCTCTGCCGATGCGGTCACGGCTGATGACGACATCGTGGCGGGCAATGCCTTCGCGGGCCAGTACGTCATCGACAGCTACTCCGTCAATGACCTCGTCACCTTCGCACCGTTTGCCGACTACGCCGGGGTGCTCGGCGCGCCGGCGACCGGTGACGTCACCCTCAAGTACTTCACAGACCAGTCGAACCTGAAGCTCTCCGTGCAACAGGGTGATATCGATGTGGCATACCGCAGCTTGTCGGCAACCGACATCGAGGACCTTTCCGGCGACGAGAACGTCAATGTCGTGACGGGGCCCGGCGGCGAGATCCGGTACATCGTGTTCAACTTCGACACTCAGCCCTACGGCGCGACGACGGCGGAGGCCGACCCGGCCAAGGCCCTCGCCGTGCGCCAGGCGGTTGCTGACCTGGTCGACCGCGAGGCGATCGCCGAGCAGGTGTACAAGGGAACCTATACACCTTTGTACTCCTACGTACCGGACGGGCTGACCGGTGCAACGCAGGTGCTGAAGGATCTGTACGGCGCTGATGGCGGTCCTGATGCGGTCGCAGCTGCGGCTGTACTGAGCGAAGCAGGCGTGACTACTCCCGTCGCGCTCAACCTGCAGTACAACCCCGATCACTACGGAACCTCCTCCGGCGACGAGTACGCGCTGATCAAGAGCCAACTCGAGGCGGACGGGCTCTTCACTGTCAATCTGCAGTCGACGGAGTGGGTCCAGTACGCAAAGGATCGCACGGCAGACCTGTACCCTGCCTACCAGCTGGGCTGGTTCCCGGACTACTCGGACGCGGACAACTATCTGACGCCCTTCTTCCTTGACGGGGGCTTCCTGGCGAACCACTACAACAACGACGAGGTCGATGACATGATCACCGCTCAGGCGACAGAAACCGACCCCGCTGCGCGGCAGGCGCTCATCGAGGATATTCAAGCGGCGGTCGCTGCTGATCTCAGCACCGTGCCGTTGCTGCAGGGTGCGCAGATCGCGGTAGCCGGTACTGACATTTCCGGTGTCACCCTTGATGGCTCGTTCAAGTTCCGTTTCGGGTCCCTGAGCAAGGGGTAGCCATTCGCCCTCGGCTCAGGCCGAGCTGGGGGGTGATCCGTCTTGGCGGATCACCCCCCAGCATTGACAGACTCGGAGAGGGGACGAATGACTGATACAGACGCTTTGTCGGCGGTCCCAAGGGTGGGCCGTTCGGCGGGCGGCGGCCTTGGTCGCTACATCGCGGTGAGAGCCCTGCTGATCGTGCCGACGGTCTTCATCCTCGTCAGCATGGTCTTCGCGGTGATGCGGCTGATCGGAGACCCGATCACGGCAGCACTGGGTGACCGCCTGCCGAAGGAGCAGCTCGCAGAGCGGATTCATGCGGCCGGCTACGATCGGCCGATCCTGGTTCAATACCTCGAGTATCTGGGACAGGTATTCACCGGCAATTTCGGTACCACGATCAGCGACAACCAACCGGTCACCACGGTACTCGTCAAGTACGGCGCGGCAACGCTTGAGCTGGCCTTCTACGCGCTGATCGTCGCTTTCATCGTGGGCATTCCCCTTGGCATGCTGGCCGCGTATCACCGGGACAAGGGCTCGGACGCCGGTCTGCGCATCTTCGCCATTCTGAGCTACGCGACCCCTGTGTTCTTCGCGGGCCTGCTGCTGAAGCTCGTGTTCTCGGTCTGGCTCGGTGCACTCCCCGTCGCCGGCCGCGCGACGACGCGCACAGAAATCCTGCTTCAGGGGCTCGAGAATCCGACGGGTATCTACATCATCGACGCCGTGCGCACGGGAGATGCTGCGATCATCGGCGATGTCCTCGCCCACGCAGTGCTCCCCGGGGTCGCGCTGGGCCTGCTCACCGCCGGGATATTCCTGCGCCTGGTTCGGACCAACATGATCGGCACTCTCTCGATGGATTACATCGACGCGGCCAGATCTCGCGGTGTCAGTGAGTACCGTCTGGTGAGCCGACACGCCTTCAAGCCGGCGCTCATACCCGTCCTGACGGTCATCGGACTGCAGGTCGCGACTTTGCTCGGCGGCGCCGTGCTGACCGAGACCACCTTCGAGTGGAAGGGACTCGGTTTCCAGCTCGCCCACTATCTGGGCGCCAGAGACTTCGTCGCGGTCCAGGGTATCGTCGCGCTGCTCGCGGTGATCGTGGCGCTGATCAACTTCATCGTCGACATACTCGCAGCGCTCATCGACCCCAGGGTGAGGTACTGAGGTGGCGAAGACCCTCATCCCGGTCCGCGGTCCCTGGTATCGCCGTCTTCCGGTTGTGCACCAACTCCGGCAGAGTGTCGGACTGCAACGCGGCATGCTGGTCGCCGGACTCGCCATTGTCGCTCTCCTGTTGCTCACCGCACTGCTCGCGCCCCTGCTCGCGCCATTCGGATTCGGCCAGTTGAGCGACGAAAACGGCAATTTCGGCGCACAGCAGCCACCGTCCTCTTCGCATCTGCTGGGAACGACGGTCGGTGGTTATGACGTGCTCTCCCGGGTGATCTGGGGTGCACAGACCGCGGTGCTCGTGATCACCATCGCGGTCGTGCTCTCGATCTTCCTGGGAGTCGCCCTCGGCCTGGTCAGCGGTTACATCGGCGGTTGGCTCGACCGGATCCTCGTCGTGGTCGCCGACGCCATCTTCGCGTTCCCTTCGCTGCTGCTGGCGATCGTGCTCTCGATTGTGATCAGTGGTGGGCAATCGAATCTCTGGGGCGGCCTGCTGGCTGCGGGCGCCTCCATCACCACGGTTTTCGTTCCGCAGTACTTCCGGGTGATTCGTGCGGAAACCATCCGGATCAAGGCCGAGGCCTTCGTCGAGTCGGCAAAGGTCATCGGCGCACCCGTGACCAGAATCATGTTCGTCCACGTCCTGCGAAACGCCACCCGGACGCTGCCGCTGATCTTCACCCTCAACGCTTCCGAGGCAATACTGACCCTTGCCGGTCTGGGCTTCCTCGGTTTCGGAATCGAGCCGACGTCGGCGGCAGAGTGGGGTTATGACCTCAACCGCGCAGTGGCTGACGTCAGCAGCGGCATCTGGTGGACTGCCGTCTTCCCTGGCACAGCGATCGTGATCTCCGTGCTGGGCATCACCCTTGTGGGGGAGAGCCTCAATGATCTCGCTGACCCGCGGCTGCGCACCCGGAGGAAGGCTGTGCAATGACGAAGACGGTGCTTCAGATCACCGACCTCTCGGTCAGCTTCGCTACCGACGGCGGTGACGTCGAGGCTGTCCGCGGCGTCGGCCTCAGCGTCGAGGCGGGCCGAGTACTCGCAATCGTTGGTGAGAGCGGTTCCGGCAAGACTGTGACCGCCAAGACCATCCTCGGATTGCTTCCCGAGACCGCCACGGCTCGCGGCACCGTGCTCGTTACCGGTCGCGGGGTCACCGAGGGCGTCAACGTTGTCGGTCTTGCGAAGGATCGGCTGCGCGCGCTTCGCGGAGCCGAGATCGCCATGGTGTTCCAGGAGCCATCGACGGCGCTCAATCCGGTCTTCACCGTCGGCTGGCAGATCATTGAGGGCATCAGGGCTCACCAGAGGATCAGCCGTCGCGGCGCACGGGCACAGGCGATCGACATTCTGCGACGGGTCGGGATCCCTGAGCCGGAGACCCGAGTCGACTACTACCCGCATCAATTCTCGGGCGGGCAGAAGCAGCGCGTTGTCATCGCGATGGCGCTGGTGCTGAACCCCGGTCTGATCGTCGCCGATGAGCCGACGACGGCGCTTGACGTTACCGTGCAGGCCGAGATTCTGGACCTGCTGCGTCGATGCCGGGACGAATTCGGTGCTGCGATCGTGCTGATCACGCACAATATGGGCGTTGTCGCCGATCTCGCCGACGATGTCGCCGTGATGTATCAGGGCGAGGTGGTCGAGCACACCACGGTTGCGGCGCTTTTCGCCGCACCGCGGCACGAATACACCAAACAGCTCTTGGCAGCGGTGCCGCGCATCGGGCAGGACAGAGTCAGCACTCAGGAGCGCGCCAGGCTGCGTGCGGACGATGACACGGCGGCGGATCTCGTGGTGTCTGCTCGGGATCTGCATATCCGATATCCGGGGCGCCTCGGGCGTCCGGGGTTTGTCGCTGTCGATGGCGTGTCCTTCGGGATCCGCACCGGCGAGGTGCTCGGACTGGTCGGTGAGAGCGGCTCGGGGAAGACCACGATCGGCCGGGCTATCGCCGGTCTGACCAAGGTCACCGGCGGATCGCTGACGGCTTTGGGCCATGAGTTGAATGGTGTCCGTGAGTCCCAGTTCCGGCCCCTGCGCGAGAAGATCGGCTTCGTTTTCCAGGATCCGGCATCGAGCTTCAATCCGCTGCTGACCATCGCTGACTGCATCGCGGAGCCGCTCATCGTCCATGGCCGGGCGTCGAGCTCGGCCACGGCGCGGCCGCGGGTCAACGAACTCCTCGACGCCGTCCAGCTCTCCGCGGCCTTCGGCGATCGCTTTCCCCACGAGCTCTCCGGGGGTCAGCGCCAGCGGGCGAGTCTGGCCAGAGCGATCGCGTTGGAACCCGCCCTGCTGATCGCGGATGAGCCGACCAGCGCCCTCGACGTCTCCGTGCAAGCGCGGGTGCTCGAACTGTTCCGTGACCTGCAGCAGGAATTTGGTTTCGCTGCGCTGTTCATCAGTCACGACCTCGCGGTCGTCGACCTTCTCGCCGACCGGATCGCGGTGCTCTACCATGGCCGACTTGTGGAGGAGGGCACCGGTGCTCAGGTTCTGGAAACGCCTCGGGCCCACTACACCAAGCGGCTGCTCGCCTCGCTGCCGGTACCGGACCCGGCCGAGCAGCGGGAACGTCGTGAACGGCTGCATGCGCTGGATGCTTGAGGACTGAGGACTGAGTGGATTCGTACGCCCCAGACGGCGCCGCATCGCGTGCGCAGGACCCGCGATTTTGAGCGAACGCGATCTTTGGTAAAGTGTCTACGCTGTCCAGCATTCCTCGATAGCTCAATTGGCAGAGCAATCGGCTGTTAACCGATAGGTTCTTGGTTCGAGTCCAAGTCGGGGAGCAAAGGCTCGGAGACTCCACTCTCCGAGCCTTTTTCTTTCACGGACAGCGTTTGGAGTACCCGCATGGATGGCAACGCCGGCCCGGCCGCAAGCATTCTCCTGGTCGTGAGTGCGATTCTGCTGACGTCATCCGGAGTGCTGCTGTGGTTGTGGTTGTCGACCCGAGCACGCAACGAGCGGGACGCCCGCGCCGAGAACGCGGCGGAGCAGGAGAGGATCCGGCTCGAATTGACTATTGCCGAGCAGACGGGCCGACTGTCGATCATCCGCGAATTGCATGAGACGGCCATCCACCAGGTCACGGCGATGATCGCTCGGGCGGACGGCGCCAAGATCTCCAGCGATGCCTCGCCGGAAGTGGCTGCACGAGCCGCAGGCGCGATTGCCGACATGGCACGGGACACCCTCGCCGACATGCGGCGCGTGATGACACTCGTCTCGGAGGGGGAAGCTGCTGCCGCGCCCCTGCAGTTGACGACCGCCAGTGACCTGTTCCGGGTCATGCGGGAGGCCGGGCTGGTCATCTCGGTTCACGAGGCGGGGGAGAGTTTTCCGCTCAAACCGGGTGCGGAGATCGCCGTCTATCGGATCATGCACGAGGCGCTGGGCAACTCCCTCAAGCACGGTGGGGTTGGCACCCAGGTACGGGTCGGCCTGACCTGGAGCGCGACGGGGCTGACCGTCTTGATCGAGGATGACGGGATACGCAACGCACGGCGCGTCGTCGAGGCCAGCGACCCGACTTTGCCGGGCATGTCGTACACGGTGGAAGAGGACCTTGCCGCGCTGACCCGGCATCTCACCGGCGTGGGATTGACCGAGATGAGGGAACGCACCGAACTCTACGGCGGCTACTTCTCGGTTCAGGAGAGCCCAGGAGTCGGATTCGCCGTCACCGCGGTCTTCCCCGAACTGCGCTTTCACAACGGGGTTCATGGAGTCGAGCTCCGTCGATCCTGATCCGATCGATCGGTCTCAGGCCGTGCGAGTCGCCGGCAGCCCCTCAGCCCTCCAGATCATCGACACCGGGGAGCCAGCTCAGGCGGGGTTTGCCCCAGCCGGCCTTGAGTATCGCCTTCACCGCCCGGCGTTGCTGCAGGAAGTCGAGTCGGTCGACATAGACAATCCCGTTCAGGTGATCGAACTCATGCTGGAGGACGCGTGCGAACCACCCGTTCGCCTCGATCGTGAAGGGTTCACCTTTCACATCGAGCGCGTGCAGTACTGCCGTGTCCGCTCGGCGCAGGGGGAACCTCTCACCCGGCACCGACAGGCATCCCTCCGATTCCGTCTCAGGATCCGCCTCGCCTATCGGCGGCGGGCTGATCAGCAGAACCGGATTGATCGCCTCGCCGCGGTGGTGGTTGCCCTTCTCATCCGCGTAGTCGTAGACGAATACCCGCAACGGCACACCCACCTGCGGCGCGGCAAGTCCCACTCCGGGAGCGCGTTCCATGGTTTCGTACATGTCCGCGACCAGCGTTCGCAGTTCGTCATCGAAGGCGGTGACTGCGGCAGCTGCTGAATGGAGAACGGGATCACCAGTGATGACAATCGGTCGTATGGCCATGCCTTGAGCCTATCGGCGAGTGAATGTGGGTAAGGTCGATTCGTGACTCCCGAGCTGACCCTGACATCCCATCAGGCCATCGGAATTCCGATCGCATTGCTGGGCGCTGTCTTCCTGAGCTTGGGCGCGCAGTACCAGCACCGGGGCGTCGCGAAGGTCAACGGCTTGTCAACGGTGGAGATTGTCGGGGGACTGAGTCTCCGGCAGCTTCTCCAGCTGCTGCGCCGGCCATCCTGGTTGGTCGGCACGCTGATGCTCGGGGTTGCGGTCGTCCTGCAGCTGACCAGCCTCAGCTTCGCGCCGCTGATCGTCGTGCAGCCGCTGGGCGTGCTCGCCCTGGTGATCACAGCGGTGGTGAACGCGCGGGTGTCGGGGGTCCCGCTCAACAAGAGCTCGATGCTTGCGATCGCGCTCTGCGTGATCGGCATCGCCGTATTCGTGACGATCGCGGCGCTTGTCGCCGTGGAGAAGCCGATTTCGAACCAGCAGCTCGTGGTGATCCTGCTCATTCTGGCGGCGGTGACGGTGACCTTCGTGCTGGTGTTCATCTTCGGTGGTCGTCGATTCAACGCCACCGGGTACATCCTTGGTGCGGGCGTGCTCTACGGCTTCATCGCGACGCTGGCGAAGGTCGTGATCGTGCGGGTCCAGCAGCAGGAGTTCGAGTGGCTGACCCTGTTCTGCCTGCTCGCTCTGCTGGCTGCGGCGGTCGTGGGTGCCTATTTCGTTCAGGCCGCCTATGCGTCCGGACCTCCGGATCTGGTGATCGCCGGCCTCACCGTGGTCGATCCGGTGATCGCGGTGGGAATCGGGATCGTGGTCCTCGGCGAGGCCACCAATGCCGGGCTGTGGCAGGCGATCGGATTCGCGGCCGCCGCGGCCGCCGCGGTCTCCGGTGTTTTCCTGTTGTCCCGGTTCCATCCGCAGACCAACTGACCGTCGCCGCTGTCGAAGTGCTGGCGCCGCGCGCAATAGCATGGTGGTTGGATGCGCCCAGCGCGGTGCACCAGATCAAGGAACAGACTCACACGTGGCCGATGCTCCCCAGAAACCCGAAGCACTCACCGTGCTGATCGGGACGGACACCTTCGCCCCGGATGTCAATGGCGCCGCTCGGTTCACCGAACGCCTGGCGGCAGGCCTCGTCGCCCGTGGCCACATCGTCCATGTCGCGGCGCCCTCGGCATCTCGAAAGCAAGGAACCGCTACTGAAGTGCATGATGGTCAGCCGATGACCGTGCACCGGATACCGAGTTGGCGCTGGTTGCCGCATGACTGGCTTCGATTCGTGTTGCCATTTAGGATCAACCACTACGCCAGGCCCATCATCGAGACTGTCAGACCGGACGTGGTGCACATCCAGTCAGCGGTCATTGTCGGTCGTGGACTGGCGAAATACGCCGCAGCCAGGAACATCCCGATCATCGCCACCAACCATCTGATGCCGGAGAACATGGTCGAGCACAGCCTGCTGCCCGGCTTCGCCCGATCATGGTTCTTCCGCACCTACTGGCGTTATGTGATGCCGACCTTCAATCGGGCGCAAGCCGTGACCACGCCCACGCGCCGGGCCGCCGAATTCCTAGAGGAGTTCTCCGGACTGACGGGGGTTCACGCCATCTCCTGCGGGATCGATGCGTCGAATTATCGGCCCGACTTCTCGCCGCGGTTGAGCAAGCAGGTGCTTTTCGTCGGCAGGCTGACGGCGGAGAAGCAGATCGACGTCCTGCTTCGGGCGATGGCGGCATTGCCCAAGGAATTGGATGCGCGGCTTGAGATCATCGGCGACGGTGACCTGAGGCGCCATCTCGAACACCTCACGGCACAGCTTGGGCTCACCGGATCGGTAACCTTCGCCGGGTATGTCAGTGATGAGTATCTGCGCGATGCCTACTCGGCAGCGACTGTGTTCGTGATGCCCGGGATTGCTGAATTGCAGAGCATCGCCACCATGGAGGCGCTCGCATCGGGACTACCCGTCGTTGCGGCGAACGCGATGGCCCTGCCGCACCTGGTTCGTGACGGGGTGAACGGCTACCTGTTCGAGCCCGGTAGCGCGGTGTCGCTCAGCGAGCGCCTTGAGGCGATCCTCACGATGGGAGACGAGGCGCGCGAGGTGTTCGGGCGGGCCAGTCTGCGCGTCATCCAGGCGCACGATATCCAGAGGACCCTTTCGACCTTCGAGGCGATGTACCGTGGCGAGGCCGTTGTCGATCCCATCACCGAGGATGCGTCGGAGCGGGAGCCATGAGCACAGTTCCTGCGGTTCATTGAGAACAGGCATCGGGCGGAGGTAGGATGGCGCCATCCCAATGGCGTGCGATATCGAGTAGTTCAGAGGCTTCATGATTGACGTGACCACTGCAGAGAATCCGATAGTGACGCGCAGCGCGGATGGGGTCACGACAATTGTCCTGAACCGGCCGAGAACCCTCAACTCCCTCTCCATCGAGTTGCTGCTGCCGCTGATCATAGAACTCGGGAAGGCGAGCGCTGACCCCGCGGTTCGGGTGATCGTGCTGACCGGTGAAGGTCGCGCTTTCAGCTCAGGGGCGGATCTGACCTCCGCAGCCACGGGCAAGGGCGAGACCCTCGTTCTGATGAACCAGATCTCGGCCGCCATTTGCGCGGCCCCCAAACTCGTCGTCGCTCGGGTGAATGGCCCCGCCGCCGGCGTCAGTTCTTCCTTCGTGATGGCATGCGACCTCGCGATTGCCTCGGATGCGGCGTTCCTCAAGTTGGGGTTCGACCAGCTGGCACTGATTCCCGACGGCGGGGGAACCGCTCTGCTGCCTGCGACCGTCGGGCGGGCCAGAGCCATGCAGCTCGCCCTGCTCGGTGATCGGATTTCCGCTGCGGATGCCCTTGCATACGGGATCTACGCGCGGGTGTGGGCCGCCGCCGATTTCGATCGCGAGGCCGATGCCTTCATTCAGAGACTCGCGGCGGGTTCGGTTCCCGCCATGGCCGCGACGAAGGCGGCTATCAACCGCGCGACGATCGGTCACCTCGCCGAGCAACTCGAGTACGAGCGAACGGTGCAGTACGGATTGATCAGCGGTGCCGACTTCGCAGAGGGAGTCGCCGCCTTCCGTGAGAAGCGCCCTCCGAGGTTCGGTGCAGACTGAGGCGCGATCATCGAGTAGTAGGGCGGACGGGACTTGAACCCGTGACCGACGGATTATGAGTCCGCTGCTCTAACCAGCTGAGCTACCGCCCCGTGACGCTCATCGATTCTATCGGCTAGCGCGGGTGCGCTCCGGGTGACGGGGCGACACGCCGCGGGCACGGAAATGACATGCTTGTGATTCCGGCACATCCTCGGGCATACTTGCAGTACTGCTCGGGAAAGCAGACAATTTCATACGCCGCACAATGCGAATCCGGACCAGGTCGTTGGGGAAGACGTCCCTGGTTGAAACGGAGAAAGAATATGGCGGCTCAGATTGCTCGCGGAGTGCTGTTCGTGCACTCCGCCCCTCGCGCGCTCGCCCCACATGTCGAGTGGGCGGCCGGGCGTGCGCTCGGACGTCCGGTCAACTTCTCCTGGCGGGATCAGCCTGTTCTGAAGGGCGCCCAGCGCGCCGAGTTCTACTGGGAGGGTGCGCCGGGAACCGGCGCCGCCATCGCCAGTGGGCTCCGGGGCTGGGAGCACCTGCGGTACGAGGTGACCGAAGATCCGACAGCGGGCTCCGACGGCGCCCGCTGGCTGCACACGCCGGACCTCGGCATCTTCTTCGCGCAGACCGATTCCGTGGGCAATCTGGTGATCCCCGAGGACCGGATCCGTGCCGCCCTGGAGAGCGCCGGCTCCAACGCACTTGAGTTGCATCGGGAACTCCGGCTCGCCCTGGGTCAGGCCTGGGATGACGAGCTGGAGCCGTTCCGCTACGTGGGGGAGGAATCCTCGGTGGTCTGGCTGCACAAGGTCGGCTGAGCGCACTGGCCGCTCGGCCAATGCAGGATCAGCGCGGGCTCAGTAGCTGCGGAAGGCCACGACGGCGTTGTGGCCGCCGAAACCGAAGGAGTTGCTGAGCGCCAGTTGCACACCAGCGCCCAGAGAGCGGGGACTGGTCACGACGTCCAGGGGGATCTCCGGATCCTGGTTGACCAGGTTGATCGTGGGCGGCGCCAGACGGTGGTGAATTGCGAGCAGGGTGAAGACGGCTTCCAGCGCGCCGGTTCCGCCCAGCAGGTGACCAGTGGCGGCCTTGGTCGCGGACACGGGCACTCCGGCGAGGTGATCTCCGAAGACCCGCAGCATCGCTTTGTACTCGGCGATGTCACCAACAGGGGTGCTGGTCGCGTGCGCGTTGATGTGGGTGACCTCCTCGCGCTCGGCGCCGGCTCGTTCGAGCGCGGCGATCATCGCGCGCGCAGCGGCGCTTCCCTCCGGGTCCGGGGCCGTGATGTGGTACGAGTCACTCGTCACCGCACCACCGGCCAGCTCGGCGTAGATCCTGGCTCCCCGGGCGAGCGCGTGCTCCTCGGTCTCCAGCACCAGCGAGGCCGCCCCCTCACCCAGGACGAATCCGTCGCGATCGACGTCGTAGGGACGGGAAGCCGTGGCCGGGTCATCATTGCGCTTCGAGAGCGCCTGCATCGCCGCGAAGGCTGCGAGCGGCAGCGGGTGCACGACCGATTCCGTGCCGCCGGCGATCACGATGTCGGCGATCCCCAGCTGCAGATGCTCGTAGGCGTTCGCGATCGCCTCGGTGCTGGAGGCGCAGGCCGAGACGTCGGTGCGGGCAAAGGCCCGGGCGCCGAGAGCCATGCTGATCGCCGCAGCGGAGGCATTGGGCATCAGCATCGGGATCGTCATCGGCAGCACCCGGCGCGGACCCTTCTCCTTGAGCGTGTCCCACGCCTCGAGAAGTGTCCACAGTCCGCCGATGCCCGTCGAGTAGTCGACGCCGATCCTGGTGGGGTCGACGTCGGGGCTGCCGGCATCCGCCCATGCCTCTCTGGCACTGATCAGTGCGAATTGGCTGGACGGGTCGAGTCGCTTGATCTCGACGCGATCCAGCACCTCTTCGGGCCGCACCTTGGCTTCCGCCGCAATGGTGACCGGAAGATCAAGCGCGGCCACCCAGTCGTGGTTCAGCGTCCGGACGCCGGACTCGCCGGCCAGTAGCGCTCGCCAGCTCTCCGCGGCGGTGCCACCGAGGGGTGAGGTTGCACCGATGCCGGTGACGACAATCTTCTTGGTCATAGAACGGTTCCTTGATGAATCGTGTGAAAGCGGCACCGAGGCGTGGCCGTGCCAGGTACGGCCACGCCTCGCACAGTGTTAGGCCGAAGCGTTGACGATGTAGCTGACCGCGTCGCCGACCGTCTTGAGGTTCTTGACCTCTTCGTCGGGGATCTTGACGTCGAACTTCTCTTCGGCGTTGACGACGATGGTCATCATCGAGATCGAATCGATGTCCAGATCGTCCGTGAACGACTTGTCCAGCTCGACGGCGTCAGCCGCGATGCCCGTCTCGTCGTTTACCAGCTCAGCCAGTCCGGCAAGAACTTCTTCGGTGGACAATGCCATTGTTATTCTCCTTGGGGTTTATCGTTTGACCGCTTGTAACTCTAGGGCAGAACAATGACCTGAGCCCCATAGACGAGTCCTGCGCCAAAGCCGATCTGCAACGCGAGTCCGCCGCTCAGTTCCGGGTGCTCGTCCAGGAGCCGATGAGTGGCCAGGGGGATCGAGGCCGCCGAAGTGTTGCCGGTCGTGGCAATGTCGCGGGCGACCACGACACTCTCGGGAAGCTTCAACTGCTTCGCGAACTCGTCGATGATGCGCATGTTCGCTTGGTGAGGGATGAAGGCGGCAAGTTCATCGACGGTCACCCCAGCCGCCTCCAGTGCCTGCTTGGCGACCTTGACCATTTCCCAAACCGCCCAGCGGAAGACGGCCGGGCCGTCCTGGCGCAGGGTCGGCCACGGAACCTCGCCGCCGCCATCCCGATATTCGGTCAGGGTGTTGGTCATGTGGATCGCATCCCACTTGGAGCCGTCCGATCCCCAGATCGTCGGGGAGATGCCCGGTTCCTCGCTGGGGCCGACGATGGCCGCGCCTGCGCCGTCGCCGAGCAGGAACGAGATGCTGCGATCTGTCGGGTCGATGATCTCGCTGAGCTTCTCGGCACCGACAACCAGCACGTATTTGGCCAGACCTGCCTTGATCATCGCGTCGGCCTGGGCGATGCCGTAGGTGTAACCGGCGCACGCCGCCGAGATGTCGTAAGCCGGTGCGGGCCGTGCTCCGATTCGCTCGGCGAGCAGTGCGGCCATCGACGGGGTCTGCACGGTGTTGCTGATCGTTGAGACGAGTACGGCATTGATATCGGCACCGGTGATGCCGGCCTTGGCGATGGCCTCCAAAGAAGCCTCGGTGGCCAGATCGATGGCCAGCACCTCGGCGGGCGCACGTCGGCGGGTGATCACACCGGTGCGCTGGCGGATCCATTCGTCGCTGGAATCGATCGGACCGACGATATCCTCGTTCGGAACGACCAGCGAGCCGCGTGCGGCACCGATACTGATGATGCGCGAGTATGCGGCACCATGATTCTGTTTGAGTGTCATCGGTTCTCCAGCATTTCGATGGCGGCGGACAGGTCATCCGGCGTCTTGATCGCCACCGTCGGCACGCCGGGCAGCCCGCGTCGGGCGAGCCCGGTCAGCGCGCCGGCGGGGGCCACCTCGATGAGCCCGGTGATCCCGGCCTCGGAGAAACTCTGCATGGTCTTATCCCATCTAACTGGTGAGGACACCTGGCCGACCAGGAGGTCGAGGAAGGCCCTGCCATTTGTGACGCGGGCGCCGTCGCGATTCGTCCAGATCGGCAGCACTGGGTCAGAGGTTACCAGCGTGCCGGCGAATTCGCGCAGGGCTTCGACCGCAGAAGCCATGTGACGCGTGTGGAAGGCGCCGGCAACCTGCAGCGGGATGATCCGGGCGCCAGCAGGGGGCGCGGACTGCAATTCGGCGAGTGCCGGAAGATCTCCGGCGACGACGATCTGGCCGCCGCCGTTGAAGTTCGCGGCCTCGAGCCCCAGATGTGCGAGCAGGGGCAGCAGTTCCGCTTCATCCGCGCCGAGCACGGCGCTCATGCCGGTCTTCGCTGCGGCTGCCGCGGTGGAGTGACGAGCGCGATCTTTCCCTCGAGGAGAGGACGTGAGGCATCTCGCTGCTCCTTTTATCGGTCTTCGACGAGGTCGGCGGACGTGGCACCGGCGGCAGCGAAGAAAGCGGCGCCGGACAGCTCGAGCTGGACGCCCCGCCCCGCGGAGACGAAGAGCCTGGGGAGCGTCGCGGCCGCCGCGTGGACGAAGCAGTTGGCAATGGAGCCGCCCAGAAAGGTCCAGTCAATGGCGGAACAGTCGCCACTGCCCCGGAAGATCATGGGGATGGCGCGGCTCAGCGGGAAGTTTTCGATCATGCCGTAAAAGTCCCGGCCGCAGGTGGCCACCTCGGGCGGATACCACTGCAGCCAGCTTTGCCGTGCCGCCACAAAAGCCCCAAAGCCCGCCGCCAGCAGCAGCACAAACGAGCCCCAAAAATGGACGCGCTTGCGGCCGCTCGCGCTGAGCAGAGCGGCCATGATGGCGACCGAAAAAAGCGCATAACGCTGCACGATGCACATCGGGCAAGGTTCCAGCCCCTGGCTGTGCTGCAAGTACAGACCAAAAGCCAGCATGGCCAGGCAGGTCACGCTGATGAGCGCCAGCACGCGGCGCGGGGCCGTAGTCAACCAATTCATTTCTTCTCCCTCATCCAATAGCAATTGCCAGGGCGGTGCGCGCAAAACCGACGCGCCCCATGCCAGTGCACCTGTGGAGCTGGCTCCGCCAGTCCACCGGGTGCGGCCCCCTCAGGGGGAAGACGCGTGGCGGCGCAGGGGGAGTCAAATTCCAGCGGCTTGATCC
>CAVPES010000028.1:0-27458 GCA_963703545.1 uncultured Actinomycetota bacterium
CCGGTCAGCAGGGATTCGTCGAGGTCGGACTCCCCCTCGATGATGACACCGTCGACGGGGACCGCCGAGCCCGGGCGGACCAGAACCCGGGCGCCGACGCCCGCCTCGGCGACCGGCATCAGCATCCACTGGTCCTCATGCCAGATCTCCGCCTGGTCGGGCAGCAGCTTCGCCAGGGCGCCGAGGGCGTTCTGGGTATTCATCACAGCCGTCATCTCGATCCAGTGCCCCAGCAGCATGATCGTGATCAGCGTGCCCAGTTCCCACCAGAAGTCCATGCCGCGCAGGCCGAATGTCACCGCGATGCTGTAGCCGAAGGCGACCAGGATCGCCAATGAGATCAGCGTCATCATGCCCGGGGACTTCGCCCGGAGCTCCGCGACCGCGCCGCGCAGGAAGACCAGGCCGCCGTAGAAGAAGACGGCGGTGCCGAAGGCCGCCGGGATCAGCTCACTGCCGGGGAACCGCGGCCCGGACAGCCCCAGGATGTCCTGCAAGCCCATCGAGAAGACCATCGTCGGAATCGTCAGGGCAAGGGTTATCCAGAACTTGTTCCGGAACTGCGCGGGGTCGTGGGCCGAGTGGTCGTGCCCGGCGTGCCCGGCATGGTCCTCGTGCCCGGAGTGGTCGTGCCCGGAGTCGTCGTGCCCCGCGTGGTCGTGGCCAGAGTGGTCATGGTCCGCGTGATCCTCGTGCCCGGAGTCGTCGTGCCCCGCGTGAGCGGTGTTCTCGTTGGTCATTTTTCCGCCCGATTGTTCGTCAGTTCGTAAACCCGCAGCAACTCCTCGATCGCGCGGGCCCGGGAGGCCTCATCACCCTGCATCATCTCGGTGACATGCGTGCGCAGGTGATTCTCGACGATGAGCTTGCTCAACGAGCTGAGACCCTTCTGGACTGCCAGCGACTGGGTCACGATGTCGATGCAGTACTCCTCGCCCTCGATCATCTTCTCCAGCCCGCGCAGCTGGCCCTGCAGGATTCGGCTGCGGTGCAGGGCTCGTTTCTTGAGATCCTCGATCATCCGGCAATGATACCCCCTCCGGGTATTCCCGGCGAGGTTTGCGTTCCCGGATCAATGGGTATTGGCTTGGCCTATGCGGATCACGAAGTACGAGCACTCGGCGATCGTCGTGACGAAGGCCGACTCTCGGATCGTGATCGATCCCGGAAGCTTCACGACACCGTTCACTCCGCTGACGGGCGTGCGGGCGATCGTGATCACCCACGAGCACGCCGACCACTGGACCGCGGAGCATCTCACCCGGATCCTGCTGGACAATCCCGATGCCGTGATCTATGGGCCGGCCGGGGTCGCCGCAGCCGCCTCCGCTTTCCCCGTAGTCATCGTTTCCGCCGGGGACACCCGCGCGGCGGGCGATTTCACGCTGCGCTTCTTCGGCGGCATCCACGCCGAGATCCACTCGTCGATTCCACTGATAGACAATGTCGGCGTGCTGGTGGACGGCACCCTCTACTACGCCGGCGACTCCTTCCACATCCCAGCGGGAGTCACCGTCGATGCGCTCGCCGTGCCCGCCGGCGCGCCGTGGCTGAAGATCAGCGAGGTCATCGACTACGTGCTCGCGATCGCTCCGCGGTACAGTTTCCCCGCCCATGAGATGACGCTGTCCGACGCCGGCAAGGCCCTGTCGAACTCGCGGATCGCCTGGGCGACCGAGCAGGGCGGCGGCCGGTTCCACCCCTTGGCACCCGGGGATTCACTGGAGCTCTGAGCCACTGTCGGAAAGTCCCGCAGCCCCGCCCGTGACCACCACGTCAACGCGCCCCCTGAGCCGAAGGAGACCCATGAACGACCATGCACCAGCCGCGCCGAGGAGCGGACTCTACCTGGAGGACCTCTCCGTGGGAGACACGTTCGTCACCGACAAGCAGTTGGTCGACGAATCGCAGATCATCGCATTCGCCAGGCAGTTCGACCCGCAGCCGTTCCACCTCGACGAGCAAGCCGCGCAGCACAGCTTCTTCGGCGGGCTCGCCGCCAGCGGTTGGCACACGGCTGCCGTCACCATGGGACTGCTGGTCACCAGCGGCTTGCCGTTCGCGAACGGCATCATCGGGGCGGGAGGCGAGATCACCTGGCCGAGCGCGACCCGGCCCGGTGACGTACTGCACGTCGAGTCGACGATCGAGGCGATCACGCCCTCGCGATCAAAGCCCGACCGCGCAATCGTGACTGTGCGCAACGAGACCATGACCGAGGCGCGGGAAGTGCGCGAGGTGTTCGTCGCGAAGCTGCTGGTGTTCCGGCGGCCGGTGGATCCGGCGTTCGCCTAGACGCCCGCACCGCCGCTGCGCCCGGCGCGGGCGCGGAGACTGCGGTAGCGTGCCGCCCGAACCCCGCGGACGACGGCCCGCAGCGGAATGCCGACGAACTGCGCGAAAGTGCCGGTCATGCTCCGGTCGAAGCGTCCCAGGGTCTGCTTGCGATCCCACGCGCGCCGCAGTGCTCCCCCGAATGTCCGACGCCGCTCCTCACGCCACGGCAGTGCGTTCCTGGCCCGCAGCCCGAGCACCAGAGCGAGCTCTTCCTGCCAGTGCGCCTCGGCCTCGTCATGAAGGTAGTTATCGCGCAGCCATCCCGGGTACGGGTTGTGGAAGCGCCCTTCGACAAGATCGGCACTGTTACCGATCAGCCCACTGTCGCGGTAGACCGAGTTGATCATCCTGGGGTTGACGCCGAAGTCGCCGAGCACGATCACGGGAACCCGGCGGGCAACCGCTTCCAGCGCGGCGGTGGAACTGATGGTGACCAAGCCCCAGGCGTGGTCGAGGTGTTCAGCCATCGACCCCACGCGGACGATGAGGTTCGGCGGCGGGTCCGCGATCTCCCCGAGAAGCTCGGCGAAGTCCCATTTCTCGGGGTGCGTCTGCGTCTCACCGGCCCGAGTGCGGGCCTTGATCACGACGTCCCGTTCCGGCCGGCGACGCGCAGCCTCCGCCAGCCAGCCGAGCAGCATGAGCCTGTCGTCCCTGGTGTACGGCACCTTCGCCTGGGTCGCGAAGATCAGGCCGCCTTCCCGATCGCTGACCACAGCCTCCGCGGGCAGGAACGGGAACCGCGCAAGCGCGAACCGCTGGGCGTAGCCGTGGCTCACCGCCATGGCCGTGAACTCGCGCAGTTCCCGGTGGCTGTGCACGATCACCAGATCGACCATCTCGCGATAGATGATCGCCTTGAGGGCGACCGGGATCGATATCCCCGGGAAGCCGCTCACGATCACCGGGCGCGCGGCACTCCGCGCCCGGATCGCCCGAATGAGCACTCGGACCACCGGCCCGCGGACGGCCAGCAGCAGCACATCCGGCTCGTCCCGGGCTACCTTCCCGGCTAACTGGGCGAGGCCGAGCACGCCGACGCCGGCGGCATCGAACCGGGTACCGGCGAGCGCCGAGCGGATCTGTCCCCTGCTCGGCTCCACCGGGGTCTGCACGATGACCAGCTCACGCTCGGAGGCGGGGTCGAGCCGATCGAGCAGAGCCGCGGCCCACTTCAGATAGGAGTCCGAGTCCGCGACGGCGAGCACCCTCACGCAGTGACCCTACGCAGTTTGGCCAGGGGTGCCAGCTCGCCGGGATAGATCCGCTTGACGCCGTCGCCGAGCGCCTCGGACACGATCCGGATGTCCCGGATCAGGGCGGCGAACTCGTTGGGCTCGAGGGACGCCTGCTGGTCGGATCCCCACATGCCTCGGTCCAGGGTGATGTGCCTCTCGACGACGACGGCGCCGAGCCCGACGGCGGCCAGCGAGATCTGCAGGCCCTGCTCGTGCCCGGAGTAGCCGACGGGGACTGACGGGTACAGGGCCTTCAGGGTCGGGATCATCCGGAGATTCGCCTCGTGCGGCGGCAGCGGGTAGGTGGAGGTGGCGTGCAGCAGCACGAGCCGTTCCGTGCCGATGTCCTCGACCGCCAGCTCGATCTGTTCCAGCGTCGACATCCCGGTTGAGAGGATGATCGGTTTCCCGGTCGCCTGGAGTGCCCGCAGCAGTCCCCGGTCGGTCAGCGACGCGGAGGCCACCTTGTGGGCGGCCACACCGAGATCCTCGAGGAACTCGACGGCCGGTTCATCCCAGGGCGAGGCGAACCAGTCCAGGCCGCGCACGGTGGCATGGTCGCTGATCTCGATGTACTGCGCCCGGTTGAACTCGACCCGGTACCGGTAGTCGAGATAGGTCATCTCACCCCACGGCGTCTGCCGCAGCACGGACTTCATGTGCTCCGGCGTCGAGATCTCCGGCGTACGCTTCTGGAACTTCACCGCCTGCGCCCCGGCGTCGGCGGCCGCATCGATCAGCCGGCGGGCGAGATCGACGTCCCCGTTGTGATTCAGCCCGATCTCGGCGATCACGTAGACGGGTTCCCGGTCACCCAGGCTCGTGCCGCCGATGCTTACCGCCATGGTTCCTCCTGATCATGTTCCGCGGACCCTCTGGCCCGCAGTACTCTCTCGGCCAGCTCCCGCACGGCGCCGTTGCCACCGGTCGCCCCGAGCACGACTCGCGCCGAGCGCAGCACGTCCGGATGCGATCCGGCGACAGCGACCGGCCAGCCGACGGCGCTCATGCAGGACAAGTCATTGACGTCGTTGCCGAGGAATGCGACCCGGTCCAATGGCACGCCGATACGACCCGCCCAGGCCACCAACTCGGGCAGTTTGACGTCGAGACCCTGCCGGCATTCGATCTGCAGTTTGCGGGCGCGCGCGCTGACCACGGGATTCGCCTCCGTGGAGAGGATGATCACCGGGACGCCGGCCGCTCGCAGGCGCTGCACCCCTAAGCCGTCGGAACGCGATACCGTGACCTGCTCCCGGCCTTCGGCGTCCAGCGTCATCGTGTCATCGGTGTGCACACCGTCGAAATCGGTCGCGATTGCGTCCACATCCACCGGCTCACCGTGATCCCGGTCGATCAGCGGGGCGATCATCCTGGCCAGTTCCAGCTCCTCGACGCTGTCGATCTCGATGGCAGTCCGCGGGTCGACCTCCGCCAGCCGAACCCTCCCGAAGAAGCGGTGCCCGGCCCGGCGAAAACCCTCGGCGCGCATGACGTAGAAGGCGCCGGTCTCGCGGAATTGATCCGCCCGGTCCTGCCGCCGCGGTCGCCGGGCCGCGTCGTGATTGACGCCCACGACGGTGTTGCCACCGCGCCGCCAGAGGAACTCATGGCTGGGCACCGCGGAGAAGACGACATCGGCCAGACCTGAGGCGACCGTGTCGACGGCCCCGGCGAGAGCCTCGCGGTCGATGAACGGCGAAGTAGGTTGCAGGAAGACCAGAATTCCGGGCTGCACGGCCAGGTGCTCCAGCGCGTGCAGCAGGGCGGACTCCGAACTGGCGGTGTCGTCGGCGAGGGCGGCCGGACGCTCGAGCACCTCGGCACCCGCGCCGCGGGCGGCCGCAGCGATCCACTGGTCATCGGTCGTCACCATGACCCGGTCGATCGACGCGACACTCGCGGCTGCCCCGACGGCGCGCACGACCAGAGGGATGCCGCCGACCGTTCGGAGGTTCTTGCCGGGTATGCCCTTGGAGCCGCCGCGCGCAGGGATTACCGCGACCACATCCACATTCGGCTCCGTTCCTGCGCGCTATCCGGTGATACTAAGTCGCGAACATTGCTCGAATCTGGCCGCAAGGTGAACGGATGCCGCTGGGCGCGAGGATCGCGCCCAGCCCGTGCCCGCGACGCCCGTGCCCGCGACGCCCGGCGAGTCGCCGGAAGCTCAGTCCGCGGCGGCGCCCGCGAGCAGCCGGCGAACCCAGGCAGTGGCCGGACGGGCGCGCAACTCGGTCAGGCTGCCGCGTTGACTGACCCGGCCGTGCTCCAGCACCAGCACGTCGGTGGCCAGCATCTCGAGGTCGGCGACATCGTGGCTGGCCAGCAGCGTGACACCAGGGAAGTCCGCGAGGTGCTCCGCCAGCACGAGGCGCACCTCATCCCGCGCACGCACGTCCAGGGCTGCCAGCGGCTCATCCAGCAGCAGCGCATCGGGTTCGGCGGCGAGCGCCCGGGCCAGGGCTGCCCTTTGCCGCTGACCCCCCGACAAACCGGCCGGCAACCGGGCGGCGAGGCGGCTGATTCCCAGCCGCCCGAGCCACTCGCCGGCACGCTCTGCGGCCTCGCGCCGGGCCACCCCGCGACTTCGGATCCCGAAGGCGACATTCTGCAGTACCGACAGGTGCGGAAACAGGAGGCCCTCCTGGAACACCAAGCCGAGGCGGCGGCTCTCGATCGGCAGGAAATCGCCGGATTCGGTGTCGACGAGGATGCGGCCGGCAAGTCGGATCCGGCCGCTGCCGACCCCCGTCACTCCGGCGATCGCCCCGATCACTGTGCTCTTGCCGGCCCCGTTCGGCCCGACCAGGGCGAGGGTGCGCCCCGGTTCGGCTTCGAACCGGGCGGCGAGCAGGAATTCGGCGCGCGGCACCGTGATGTCGACGCTGAGCCCGCCCGGCGCGTTGATGCCGCTCAACCGTTCAGCCCCGGACTCCAGCGATCGCGCAGGCTGACCAGCACGATGACCGCAACCGCCATCAGCATCAAGGACAGCGCGATCGCCGCCTCAGGATTGCTCTGCAACTGCAGGTAGGTGGCGATCGGCAGGGTCTGGGTCACGCCGGGGAAGCTGCCAGCGAAGGTGATGGTCGCGCCGAACTCGCCGAGCGCCCTGGCGAAGCACAGCACGGCGCCGGCCGCGATCCCGGGGGCCGTCATCGGCAGGGTGACCCGCCGGAACACCGTCCAGCGCGAGGCGCCGAGCGTGGCCGCCACCAGCTCGTAGCGCTGGTCGAGACCGCGAACCACGCCCTCCACCGACAGCACCAGGAACGGCATCGCGACAAAGGTCTGCGCGATCACCACGGCCGGGGTGGTGAAGGGGAGGCTGATCCCCCACCAGGTGTCCAACCAGCCGCCCAGCACGCCGCGCCGACCGAGCAGCAGAAGCAGCGCGACGCCGCCGACGACCGGCGGCAGCACCAGCGGCACCAGCACCACGGCCCGCAGCAGGCGCCTGGGCACCGCGGACCACTCCACGGACCGAGCCAGGATCAGGGCGAGCGGCACCCCCAGCAGCAGGCTGATCACGGTCGAGGCGGTCGCGGTGCCGAGGGACAGGAGCAGCGCCTGCACGACGACAGGGTCGGTCAGCAGCCGGGGCATCGAGACCCACGGTGCCCGCAGGATCAGGGCGATCAGCGGCAGCAGCAGCAGGCCGAGGCCGATCAGCGCGGGCAGCCACAGCCACCGGCTCAGCCGAGGACCCGGCGATTGCTCAGGGCGCACCGAAGCCCGCCTCTCCGAGGATCTGCTGCCCCGCAACCGAGCGCACGAAGGCCACGAAGGCCGCCGGGGTGTCCCCCGCGCCGGTCAGGGCGACGATCGGATAGTAGTTGGCTGCCGCCTCCGCCTCGGCGAAGTCGACGCCGGTCACCGCGTCTCCGGCGACCAGCACATCGGTGCGGTAGACCAGACCGGCGTCCACCTCGCCCAATTCGACCTTGGTCAGCACCGCCCTGACGTCCTGTTCGAGGGTGTCGGGGGCGGGAGTGATCCCCGCGGTCGCGAACACGGCCTCAGCCGCGGCCCCGCAGGGCACCCGGGGTTCGCAGAGGGCGATCAGCAGCGACTCGTCGGCGAAATCGACCAGCGCCGTCACCCCTGCGGGGTTGCCGCGGGGCGTCACGATCTGCAGCGTATTGCGGGCGAAGCGCACGGGGTGAGCGGCCAGCCCCGCGTCAACGACCCTTCCCATCGTGACATCGTCGGCGGCGGCGAAGACATCCGCGGGAGCGCCGGCGGTGATCTGCTCGGCCAAGCCGGCACTGCCGCCGAAGCTCAGTGAGATGTCGACACCGGGATTGGCCTGCTCGAACGCCGCGGCGAGCGTCGTGAAGGCTTCCGTCAGCGAGGATGCCGCGAGCACCGTGACGCTCTCGTCGACGTCTCCTGCCGAGCCGGCGCAGCCGGTGAGCGCGATGACCAGACTCAGCACCGTCGCCGCGCCGCAGAGGCCGAGACGCAGGGCCGGGGCCGAGTGCAGCCCCGCCATCCCGCCCACTCGCCCGCGGGTGACCAGCATTCGCTCTCCTTGGCATTCAGTTTCCAGGTTCCTCAATCTAAGTGCATGGGCGAACGCTGGGGGAGCCCGGGCCTGCATCTGCGAGAATCAGCGAGTGCAGGAATTCTCCCGCTTCAGTCGCCAACTGGCGCTGCCCGGCTTCGGCCTCGCGGCGCAGCAGGCGCTGGCCGATGCCCGGGTGCTGGTGATCGGCGCGGGCGGGCTGGGCAGTGCGGTGGTTCCCGCGCTGGCCGCCGCCGGCGTCGGTACTATCGGCATCATCGATTTCGACACGGTCGAGTCCACCAACCTGCACCGCCAGTTGATCCACACGGTCGCCGACATCGGCCGGCTGAAAGTCGCCTCGGCGTCGGACACGGTCGCCGCGCTCAATCCCGACACCGTCGTGCACGCCTTCGCCGAACGTCTCGGCACGGACAACGCCCTTGACCTCTTCGACAGCTTCGACCTGGTGGTCGATGGCAGTGACAACTTCCCGACGCGATACCTGGCCGCCGATGCCGCCGAACTGACGGGCATCCCGCTGGTGTGGGGTGCCGTCTCGCAGTACGGCGGCCAACTGAGCGTCAGCGTGCCCGACGGTCCGGGCTATCGCGACCTGTTCCCCGTGCCGCCCGCCCCGGGTTCGGTGCCCAGTTGCGAGGTGGGCGGCGTGCTGCCCACCGTCTGCGCCACGATCGGCGCTTTGATGTCCACCGAGGTGATCAAGCTGATCACCGGAATCGGCAGACCGCTCTCGGGGCGGGTGGTCAGCCTCGACGCGCTCACCGGTTCGGTCCGGGAAGTGGCGTTCCGGGCCGACCCCGAGCGAGCGCGGGTCACCGCCCTGATCGACTACGACGCCTTCTGCGGTGTCAGCACCGCCGGGGCCTCGGCGACCGGGGCTTCGGTGACCGCGCCCGAGCTCGCCGTGGAGCTGGCCGGCGGCGAGGTGGTCCTGATCGACGTGCGGGAGCCCTGGGAGGCGGAGCTGGCGACGATCCCCGGTGCCCGACTGATCCCGCTCGGCCGCTTCGGACCCGCGGCACGGGACCTCGACCTGGGCGCGCGGATCGTGGTGCACTGTCATTCCGACGTGCGATCCCGGCAGGCCCTGGCCCAGCTCGAACAGCTCGGTGCCGATCGGGCGCGCTACCTCGTCGGCGGGATCGACGCCTGGTCCCGCCTGGTCGACCCGAGCGTGGCCCGGTACTGAGGTGGGCGGGCACTCGCTGCGCACCGTCGATGAGCACCAGGCGGCAGTGCGCGCGCTGCTGGCCGCGGCACTGCAGCCGCGCACGGAGATCATCGGCCTGGCGCATGCGCTCGGTCGGCGAACCGCGCAGCCGGTCGTCTCCCCCGTCGACCTGCCGCTGTTTCGCAACGCGCAGATGGACGGCTTCGCGGTGCGCGCCGCCGACCTGGCCGACGCAGGTGCGACTCTGCCCATCGTCGGCGAGGCCGCCGCGCGGCCGGGCGAGGCGCTGAGCCTGCCGCCGGGCTCGGCGATCCGGATCATGACGGGCGCGCCGGTGCCCCACGGCGCCGATGCGGTGATCCCGATCGAGCAGACCGAGGCCACGGGCGACACCGTCACGATCCGGCACGCGGTCCGAGCGGGCACCTTCGTGCGGGAGAGCGGCAGCGACCTTCGATCAGGCGAGCGGATCCTGCCGGCTCTCCGTGAACTCGGGCCGCGGCATCTGGCGGCGCTGGCCGCGGCGGGCATCCGGGAGCTGAGCGTGATCCGGAAGCCCCGGATCCTGGTGATCAGCACCGGCTCGGAACTCGTGCCCTACACGGCCATGCCCGGCCCCGGACAGGTCCACGACGCCAACGCGATCGCGCTGGAGTCGGCGATCCGGCTCGCGGGTGCCGAGATCGCCGACTCCGTCTGGGTCGCGGATGATCCGGCGCGGCTGGCGGCGGTGCTCGCGGAGGCGACGCCCGCGCCCGATCTGGTGGTGACCTCCGGCGGCATCTCCGAGGGCGCCTACGAGGTGGTCCGCCAGGTCATCGAACCTCTCGGCGGCTGGGTGGGCCACGTCGCGATGCAGCCGGGCGGGCCGCAGGCGACAGCGACGGTCTCGGGGATCCCGCTGCTCGGCTTCCCGGGCAACCCGGTCAGCACGCAGATCTCCTTCGAGGTGTTTCTGGCGCCGCTGCTGCGCGAGGCCGCAGGGCTGCCGGCGGCTCGGCGTCTGCAGTGCGCGCTGGCGGCGCCAGTGCACTCCGTGCCGGGCAAGAGACAATTTCTGCGCGGGCGCCTGCTGGATGATGGCAGAGTGGAGGCAGTGGCAGGTCCCGGGTCACATCTGGTCGCGGCGATGGCGTCCGCCGACGCGCTGATCGACGTGCCCCGCGACGTCACCGAACTGGCTGCGGGAGCGAGCGTGGAGGTGTGGGTGCTGTGAGCGGACTGAGTCATCTTGACAGCGAGGGCCGGGCTCGAATGGTCGATGTCAGCGCCAAGGCGGTGACCGCCAGGATCGCCACCGCCGCGGGTCGCCTGCTGACCAGGCCCGACGTGATCGCGCTGGTGCGCGCCGATGACCTGCCGAAGGCCGATGTGCTGGCCACCGCGCGGATCGCCGGCATCGGCGGTGCCAAGCGGACCAGCGAGCTGATCCCGCTCTGCCACCCGCTGTCGCTCAGCGCCGTGAGCGTCGGTTTCGAGTTCGGCGAGGACAGCATCGCCATCACCGCCACGGCCACCACGACCGGGCGCACCGGGGTGGAGATGGAGGCGCTGACCGCTGTCGCCGTGGCCGGACTGACCCTGCACGACATGATCAAGGCCGTGGACCCCGCCGCCGTCCTGACTGACATCCGACTGCTCGAGAAGAGCGGCGGCAAGCACGGTCGCTGGACCCGGGACTCGGCGAGGCCGGAGGCCGTGGTCGCGCCGGCCACCTCGGTCCGGCCGCGGACCGCCCGGGTGATCGTCGCCTCCACCAGGGTCGCGTCCGGGCAGCGGCAGGACACCACCGGGGTTGCGTTGGCCGACTGGTTGCGCTCCATCGGACTGACCGTGGAGGCCGTCACGGTCACGGCGGACGCCGACATCGCCCTCGCTCTGCGGCAGGCCGTGAACGCGGCCCCCGCGCTGGTGATCACCACCGGCGGCACCGGGGTCAGCCCGACTGATGCCACCCCGGAGGCGACGCTGCCGCTGCTGGACACCTCGCTGCCGGGGATCGCCGAGGCGATCCGGGCCCGCGGTGCGGTGGCCGTGCCGACGGCCGCGCTCAGCCGCGGTCTGGCCGGGGTGAGCGCCGGCACCGTCGTGATCAACCTGCCGGGCTCCGCGGGTGGCGTCGCGGACGGCATCGCCGTGCTGGAGCCGATCCTGCCGCACCTGCTCGACCAGCTCGCCGGCGGCGACCATGGTTGAGCTGCCGCGCCCGACAGCCGAAGCTCAGGTTCCGGCGGCGACCATGGCTCCGGACTCGGCGCGGGGCAGGGCACGTCTGAGGTGCTGGCGGGGCACGGCACGTCTGAGGTGCTGGCCGGGCGCGAGGGCGGCGGGCAGGCTGTCTGAGGTGCTGGCGGTCGTCACAGCGGCGCCACTGGACGCGGGGGCATTCGAGGACTTCGTGCGCACCGGAGCCGACGGCGCCGTGGTGACTTTCCGCGGCGTGGTCCGCGACCACGACCACGGCACCGCCGTCCGCGGGCTCGAGTATCAGGCACACCCCGACGCCGAGCGGTTCCTGACGGACTGCCTGGCCGAGATCTCCGCGGAGACCGGCCTGCGCGTCGCCGCGGGCCACCGCACCGGGGAGCTGATGATCGGCGACGTGGCGCTGGTAGCCAGTGTTGCCGCCCCGCACCGCGCCGAAGCTTTCGCCGCCTGCGGCGAGCTGGTCGACCGGATCAAGGCGCGGGTGCCGATCTGGAAGAGGCAGCGGCTGGCCGACGGCCGCACCGAGTGGCTCGGCCTCGACGCCTGAGCCGCGCCTCCGGCCCCGACCCCCGCCCCCGCCGCGGCCCCCGCCGCGCCATGCGCCCGTTTGCGACCCATGCGGCGTCGCGCACCGGCGCACGGGTCGCAAAAACCCGCGCTGCCCTGGGGTCGAGCGGAGCCGGGTCAGCCGCCGGCGAAGGGGGGCAGCACGTCGACCGTGTCACCGAGCGCGCGCGCGTCGTCCCGGCTGACCACCCCGTCGACCAGGAACGATCCGGAGGCCAGTACCCGCCGCATCGGGTCGCCGAACCGTTCGACGAGCTGCGCGCGCAGCGCTCCCACGGTGCCCGGTGACCGCACGGTCTCCTGCTCGGTGCCCGCCGCCTCCGCCGCTGCCGCGAAGTAGCGGATCGTCAGCTCAGCCACCGATCGCCGCCATGCGCGCCGGCCGGCGGACGCTCGCCTCAACCACCGATCGCCCCCATGCTGCGCTGCGGCCGGATGAAGCCGGGGGCGTTTATCCGGTGCCCGGCCTGCTTGCCCCACATCGCACCGCGCCACCAGTCGGCGATCCGCGCGTCGTCCGCCTCGCCGCGCAGCAGTTGCCGCAGATCGGTCTCGTCATCGCCGAACAGGCAGGATCGGACCGTCCCCTCAGCGGTGATCCGGGTGCGGTCGCAGTCCGCGCAGAAGGAGCGGGTGACGCTGGCGATGATGCCGACCGTGGCCGGACCGCCGTCCACCAGCCACTCCTCGGCCGGTGCCGAGGGGTCCTGGCGGCCAGCCGGGGTCAGCGCGAACCGGCTGCCGAGCACCTCCAGCAGCTCGGCGGCGCTGACCATGTTGTCACGGGCCCACGCCTCGTCGGCGTCCAGCGGCATCTGCTCGATGAAGCGCAGCCGGGTTCTGTTCTCCAGGGACCATTCCAGCAACGCCACCGCGCCGACCAGGGTCTCGCGCATCAGCACCGCGTTGATCTTGATCGGGGTCAGGCCCGACTCCTTGGCGGCCTGGATGCCGGCCAGCACCGCCGGAAGCCGATCCCTGCGGGTGAGCCGGGCGAAATGGTCGCGATCGACCGTGTCGAGGGAGATGTTGATCCGGTCCAGACCCGCCGCCACCAGAGCGTCGACCCGGTGCTCAAGGCCGATCCCGTTGGTGGTCAGCGATATGGAGGCGTCGCCGGCGAGCGCGCGGGACCGGGCGATGACCTCGACCAGGTCGGCGCGCATCAGCGGCTCGCCGCCGGTGAAGCGCACGTCCCGGATGCCCAGCCGCCCCACGCCGATGCCGACCAGCCGCGCGATCTCGGCCGGGGTCAGCAGGTCGTCGCGGCTGATGGCCGGCAGGCCCTGCTCCGGCATGCAGTAAGTGCAGCGCAGCGAGCACTTCTCGGTGAGGGAGATCCGCAGGTCCCTCGCCACGCGGCCGAAGCGGTCGATGAGCCCCGGCACATCGGGCCGACCCTGCATCGACGGCTCCGCACGGGTGTCCCGGCGAATCGTCGGAATCCCCAGTGCCAGAGTGGTCATCGCTTCAGGATACGAGTGCGCGGGCGATCCTGCCGACGGCCTCGACCAGAATCGGCCGCGGCGTCGCGATGTTCAGCCGAATGTGCCCCGCGGCGACCTTCCCGAACACGGTCCCGGCGTTGACCCGCACCCGAGCCCGGCGCTCCAGGAAGACGCCGAGATCGCCCCCGACCGGGTAGCTGCTCAGGTCGATCCAGGTCAGGTAGGTCGCCATCAGCGGGGCGACGGAGGCCAGCGGCAGCTGAGCGGCCAGCTCGCGCTGCAACACCCGGAAGTTCTCCTCGATGTAACCGGTCACCTCAGCCAACCAGGCTTCGCCGCCACGATAGGCCGCCGCATTGGCGCGCATCCCGGGGGTGCTGGTGCCGTGGCTTGCCATGAAGCCGATGGTCTTCCACTTTTCCCGGTCCTCCTCGTTGGTGAGGATGATCTGGGCGCACTTGAGGCCGGGCAGGTTCCACGCCTTCGAGGCGCTGGTGGCGGTGACGGCGATGCGGCCCGCCGCCGGCGAGACGCTGGCCAGCGGCACGTGCCGGTTACCGAACAGGGTCAGCGGTGCGTGGATCTCATCGCTGAAGACCCGGGCGCCGTGCCGGTCGACGATCTCGGCGAGCGCGACCAGCTCCGCTCTGGGGTAAACCGTGCCGGTCGGGTTGGCGGGGTTGGCCAAGATCACCATGCCGGCGCCTGCGGCCAGTTCCGCGTCGATCGCGGGCAGATCCAGCCGGAAACCGCCGTCGGCGCTGCGCAGCAGCGGCACCTCGATCACCGGGTGGCCGAGGCTCGGCGGCACCGACAGGAACGGCATGTAGGCGGGGGTCGGCACGATCACCGGAGTGCCCGGTGCCGTGAACGCGCTCAGCGCCACCTGCAGCCCGGCGATCACGTCGGGCAGTGGAGCGACCTGCTCGGCTGTGAAGTGCCAACCGTAGTGCTCGGCGTACCAAGTCGCGGTGGCCTCGGCCATCGCGCGCGACGCCGCCTCGGGCGGATAGCCGAACTCCAGGCGGCGGGCCGATTCCGCCCAGGCGTCCAGCACCGCCGGGGCCGTGCCGAAGTCCATCTCGGCAACCCAGGCGCCGATCACGCCCTTGGGCGGTGCCGACCACTTCAGGCTGCCGCGCTCGCGCAGCTCCTCTGCGGTGGTCGCGGTCCAGCCGTCGGTCAAATCACTCACTGCGGGCATCCTGGGGTCATGTCTCTATTCTGCTCCCCGGAAGCGCCGGCATTGCCATCACGACGTTCCGAGGAAACCACGTGCGATGCCGAACACGCCGCTGCGCTGCCCGAGGCGACCGCCGGGCTGCTGGAGGTCGCTGCCTTCATGCGCGCTGCGCGGAGGATTCCTGCGCAGTGGTCTCCGGGGTGCCGAGCCCGGCCATCAGCATCGGCGGCACCGGCAGGTCCAGCCGGGCGGAGCGACCGTCGGCGAGGTTCTGCGCTCGGCCGCGGATGTAGCCGGGCACATGGGCGATGATCGACTCGTGGGCGGGCAGCGTGTGGCTCGCCTCGATGATCCGGTCGAGGGTTTCGGTGACGGCGACCCGCGCAACCGCGGCGGGAAGGCCCCAGCCGAGCCCCTCCTGCACAAGGTGCTCGACGGTCACGTCATTGATGTCCCACACCCCGCCGACGGTCATCGCCATCGCCTGCCGGGCACCGTAGCGCAGCGCGAGCGGGGAACCGTCGTAATAGGGGGCCAGGGCGGTGCCGCCGGCCTCGAAGCGCAGCAGGGAGAGATTCTTCGCGTGCGCATCGGTGTTGCCCACGGCCACGTTCAGCGTCACGGCACGCAGCAGCCGCTCGGTCTCGCGCTCCCGCCGGTCGAAGATGGTGCGGTCCCGGTCCAGCAGAGCGGCGATCGCCGACAGGTTCGCGGCCGGGTTGTTGCGCTGGAACTTGTCATCGCCTCCCCAGGGCAGGGCAAGGGCCTGCGCGAAATCCTCCTGGTGGATGCGTTCGACAGCCGTGGCCGTGACGCGCCGGTCGTAGCGCTCGACCACCAGCGCGGTCATCCCGCCGACGGTGTCCACCCACGACTCATGGTGCAGCAGGCCGACGGCGCGGGCGATGCCGAGCACGTAGTTCTCGCCCTCTATCGCGGAACGGTAGTCGTCGTCGACCGGCTTGATGATGTGGGTGGAGGCGATGCTGCCGTTGCCGGCGACCCACCGGCCGTCGATCCGGGTGAGGGTCGCCTTGCGCTGGAATCCGGGGAGTGCGCTGCCGCCGCCGCCCAGAGTGAAGCCGAAGGCGTTGCGGATCACGGCCGCGAGCTCTTCCGGCCCGAGGGTTCGCGGCTCCGCGGCGATTCGGGTGCCGATTGTGAGTGCCCCGGCCAGGTCCGCGCCGACCTGGGCCAGCAGGCCGATCACGTCGTTTCCGGCCACGTGCAGTTCCCGGGATAGCCGGTCGAGCCACTGGCCCTCCGGCAGCAGCGCGCCGAAGAACGACTCGGTCGCCGCGGGGTCATCGACGCCAACCGGCAGCGACTGCGACAGCGGGGTGCCGCGGAGCTTCCAGCGTGCTGCAGCGTCGGGGTGCCAGACGAGTGCGGCGCGGCCGTCCGCCCGGCGGGCGAGGTCGCCGATCCGCGTTCCGTAGAGCCGAACCGGGAGCGAGTCGTCAGCCATCGCCATCCGCCGGGCGCTCGTCGACGGTGGCGGTCAGGGTGATGCCGAGCCGGGCGAGGACGGTGAAGTACCGGTCGTCGGCGAGCTTGGGCTTGCCGGTTTCGAGTTCCGAGACGTAGCGCTGGGTGGACCCGAGCAACTCGGCGAGCTGCTTCTGGGTGAGATCCTCCCGAGTCCGGATACGCCGAATCACGTCGCCGAGGTCGGCGGCGGATCGGATTCGCGCTTCCATGAGACTCCCCACCGTCGATTACCGTTTGGTAGTAGTCTATACCCGATTACCCTTTAGTAATCGCGGAACTGTGACTACCGTTCGGTAATAGTTAGCCTGGCGTTCGGAGCTCGCGGTCACGCGACTCGCAGGACCGCGGCACGGCAACGACCGGGTTCCGCGCCTGCCGAATACAGGACGGTCCCACCGTTTCCGATGGGACCGTCCGATGAGCCTGCTGTGTCACTGCGCTGCCACGAAGACCGGATCGTCGAAGAAGGACGAAATCGCCCACTTCCCGCCCTCGAACTCGGCGGGCGTCATGATGAAGACCATGTTGCCGGTCTCGGACGCACCGGGGTAGAGGTCCGCGACGTCGTACAGGGCGTTCGGGATGAGCGCCGATGCCTCCTCGATCGTGTTGCCCTCGGCCGTGACGAATTCGATGGTCATGCCGAACCATGGACTTCCGGACTCAGTGCCGATGTACTTCACGGTCACCGGAACCAGAACGTACGAGGACCCCTCCGGCGGAGCGTCGTTGTATTCGTACTCATCGAAGACGAGTTGGTTGGCGTCGGTGTTCGCCTCGCCAACAGTGACCTCCCATTCCTCCTCGTCGAAGTTTGACAGCACCACGGTCGAGCCTGCCGGGGCAGGGTTGTCGAAGCTGCCGGAGTCGGAACCACCGTCGGTCGGTTGATCCGATGCGCCATCGCTGGGGACCACGACAGACGGGTCGTCCGAGATGACGTCGCCGATGTTGGCCACGAAGAGGGCCGTGTACGCGATCGCCAGCACGATCGACAGGATGAGCGCGACGGCCGAGACGATCGTGCCGGTCAGCGAGAACCACTTGGGCGTCCCCTTCCGAACCAGGGCAATGATGCCGAGGATCAGGCCAACCAGCGCAATGACCCCGGAACCGTAATTCACCAGCGGGATGAATGCGAGGATCAGGGCGACCCCGCCGACGATCAGGGCAGCCAGGCCGAGGCCGTTCTTACGCGCTGCCTCGGCAACGGCAACCGGGGGCTGGTAGGCGGGCTGCGCGCCTCCGGGGGCTGGCGGCGGTGTTACGGGGGGCGTCGGCGGTGTTACGGGAGGCGTCGCGGACGCGGCCGGCGGTGCCGGATTGAGGTCTGGTTCGGCAACTGGTGCCGATTCTCCCGAGCTATCGGGACCGAGCGGTGGCTGTGTGTCGGACATGCCTGACATCATGGCAGATGCCCCGGACAGCGCGCGATCCCCCGCGGAAAGTATTTCGCCGAACGCAGCGGTCATCTGCGGAAATGTGGCTGGGGTACCTGGACTCGAACCAAGAACAAAAGAATCAGAATCTTCCGTGTTGCCAATTACACCATACCCCAAGGACCCGGCCTCAGCCGCGCGCCCAAGCCCAGGCGAACCCGGGCCGAGTGACAACTTTACCCTACCTCGGGCGATCCGGGCGACATCCTGCCCGGCCCGTGCGGGGCTCCGGTTAGCGGCGCGAGGCGGTGGGGATCCCGATCAGATCGCGGTTCATGGTGGCCGCGGCACGGGCACCCGCACCGGCGGCGACAACCAGCTGCTGGGGCCCGGGCGAGGTGACATCCCCGGCTGCGTATATGCCGGGACGGCTGGTTCGGCCGGCTGGGTCGGCGATGATCAGGCCCCAGCCGTCGAGGCGCATGTCGAGGCCGTCGAGGAAGCCGAGAGAGGCATCCCAGCGCGGCCGCACGAAGCCTCCGCTGATCTCGATCTCCTCGCCGTCAGCCAGTCGGATCGACCGGATTCCCTCCTTGTCACCCAGGACGTCGTCGATCCGGCGCCGCTCTATGGCGACACCTCCATCCCGAAGCACCGCCTCCTGTTGGGGGCCGATCGGGTCCGTTCCGTTCGTGAACACAGTCAGGCGGTTGCTCCACTGGGCGATCAGCAGGGCACGCCAGGCCAGATCGCTGGTCTCGCCGATCAGCGCGATCGGGCGGTCGCTGTACTCGTAACCGTCGCAGGCGACACAGCTGAACAGCCCCATCCCGTAGAAGGACTTGATACTCGGCAGGTCGGGCAGCGTTTCGCTCAGCCCCGTTGCGACCAGCACCATCCGGGTGCGCACCGTCCGATCCTGGCTGCCGCGCACCCCCGTGACCTCGACGTCGAAGAGCCCCGGCGCCCCCGTGGTGAAGTTCTCCATCTGCGCCGCTTCCGGGACAGTGAAATCAGAGACGGTGCGCACCGACAGGACTTCGGCGTACTGATGCTCGGCCTCCGGGTAGGACAGATATTCCTCCCGAGCAATACGTCGCAGCTCGCCGGGTGGGGTGTTGTCGCGGGTCAGAAATCCGTGCGACATCAGCGTCGCGGCATGGCGCGGGCGATTCGAGTCCAGCACCAGTACCCGGCGACGGGCGCGCACCAGATTCAGACCGGCGGACAATCCGGCGGGCCCGGCGCCGATCACGACGATGTCGTAGGTATCGCTCACTGGCCGCCCATTCTGCTCGGAGAGTCCCTAGTGCGTCTGACTCGCCAGCGCAGCGGTGAGCCGGGCGAGCCGCTCGAGGGAGGCCTCGCGGCCGAGGATCTGCATCGACTCGAACAGCGGAGGCGACACCCGCCGCCCCGAGATCGCCGTGCGCAGCGGCCCGAAGGCGAGCCGCGGCTTCAGACCGAGTCCGTCGATCAGCGCGGCATTCAGGCTCGCCTGAATCGCCTGGTGATCCCAGTCCGGCACGGCCGAGAGCGCCGTTGCGGCGGCAGCGAGAATTCCGGCGGCACCCTCGGGCAGGCCCGCCAACGCGTCCGCCTGGTACTCCAGATCGGCGGATTCCGTGAACAGGAAGCCGAGCAGGCCAGGGGCCTCGCCCAGAAGCTGCATTCGCTCCTGCACCAGTGGCGCGGCCTGATCGAGCACCGCCAGTTCCCCCGGCGACGGCGGGGTGCTGATCAGGCCGGCTGCCGAGAGGTAGGGCAGCAGTCGGCCGGCGAAGTCGGCGGCCGACAGTAACCGGATGTGGTCGCCGTTGAGCGCCTCCGCCTTCCTCAGGTCGAAGCGGGCCGGGTTGGGGTTGACGTCGGCGACGTCGAAGGCCGCCGTCATCTCGTCCATCGAGAACACGTCGCGATCCGCGGCAAGCGACCAGCCGAGCAGGCTGAGGTAGTTGGTCAGGCCCTCCGGGATGAAGCCGCGCTCGCGGTGGTGGAAGAGGTTGGATTCGGGGTCCCGCTTGGAGAGCTTCTTGTTGCCCTCGCCCATCACATAGGGCAGGTGGGCGAACTGCGGGACGACCTTCGCCACCCCGATCTCGATCAGTGCGGCGTAGAGGACGATCTGGCGGGGCGTGGAGGAGAGCAGATCCTCACCGCGAAGCACGTGCGTCACCCCCATCAGCGCATCGTCGACAGGGTTGACGAAGGTGTAGAGCGGTTCACCATTGGGCCGGACCACGACGAAGTCAACGATCGAGCCGGCCGGGAAGGTGATCTCGCCGCGGATCAGGTCGGTGAACGAGACATCGATGTCGGGTACCCGAAGGCGCAGCGCCGGCTCGCGCCCCTCGGCCCGGAAGGCAGCGCGCTGCTCGGCGGTCAGGTCGCGGTCGCCGTTGTCGTAGCCCTGCTGGCGCGGACGACCGGCGGCATCGTTGCGTGCGTCGATCTCCTCGGCGGTCGAGTACGACTCGTAGACGTGTCCGGCGGTGATGAGCTGGTCGATCAGATCCGCGTAGATCTCGCGACGCTGGGATTGGCGGTACGGCGCATGCGGGCCGCCGACCTCCACACCCTCGTCCCAATCGAGTTTCAGCCAGCGCAACGCCTCGACCAGCTGCAGGTAGCTCTCCTCGCTGTCCCGGGCGGCATCGGTGTCCTCGATCCGGAAGATCATGGTGCCGCCGGTATGCCGCGCGTAGGCCCAGTTGAACAGGGCCGTCCGGATCATGCCCACATGCGGCACCCCCGTCGGCGAGGGGCAGAACCGGACTCGAACATCGGACCCGGTCGCATCGGAGAAGGGCAGCGTCATCTCACTCATTACCCCCCAATCCTATCGGGCGTCGGAAGTGCAGGAGATGGCGGGCGACGCGCCGTCAGGCAGCCCCGGCACGCGGCGTGTCGTGCGGATTCTCCTGCACTTCCGACAGGACCGGAGGGGTGGTGCGGAGGAGGGCGGAGGCGATGATGACGATAGCGACCAGGGCGAGGGCTATGAAGGAGAGGCCGGAATAGCCGGCGGAGGCCAGGGCGACGCCCGCGAGCGCGCCACCGCCGGCACCGGCGAGGTTCATGCTGAAGTCCGCCCGACCCTGGATCCGCGGGCGGTCCTCCAGCAGCACCGACTCGGTGACCAGCGCCGAGGCGGACACCGTTGACACGCTCCAGCCGAGTCCCAGCAGGATCAGCCCCACTGTGACCGACCCGGACTGCTCCGCACCGAACCCGGTGAACAGCAGGGCGGCGACCAGCAGGCCCTGCCCGATCAGGATCGTGGGCACCCGGCCCAGTCGGTCGGAGGCGATGCCCCAGACCGGCGACAACGCGTACATCCCCGCGATGTGCAGGCTGATCGTCACCCCGACGATCACCAGGCTCGCACCGTGTGTGCTCAGATGCACCGGCGTCATGGACATCACCCCGACCATCACCGCATGGCTCAGAGCGAGGGTGAGGATGGCGAACAGCGCGCGATTGCGGGATGGCTCGATGACAGCGGCGCCGCTCACGCCGTGCTCTGACGGCTGCTGCCGCGACATCAGCAACGGGTCAGGACGGAGGCCGGCGGCATACACGACGGCGGCGAGCAGCTGCGCCACGATCGTGAAAAGGAACGGTCCGGTCAGGTCGGGCAGGCCAAGGGCAGCGCCCAGGGTTTCGCCGGGGCCGAGCAGATTCGGCCCCGCCACCGCGCCGATCGTGGTCGACCAGACGACCAGGGAGATGTCCCGGCCGCGCGTCTGCGGGCTGGCCAGGTCGGCGGCGGCGAACCGCGCCTGCAGGTTCGTGGCGCTGCCCGCGCCGAGCATCGCGAAGGCGAGCAGCAGCAACCCGAACGACGGCAGCGTCGCGGCGACCAGAGCCACTCCGGCGCCGGCGAGGGCTATCACCGATCCCAGTGTCAGTGCGAAGCGCCGTCCACGTCGGGCCGCCAGTCGGGCCAGCGGAATCGCCAGAAGTGCAGCCCCGAGCGTCAGACCCGTCGCCGCCATCCCCGACCACGCCGCGGATCCGGAGACGCTCACGGTCAGCAGTGCGCCGATCGACAGCGTCGATCCCATGCCCAGCCCGCCGAGGATCTGGCCGACCGCCAGCAGCCCGACGGTGCGTCGCTGGATCCCGCGCACCTCCATACCGCCCTCGCTCATCCCGTCCCTATCCTTCTCCGCCACCTGACTTGCGGACTTTCGTTTCAAAACTGGCCGGTTTTACCTCCCCACACCCCCAAAGTCCGCAACTCAGGTGGGGGTCAGCGGTTGCGGGCGGGGTTGGACAGGGTGCCGATGCCCTCGATGGTGATGTCGATCGTCTGGCCGTCGACGAAGCCGCCGAGGCCGGCAGGCGTGCCCATCAGGATAAGGTCGCCGGGCAGCAGTGTCCATACGTCCGAGGCGTAGGCGATGATCTCCGGGATCGAATACACCATGTCGCTGGTCCGGCCCGATCGGCGCAGTTCACCGTCCACGTGGGTGGTGATCTGCAGATCGGAGGGGTCCAGCTCGGTCTCAATCCACGGCCCGGTCGGGCAGAAGGTGTCGTAGCCCTTCGCCCTGGCCCACTGCCCGTCCCGGAACATCTCGTCGCGCGCCGACACGTCGTTCGCGATCGTGTACCCGAAGACGTAGTCCATCGCCCGCTCGACCGGAACCCGGCTGGCGATCCTGCCGATCACGACCGCCAACTCCCCCTCGTGCACGATCCGACCGGGCACCGGCGGGATCTGGATGTACTCGCCCGGGCCGATCACCGACGTATTGGGCTTCAGGAAGATCAGCGGCGACTCCGGAGCGGGCATCGCCATGTCGTTGCGGTGGTCCATGAAGTTGAGCCCCACGCAGACGACTTTCGACCGCGGTATCACCGGCGCCACCAGCTTGACATCGGCTAGGGGCAGACGCTCTCCTGTGGTCTGGTAGCCGCTGAACATCGGATCGCCGTCGAGGACGACCAACTCATCCTCATCGACGATGCCGTAGCGGAGTTCGTTGCCTTCGGTACTGAATCGCGCAATTCTCACCGGTCAAGCTTAGGGGCCTGCCGGCTTCGTCCCTGCCACCAGCCCACCCGCCCGGCCCGGTCCATCCGATCATGCAGCCGAATGGCATGCAACAGCCCGGCAGCCCGGCATGGAGCATCAGGCCGGGGCGTCCAACCGGGTCAGCCAGCCATGGCGGTCGGGGATGCGCCCGTACTGGATGTCGGTCAGTTCCTGCCGCAGGCTCATCGTCAGTTCGCCCGCCGGCGCCTTGGGATCGCCGATCGAGAAGCCCGGTCCCTTGAGCTCGGAGATCGGCGTGATCACCGCAGCCGTGCCGCAGGCGAACACCTCCGCGATCTCCCCCGAGGCGACGCCGTCGCGCCACTCGTCCAGGCTCACCGCTCGCTCCTCCACCGCGTGGCCGCGATCCTTGGCGAGCTGGATGATGCTGTCCCGGGTGATGCCCTCGAGGATCGACCCCGAGGTCGCCGGGGTGACCAGGGTGCCGTCCTTCTTGACCAGGAAGACGTTCATGCCGCCGAGTTCTTCGAGGTACCTGCCCTCGACGGCGTCCAGGAAGAGCACCTGGGCGCAGCCGTTCTCGTACGCCTCGGACTGCGGCAGCAGGCTCGCCGCGTAGTTGCCGCCGGTCTTGGCCGCCCCTGTTCCGCCCGGGGCCGCCCGGTTGTACTCGGTCGACAGCCAGATGGACACGGGTGCGACGCCGCCCTTGAAGTAGGCGCCGGCCGGGCTCGCGATGACGTAGTAGTCGATCTTGTTGGCCGGCCGCACCCCCAGGAACGCCTCTTTCGCGAACATGAACGGCCGGATGTAGAGGCTGGTCTCGGGCGCGCTCGGCACCCAGGCTGCATCGACCGCGATCAATTGGCGCAGGGATTCGATGAAGTACTCGACCGGCAGTTCCGGCATGGCCAGTCGCCTGGCCGAGCGCTGCATCCGCAGCGCGTTCTGTTCGGGTCGGAAGGTCCAGATCGAGCCGTCGGCATGCCGGTATGCCTTCAGCCCCTCGAAGATCTCCTGCGCGTAATGCAGCACCGCGGCTGCGGGGTCCAGCGAAATGGGACCGTACGGCCGCACGCGCGGACGGTGCCAGCCACCGCCCACCGACCAGCAGATGTCGACCATGTGATCCGTGAAGATCTGGCCGAAACCCGGGTCGACCAGCGCGGCTTCGCGCTCGGCATCGGGCATCGGCGTCAGCGAACGCGTCACGGCGAAGTTCAGGGAGGTGTCAGCGAGGAGGTTCTTCATCGGTGTCCTTTTTTGAAGCGTTAGATAATTCTGCTCCGGTTTGAGCCGGAGCGCTGCACTTCGCCGGGAAGTCATGCCAGCACGCGCCAACTGGACCGGTCAGCTCAGTGCGATCATCGCGTCGCCGATCTCGGCGGTGCTGCGCGGCGCACCGGTGCGGCTCGCCAGATCCGCTGCCACCGCCCGACGCACCCGGAGCGCCTCCGCGGCCAGACCCAGATGATCGAGCAGCAGCGCGACCGAGAGGATCGCCGCCGTCGGATCCGCCGTGCCGAGTCCTGCGATGTCCGGCGCGGAGCCGTGCACGGGCTCGAACATGCTGGGAAAGGCACCCGTCGGGTTGATGTTCCCGGAGGCTGCCAGACCGATCCCGCCGCTGATCGCCGCAGCCAAGTCCGTGATGATGTCGCCGAAGAGGTTGTCGGTGACGATGACGTCGAAGCGCGACGGGTCGGTGACCATGAAGATGGTCGCCGCATCGATGTGCAGGTAGTCGACCGCGATGTCCGGGAATTCACGGGCCACGGCGGCGACCATGCGGCTCCACAGCGAGCCGGCGTAGACCAGCACATTGGTCTTGTGCACCAGCGTGAGTCTCCTGGCCGGGCGGGACTGCGCGACCGCGAAGGCGTGGCGCACGACGCGCTCGATGCCGAAAGCCGTGTTGACCGAGACCTCGTTGGCGACCTCCTGCGGGGTGCCCGCCCGAATCGCACCGCCATTGCCGACGTACGGGCCCTCGGTGCCCTCGCGCACGACCACGAAATCGATCGTGCCCGGACTCGCCAAGGGGCTCACCACGCCGGGGAACAGCAGCGAGGGGCGCAGGTTCACGTACTGGTCAAGGGCGAACCGCAGCTTCAGCAGCATCCCGCGCTCGATATTGGCGTCTTTCAGGCGCGGATCCCCGGGTTGCCCGCCGACGGCACCCAGCAGAATCGCGTCGTGCCCGGCGATCGCGGCCAGATCCTCGTCGGTCAGCGTATCGCCGGTGGCCAGATAGCGCGCGGCACCGAGGGAGAACTCGGTTCGCGTGATCGTGACGTCGCTGCCGGCGGTCACGGCATCGAGCACGCGCAGCGCCTGGACGATGACTTCGGGGCCGATCCCGTCCCCGGGGATGACGGCGAGGGAGATCTGGCGGGACACGGTGCTCCTGGCTTGGGTGGACGAGACGATCCAACTCTAGCGATCGAGTAGCCTTAGAGCACGACGAGCGATACCCGCAGGGGTATCATGAGCTATCTCGATCAGAGGAGTGATCATGCAACTGGACGCTGAAGACCTCAAGTCCGCCCGTACCCGCCTGCTTCGCGCCCAGGGCCAGCTGGCCGGCGTGCTGCGGATGATCGACGAAGGCCGCGACTGCCAGGACGTGGTGATGCAGCTGTCCGCGGTGAATTCCGCGATCACCCGCGCCGGTTTCAGCATCGTGGCGACCGGACTCAGCAAGTGCGCGACGGACGAGAGCGGCACGAGCGACCGTGCCGCACTGGAGAAGGCCTTCCTGTCACTGGCCTGAGCGTCGCACTGAGCGCTGACCCGGCCCGAACCCGACGTCGGCCAGACCGACGAACTGGGCCCATATACACCCATGAAGGATTCGACATTTATACCCCCGGGGGTATAATAGCGATCGAGAGCTAGGAGCCCCATGTACGACGAGATTTCCGTCACTGCCCTGAAGAACGCCGGCGGGGACGCCTTCGTGATCGATGTCCGCGAAGGCTGGGAGTACCACGGCGGCCACGTCCCCGGCGCGCTGAACCTCCCCCTGGGCGAACTGGTCGCCGCCGAAGCATCGCTGCCCCGCGACCGCGACGTGTACGTGATCTGCCAGTCCGGCGGCCGCAGCATGCAGGCCGCCGTCTGGATCTCCCAGACCGGCAGAACCGCGCACTCGATCGCCGGCGGCACCTCCGCGTGGCAGCAGTCCGGCCTGCAGGTCGAAACGGGCGCGGCATGAGCGCTCGACGCGTCATCATCATCGGCGGGGTCGCCGGCGGCATGTCCGCGGCGACGCGGCTGCGTCGTCTGGATGAGACCGCCGAGATCACCGTGCTCGAGAAATCCGGAAACGTCAGCTACGCGAACTGCGGTCTGCCCTACTACGTGGGCGGCGAGATCCGATCACGCGACTCCATCCTGCTGCAGACCCCGCATTCGCTGTGGGAGCGCTTCCGGATCCGCGTGCACGTGTCGACCGAGGCGACCACTATCGACCGGGAAGCCCACACGGTCACCGCGCGGGACACCGTTAGCGGCCTCGAGCAGCGCTACGAGTACGACAGCCTGATCCTCTCCCCCGGCGCGCGCCCGCGGCTGCCCGAAATCCCCGGGGCCGAGCATGCCAGCGTGCTGCGCACCGTCGAGGACGCCGATCACCTGCACGAACTCGCCAGTGAGCGCCGGCAACCGCGGGCGGTCATCGTCGGTGGCGGATTCATCGGCGTCGAGCTCGCCGAGAATCTCGTCCGACGAGGCATCGAGACGCACATCGTCGAGTTCGCGCCCACGATCCTGCCCGGCTTCGATCAGGAGATGATCCGGCCCTTCGGCCGTCACCTGGAGGATTCCGGGGTCCGGGTGCATGTGAACACGGGCGCCTCGGCCATCACCGAGGATTCGATCACCCTGGCAGATGGCACGGTGATCGAGGATGCCTTCACCGTCCTCTCCGTCGGCGTCGTGCCCGAGACGAGCCTCGCGGCCGCAGCCGGCCTGAGCCTCGGCCGCAGCGGCGGGATTGCGGTCGACGAGCAGCTGCGCACCAGCGACCCCGACATCTTCGCGGTGGGCGACGCCGTCGAGAAGGCCACCGATCAGGGCTCCCGGCTGATCCCGCTGGCCAACCTCGCCAACCGCCACGGCCGACTGGTCGCTGACGTCATCGCCGGACTGCCCAGCCGAGCTCGGCCGGCCATCGGCACGGCGATCGTCACCGCATTCGGCATCGCCGCCGCGATGACCGGCATGTCCGAGCGCGCCGCCCTGGCCGCCGGCCGCTCGATCCGGGTCGTGCACCTGCACCCGAACTCCCATGCCACCTATTACCCCGGTGCCAAGCAGTTCGCGCTGAAACTCGTACTCGATGCCAAGGATGGCACCATCCTCGGCGCGCAGGCCGTGGGCGCCGAGGGCATCGACAAGCGCATCGACGTGATCGCCACCGCCATCGCGGGTGGTCTGCGCGGTGAGGATCTGATGGATCTGGAACTCGCCTACGCGCCGCAGTTCGGCTCCGCGAAGGACGCGATCAACATGGCCGGCTACGTGATCGACAATGTCACCAGCGGCCGCTCCGACACCATCCAGTGGCATGAACTCGATGGAGCGATCGCCGCCGGTGCGACCCTCATCGACGTGCGCACGAGCGAGGAGCACTCCGGCGGAGGCATCCCTTCCAGTGTCAACATCCCCCTCGATGAGCTGCGCGAGCGTCTGGACGAGATCACCGGCGAAGACATCATCGTGCACTGCAAGGTCGGCCAGCGCGGTCACACCGCAGCCCGACTGCTGACAGAGCACGGATTCCGGGTGCGCAACCTCGACGGCGGCTGGCTGACTTGGCAGGCTGCGCGGGCCTGAGCCCGGCGCCTACTCGGTGATGTTGATCTCGCGCAGCGAGTCGGCTGAGATCGCCGCA
>CAVPES010000029.1:0-6221 GCA_963703545.1 uncultured Actinomycetota bacterium
GTCTGCCAGTAGGCCATCGCCGCGTCCCAGTCGGCGCCCTCCGGGGCATGCGGGCGGCCTCTCAGGTAGGCGTAAGTGGTCTCATCGGGGGCGACCATGCCGGCACGGGCGCCCGCCTCGATCGACATGTTGCAGATCGTCATCCGGCCCTCCATGGAGAGCGCGCGGATCGCGCTGCCGCGGTACTCGAGCACATAGCCCTGGCCGCCTGCCGTGCCGATCCTGGCGATCACGGCGAGGATGACGTCCTTGGCGGTCACCCCGGGCCGCAGAGTGCCCTCGACGTTGATCGCCATCGTCTTGAACGGCTGCAGTGGCAGCGTCTGGGTGGCCATCACATGCTCGACCTCGCTCGTGCCGATGCCGAAGGCCATCGCCCCGAAGGCACCATGCGTTGAGGTGTGCGAGTCGCCGCAGACGACCGTGATGCCCGGCATGGTCAGGCCAAGCTGCGGCCCGACGACGTGCACGATGCCCTGCTCCTTGTCACCGAGGGAGTGCAGGCGCACCCCGAACTCCGCGGCGTTCGCGCGCAGGGTGTTGATCTGGGTGCGACTGACCGGGTCGGCGATCTCGCGGTCGATGTTCAGTGTCGGGGTGTTGTGGTCCTCGGTCGCGATCGTCAGATCGGTGCGTCGCAGCGGCCGGCCGGCTTGGCGCAGGCCGTCGAAGGCCTGCGGGCTGGTCACCTCGTGCACCAGGTGCAGGTCGATGTAGATCAGGTCGGGGCTGCCGTCCTCGCCCGGGACCACGACGTGGTCGTCCCAGACCTTCTCGGCGAGAGTGCGCGGCCGGGGCGTGCCGCTGCTGGTGGTGCTCATTGTGCGTTCTCCTTGCGTGCGAAATACAGCCGACGAGAGACTCCGCGACGGGGTGGGCCTCGGAACTATGACCCGTCGCGGCGGCTAAGCAGGAGCAGGAAATGCATCGGATAAGACTAGCACTCGGTGCGCGCCTGCCGACTGCGCGGGCCGGAGCAGCCACCCAGCGCCTACTCGCTCAAGTGCCGGTGCTCCTCGATGTCGCTCTCCTCTGCAGGGCCCAGGTGCACCGGCGGCGCCCCCGCGGCCTCGCGGCGCCTGACCGCGATCAGGCTGGCCACGGTGGCGACGGCCATCGAAAGGACGATCACCGCCAGCGAGGTCCAGGTGCCGATCTCGGGCGCCCACTCGACGCCGTGACCGCCGTTGATGAACGGCACCTCGTTGGTGTGCAACGCGTGGAACACGAGCTTCGCGCCGATGAAGGCGAGGATGAAGGCGATGCCGTATTTGAGGTACTCCAGGCGTTCCAGCAGGCCGCCCAGCAGGAAGTAGAGCTGGCGCAGGCCCATCAGCGCGAAGATGTTCGCGGTGAAGACGATGAACGGACTCTGGGTGATACCGAAGATCGCCGGGATCGAGTCCAGGGCGAACAGCAGGTCGGTGGTGCCCAGCGAGATGAACACGATCAGCATCGGTGTGAAGAATCGCTTGCCGTTGACCGTGGTGCGCAGCTTCGGGCCGTCGTAGTGGTCGGTGATGGCGACCCTCTTGCGCAGCGTCCGGATGACGAAGCCGTCCTTGGCGCCCTCGTCCTCGTGATGGCCGAAGGCCTGGTTCCACGCCGTGTAGACCAGGAAGGCGCCGAAGACGTAGAAGATCCAGCTGAAGTTGGCGATCAGCTGGGCGCCGAGCAGGATGAAGATCCCGCGGAAGATCAGCGCGAGGATGATGCCGACCATCAGCGCCTCCTGCTGATACTTCTTCGGCACCGCGAACCGGGTCATGATGATCACGAAGACGAACAGGTTGTCGATCGAGAGGCTGTACTCGGTCAGCCAGCCGGCCAGGAACTGCCCGGCCAGTTCAGTCTCGCCGTGCAGGAAGATCAGGAACGCGAAGATCAGCGCGAGGGCTACGTAGAAGGCCACCCAGAGCGACGATTCCCGGACTGAGGGGATGTGCGGGCGCTTCAGCACCAGCAGCAGGTCAGCGACCAGGATCAGGGTGAGGACGACGAGAGAGGTAGTTTCGAACCAGAGGGGAAGCGCGAGTTCCATGGGACCTTTCGGGGATTGGCAATCAGCCGAAAGTCTCTCCCGCACGTGAGTGCCACCGTGTCCGAGCCCGCGCCGGTGCGGACTGTACTGACGAACACGATGAGATGGGATACTCCCCTTCGCAGGCTCAGCATATCAGCCGCGTGATCGCTTCACGCCGTGGCCCTAGAATCTGACGAACACCAGACGAAGGGAACCCGAGAACTGTGAGCCTGGAGACACGAGAGTTCAAAACAAGCAGAGCCTCCGTCGGGCTCGGATACTTCATCTTCCTCAGCCGATGGCTGCAGGCACCGCTCTATCTTGGGCTGATCGTCGCCCAGGGCATCTACGTCGTCCTGTTCATGAAGGAGCTGTGGAATCTGCTCACGCACCTCAATGAGCTCGACGAGGCCGGCGTGATGCTGCTGGTGCTCGGCCTGATCGACGTCGTAATGATCGCAAACCTGCTGATCATGGTGATCATAGGAGGCTACGAGACCTTCGTTTCGAGAATCCAGATAGAGGGTCACCCCGACCAGCCAGAGTGGCTCAGCCACGTCAATGCCAACGTGCTGAAGGTCAAGCTGGCCATGGCGATCATCGGAATCTCCTCGATCCACCTGCTGAAAACCTTCATCGAGGTCAGCGGACTTGGCGGGCCGAACGACACTGGCGACTACACCTGGAACGGGGTGTTCTGGCAGGTGACCATCCACCTGGTCTTCATCATTTCGGCGGTGGCCCTCGCCCTGATCGACCGCTGGGCCCTGCTGACCCCGAACCCCGGCCCGCACGCCGCCCCCGCCGTCGTTGTCGGAAGTGCAGGAGATTGAGCGCGGCACGCCGATGAGATGAGTGCCGACCCGGCGAGTCGGCCGAAAACTCCTGCACTTCCAGCACTGCCGTATGGGGGCGGAGGCGGGGGCGGTTTGCGGGGAAGGGGAAACCCCCGGTGTGGGCCGGGGGTTTCGGGTGGTGACCCCAGCGGGATTCGAACCCGCGTTACCGCCGTGAGAGGGCGGCGTACTAGGCCGCTATACGATGGGGCCGTCGCGACAACTTGTCAATTGTGCCACATGGTGAGACCGTTCGCGAACTACCGGACCTCGGCGCGGCTGCCCGCACCCGCCGCACGTTCACGTCGCCGGGTCAGGCTACTGACTCGGGCTGCCGTGCGGGGCTGTCGGCAGTGGATTCCACGGTTTCGGCACTCAGCCGCAGCCGCCGCAGCAGTTGGGCGTTCAGCGCGACGACCACCGTGGAAATCGACATCAGGGCGGCACCGAGCGCGGGCGAGAGCAGGATCCCGGCGAAGGCGAGCACCCCCGCAGCCAGGGGGATGCCGATCACGTTGTAGCCCGTCGCCCAGAACAGGTTCTGCTGCATCTTCCGATAGGTAGCCTGCGACAGGATGACCAGCTCGGAGACGCCGCGCGGATCGCTGGAGGCCAGCACGATCGCGGCCGACTCGATCGCGACATCGGTTCCCGCGCCGATCGCGATGCCGATATCCGCCTGGCTGAGGGCCGGGGCGTCGTTGATCCCGTCGCCGACCATGGCCACTCGTGAGCCGTCACGCTGCAGACGCTGCACGATCTCGGCCTTGCTGCCGGGCAGCACCTCGGCGAAGACCTCGGTGATGCCGAGCTGGCCGGCGACCCACGCGCCGACCGCCTCGGAGTCACCGGTCAGCATCGCCACCCGGATGCCGCGCTCGCGAAGCAGATCGACGGCCTGCTTCGACTCCGGCCGGATCACGTCGGCGAGGGCGATCAGTCCGAGCACCTCGTTCTCGCGGAGCACGAACACCACTCCCTTGCCGGTTTCCGCCGCCTCATCGACGCTGTCCATCAGGGCCGCGTCCGGGGTGATGGCGCGCTCGTTCAGCACGCGCTGGCTCACCACCTCGACTCGATGACCGTCGACAACGGCGGTCGCGCCGCGTCCGGCGAGCGCCTCGAAGCTGCTCGAGGGCGGCACGCTCACTCCCGCCTCGACGGCGGCAGCCACGATCGCGCGCGCGATCGGATGCTCGGCGTTCTGCTCGACGCCGGCGGCCAGCCGCAGCATCTCCCGTTTGGCGGCGGTGGGGTCCTCGCCCGCCGGAGCCGAGCCGGCCGGCGTTCCGCCCACCGCTGCGGTGGAGCCCTTCCGGGCGGAGGCGACCACCTTGTACACGCCCTGCCGGCCTTCGGTCAGGGTTCCGGTCTTGTCGAAGAGCACGACGTCGATGAGGCGCGCCTGCTCGAGCGCGGTGCGCTCCCGTACCAGGATGCCGTTGCGGGCGCCGAGGGTGGTCGAGATCTGGGCGACCAGGGGGACGGCCAGCCCGAGAGCGTGCGGACAGGCGATCACCAGCACGGTGACGACCCGCTCGAGCACGAAACTCGGGTCATCAGGGCTCAGCAGGCTCCACGCGATCGCCGTGAGGACGGCGGCCCCGACGGCGAAGTAGAACAGCAGCGCCGCGGCGCGGTCGGCCAGCAGTTGCGCGGGCGATCGGCTCAACTGGGCCTGCTCGACCAAGCGCATGATCCCGGCGAGCGCGGTCGCCTCGCCAGTCTTGGCGACCTCGATGGTCAGAGCGCCGGAGCCGTTGATGCTGCCGGCGACGACCGTGTCCCCGACGCCCTTGTCCACCGCGGCGGATTCGCCGGTCAGCAGGGATTCGTCGAGGTCGGACTCCCCCTCGATGATGACACCGTCGACGGGGACCGCCGAGCCCGGGCGGACCAGAACCCGGGCGCCGACGCCCGCCTCGGCGACCGGCATCAGCATCCACTGGTCCTCATGCCAGATCTCCGCCTGGTCGGGCAGCAGCTTCGCCAGGGCGCCGAGGGCGTTCTGGGTATTCATCACAGCCGTCATCTCGATCCAGTGCCCCAGCAGCATGATCGTGATCAGCGTGCCCAGTTCCCACCAGAAGTCCATGCCGCGCAGGCCGAATGTCACCGCGATGCTGTAGCCGAAAGCAACCAGGATCGCCAATGAGATCAGCGTCATCATGCCCGGGGACTTCGCCCGGAGCTCCGCGACCGCGCCGCGCAGGAAGACCAGGCCGCCGTAGAAGAAGACGGCGGTGCCGAAGGCCGCCGGGATCAGCTCACTGCCGGGGAACCGCGGTCCGGACAGCCCCAGGATGTCCTGCAAGCCCATCGAGAAGACCATCGTCGGAATCGTCAGGGCAAGGGTTATCCAGAACTTGTTCCGGAACTGCGCGGGGTCGTGGGCCGAGTAATCACAGAAGTGAGCGCCAGCAACGGCCAGACCGTGCGCTACGGCTACGAATTCCTGCCCGGTGCGGACTATCCCGTGCTCGCCACGGTCACTTACCCGGACGGCACGACCGCCCGCTACACCTATGCCGCGCCCCGTCCCGGTGATCGCCTGTTGCTTACGCAGGTCTCGGATCCGCGCAGTGCCAGTGCGTTGCGCGGCCGGGTGTTTCACTATCGTCCCGAATCCGGGGCGGCGGCCGGCCAGATTTGGAAGATTACCACCAAGGAAGGGGATCTTTTTTATTCGCTGGAAGCGGATGCCAAGGGTGGCGAACGCAGCTACGCCGTCCGACAGGATAATGGCGTGACTATCTATCAGAGATTTAATCCCGGCGGCAATCTCGCCGAGGAAATCGACGGCCTGGGTTTCGCCAAGAAATGGGAATACGACGCCGGCGGCCGCGGCTTCCTGATCGCCACGACCGACGCTCTCGGCCGGGTCACACGTTTCGGCAAATAATTCCCCATTGACGTAACGCGTACCGGCCAGGATTCCGCTTCGGTGCCTGTCGGTCTTCTGGTTCAAAACCCGGAACAGAAAGCCGATCTTCGCCGCCGAATCCTGCGGAGCCAACTTGACTTGCTCGATCGTCTTCTGAAACGGCGACCCCTCGATAAGGTTGAGGTCCTCCGCGAACATCGTCCAAACAGATTGCATGGCGAAGCGGATGATTTCATCGGACGGTGCGGCCGATCGATCGACCAGCGACTGGTAAACACTGCCCAACTTGTCGGCTGCGGCTTGAGTTAGTTCGCGATGGTGCTCAAGGAACGAAGGGACCTGCTCTGGTCCCGAGAGGAAAGTCAACGCGTCGTATCGCTCGGCCAGTTGCTGCAACGAGAAGGTCAGTCGCGGAGACTTCGGATAACGACCCGGTTCCCACACCTCGAATTGCTTGAAGTTGCAGAGGATTACCCAC
>CAVPES010000030.1:0-13158 GCA_963703545.1 uncultured Actinomycetota bacterium
CGAGGTCTCCTCCGGCCAGGATGTCCACCTGCTCCGCCATGGTCGCGACCACTGGGAACTCCGTGTCCGGGTCGAACTCGCTCGAGGAAGCACCGGTGAGACCGACGATGTTGCGGGCGTACTCGATCACCATGCACTGCAGTCCGAGGCAGATCCCCAGAGCCGGGACCAGATTTCGCGGGCGAAGCGCAGTGCTCCCAACTTTCCCTCGATACCGTGCACGCCGAAGCCGCCGGGAATCACGATGGCGTCGACGTCGGGGAGTTCCCGGGCCGCGCCGTCGGGGGTCTCGCACTCGTCGGAGGCGATCCAGCGGATCGTGACCCGCGCATCGTGGGTGAAACCGCCCGCGCGCAGCGCCTCGGTGACGGAGAGGTAGGCGTCGGGCAGGTCGACGTACTTGCCGACCAGGCCAATCGTGACCTCGTGCTTGGGCTGCCGGATGCGGGGCCCAGCCAGGACTGGCTGAATTTCGTGCAGAGCACCCGCGCGCGCAACAAGATCCGCCAGTGGTTCACGAAGGAGCGCCGCGACGAGGCGATCGAGCAGGGCAAGGATGCCATCGCGCGCGCGATGCGCAAGCAGAACCTGCCGCTGCAGAAGCTGATGAGCCAGGAGCTGCTCACGGACCTCGCCGCTCAGCTGCGCTACGAGGACGTGTCCGGACTCTACGCCGCCGTCGGCGAGGGCCACGTTTCCACGCAATCCGTCATCGAGAAGATCCTGGCGCTGATCAGCGCCGACAACGAGAGCGACGACTCCGATTTCCAGGTGCCGGTTGGCAAGTCCCGCCGGATCCGCAACAGCGACTCGGGAATCCTCGTCCGCGGTGCCCCCGATATCTTGGTCAAACTCGCCAAGTGCTGCACGCCGGTACCCGGCGACGCCATCGTCGGTTTCATCACCAGGGGCAGCGGCGTCTCGGTGCATCAGGCGGACTGCAGCAACGTGCAGGAGCTCGTCAAGGAACCCGAGCGCATGATCGACGTCGAATGGGCGCCGACGTCGAAGAGCCTCTTCCTGGTGCAGATCCAGATCGAGGCACTGGACCGTTCCGGGCTGCTCTCGGATGTCACCAGGGTGCTCTCCGAGAATCACGTCAACATTCTCTCGGCCTCCGTGTCGACCTCGAACGAGCGCCTCGCGCTCAGCCGTTTCGTGTTCGAGATGGGCGACACCACGCATCTGGATCGGCTGCTGAACGCCGTGCGCAGAATTGACGCCGTGTACGACGCCTATCGAGTCACTGCGGGCTGAGCCGACGGGACACTCGGCGCGGTTATGCCCGCGTACAGCTGCTCGAGGCGACTGAGCGCCCTGCGCTTGTGCGGCAGGTGCACGCGGCGCTCGACCTGCTCCCGCACCTCATCGACGGTGACCGCCGTGCGCTGGACGAATTCCCGGAGCACCCCCTGGGCGACCGGCGCGTCCTGACGCAGCAGGTCCAGCATCGTTCTGGCCGGGCTGGTGAACCTCAACGCGCCGATCGCCTCGATCTGGTCGGCGTCGATGACAACCTCTCGCACTGCGAGGCGCCGATCGAAGGACTCTCCGGAGCGATGACGAATGTCAACGCACACCGGGATCGGCGTCGGCAAGGTGTCCAGGACGCCGAGCAGCCAGAGCACGCTCTCCCGCTCCGCGATCCGACGCGGGCCGAGTTCAGCGGCGAGATGGGCGGCGCGCTCCTCCGTCCGCGTCGGCGACCCCGGCACACACCAGACGGCGCCCCGCATCACCAGATGGCCGTCCAGGCGCATCGCCGAGAGTTCGGCGGGAGCGAACATGCCTGAGGGGATCAGGGTCGGGCTGCTGTCGGCGGGAATGCGCATCGGCACAGTGTGCACCGGCACCGATCGGGAGCGGGCGCCGCTTCGATGATCTGGGGAGAACCCCGCTCAGGCCTCCGGTCAGGAGCCGAGCGCCTCCAGCCAGACTCGGCGCGCCGCCAGTGCCTCCTCGGCACGGATGATCGCCGCCGCGTCGCCGGCTGCCTGTGCCGCGGCCAGTTCGGTCTCGAGTTTGGCGATCGCCGCAGTGAGTTGGCCGGCCAGACCCTCGGCTCGCGCTTTCGTCTCGGGATTGTTCTTCGACCACTGCTCGTCAACCAGGGCCCGGACGTGGTTCTCCACCTTGCGGAGGCGGTCTTCAACGACCTTGACCTGCTCCCTTGGCACCTTGCCGATGGCATCCCACCTGCGCTGGATGGCAGTCAGTCGATCCTTGGCCTGCTTGTGGTCGGTGACCTTGAGCAACTGCTCGGCTTCATCGAGCAGGGCCAGCTTCTGGGTCAGATTCTCGCTGAACCCCGCACTGTCCCGAGCATCGATCTCGGCCTTCGCGCCGTAAAGAACGTCACCGGCGGCCTTGAAGGCATCCCAGAGCAAGTCGTCCACCCGTTTGCCGGCGCGACCGCTCAGCTTCCACTCGTCCAGCAGCACTCGGTACTGGGCGATGCCGTCAACACCGCGACCGGCGAGCGCCTGGGCTTTCTCGACCAGAGCCTCCTTGCGCGCCTTGACTGCCCGATGCTCCTCGTCGAGCTGCGAGAAGAACGCCTTGCGATTGGCCTCAATCGTCGAGCGAGCACTGCGGAATCGCTTCCACAACTCGTTGGCCTCGTTGCGGGGCAGTCGCGGGCCATCCTGCTGGTGCTTCTGCCACTGGGCGAAGAGCTCGTCCAGCTTGGTCGTGGTGAGCTTCCACTGGACCTTGGCCGGGTCTTCCGCTGCCAGGGACTCGGCAGCGGCCACCAGCGCCTCGCGCTGGACGAGCGCCTCTTCGACCGCCGCTTTGGACACGGCCGACTGCGCTTCGGACAACGCCAGCACCTCGCCGCTGAGCGCGGCGAGGCGACGCCGGAGCGAATCGAGGTCCCCGACCGCATTGGCGCTCGCGATCTTCACCGACAAGCCCTGGACGGCCTTGGCCACGTCCTGCGCAGGGGCACCGCCCTTGGACCGAGCCTCGAGCAGGCGCACCTGGCCTTCGAGGTCGGCGTACTTGCGCTCGAAGTAGGCGAGTGCCTCTTCCGCGGTTCCGTCCGGGTATTGTCCGACCACCCGTTCCGTATCCCCGTCGCGGACGTAGACCGTGCCGGACTCGTCAACACGACCCCAGGCAGCGGGCCGGATCGCGGAATCGGAATCGTTTGTGGGCACGGCAATCACCTTTGGTCGGGGGTCGTCAACAGCCTATTGCACGCCTACTGGACGGTCACGGCTGTTATCCGAGTTGTAACCTTCGGGGCGCCGTCCTGACTGCCGTCGAGTACGCCGGCATCGGTGATCGTCGTCCGCAGGGTGTCCAGGCCCGCCGTGACGGATCCGAGAACCGTGTAACCGCCTGCACTGTCCGCGGGGATGGTGCTGTTCTCGTAGACGATGAAGAACTGGCTGCCCATGCTGAAAGCCTGCTGGCTCTGCCGCGCCATCGCGATCGTGCCCTCGACGTAGACATCGTCAGCCGGGGCGTTCTCGATGGGACCGAAGCTGTATCCGGGGCCACCGGAGCCATCACCGCTGGGGTCGCCGCACTGCAGGACCCTCATGGCGTCAAGGGTCGTCAACCGGTGGCAACTGACGTTGTCGAAGAACCCGGTCCGGGCAAGGGTGACGAATGACGCCACCGCCTGCGGCGCAGCGGTCCCGTCGAGCCTGATGTCCAGAACGGTGTCGTTGAGGCTGAGCTGCCCCGTCCAGACCCGGTCCTCGGCAACCGCGGGATCGGGCACGTCGCCCTGGTTCGCGCCGGCGGGCTCCGTCGGCATCGCCGTGTCCGCCGGTGCCGGAGCCCCCGGGCCGACGGTGAAGTAGAGGATCTGGGCACCGACGGCTCCGGCCAGCACGAGTGCTGCCGCGACGCCGGCGATCCAGTTGTCCCGCACCCGCCGCGACTGCTGGTGGGCATTGAGCTGCTGCCTGGCGCGATATCCGCGCATGCGGTCTCTGGCTTCCCTGGCCGCCCGATCGGCCTTCGCGTTCGCTGCCACAGTTCTCCTTCGTCGACCCGTCGAGACACTACCCAGATGAACTTTACGGAAGGCGGCCGCCGCCGCCAAAAGTGACACCCATCGGCCGAGGATACGATGAGCGTCATGGTTGATGACCGCCAAGCACTGCAGCCTGCCGCTGCGCCGCTCGCCGTGCGCATGCGGCCGCGCAGCCTGGCCGAAGTAGCCGGCCAGAAGCATCTGCTCGGACCGGGTTCGCCGCTGGTCAGCCTCGCCACCGATTCGCCCGGGCGTCAGAGCACCGTGTCGGTGATCCTCTGGGGACCGCCGGGCACCGGCAAGACCACGATCGCGCAGACGATCGCACACACCTCCGGTCGCCGCTTCGTCGAGCTCTCCGCGGTCAGCGCCGGCGTGCGCGACGTGCGCCAGGTGATGGACAAGGCGATGAGCGACCGCGACCTCTACGGCGTCGCCACCGTACTGTTCCTGGATGAGATCCACCGCTTCAGCAAGGCGCAACAGGATGCCCTGCTGCCGGGGGTCGAGAACGGCTGGGTGATCCTCGTCGCGGCGACGACCGAGAACCCCTCATTCTCGGTGATCTCGCCGCTGCTGTCGCGCTCGCTCCTGCTCACCCTCGAGGAACTCTCCGACGAGGATCTGGGCACGCTGATCGATCGGGCAGTCGTCGACCCGCGCGGTCTCGACGGAGCGGTCACCGTGACGGACGAGGCGCGCAGCGCGATCATCTCGCTGTCGTCGGGGGATGCCCGCCGTGCGCTCACGGCTCTCGAAGCCGCGGCCCTGTCCGTGTCGGCCTCCCACACCGGCAGGAGCCGACCCGCGATCACCGCCGAGGCCGTGTCGACGGCGGTGGACCGTGCCCTGCTGCGCTACGACCGTCAGGGTGACGAGCACTACGACGTGATCAGCGCCTTCATCAAATCCGTGCGCGGTTCGGATCCTGATGCCGCGCTGCATTACCTGGCCCGGATGATCGAGGCGGGGGAGGATCCCCGCTTCATCGCCCGGCGGATCGTCATCCTCGCCGCCGAAGACGTCGGCCTGGCCGATCCGCTCGGCCTGCAGATCGCGGTCGCCGCAGCCGATGCGGTCGCGTTCATCGGCATGCCCGAGGGCCGCATTCCACTGGCCGAAGCCGTCGTGTACCTGGCCACCGCCCCGAAGTCCAATGCCGCGTACCTTGGCATCGACAAGGCCATCGCCGATATCCGGGCCGGCAACTTCGGTCGGGTACCCACGCACCTGCGGGACGGGCAGTACCCGGGGGCGAAGCGCCTCGGGCACGGCAAGGGCTACCAGTACCCGCACGACAACGAGATCGGCGTGGTGCGCCAGGACTACCTGCCCGACGAACTCAAGGGCACCGTGTACTACCGGCCCACCGAGCACGGGCACGAACGCGAGGTCGCGGCCCGGCTGGCCAGGATCCGCAGGATCACGCGGGGCGAGTGAGTCGATCGCGACGTCATCGTGCTAGACTTTCCCGCGCCAACAGTAAGGTTGTCGCGTGCGGCTGCGTCGATGACCACCTCTGGTTTCGGAGCAGCCCAGTAGCCGGGTCTCCGTCGGCAACATCCCTCTTCCGCCTTCTTGGCGCGCTCACGCGTGCGGGAGGCCGCATCACCGTGAAGAGTGTCCACCAATTGAAAGGAAACCGTGTCTACCAAGTCACGTACCCGCAGCAAGACCCGGCTTTCGCGCGCACTCGGCATCCCGCTGACGCCGAAAGCCGCCAAGTACCTCGAGAAGCGTCCTTATGCCCCCGGCGAGCACGGCCGCACCAAGCGCAAGACCGACAGCGACTACGCGGTGCGGCTGCGCGAGAAGCAGCGGCTGCGCGCCCAGTACGGCATCCGCGAGAAGCAGCTGCGCATCGTCTTCAACGAGGCGCGTCGCACCAAGGGCCTGACCGGTGAGAACCTGGTCGAACTGCTCGAGATGCGTCTGGACGCGCTCGTGCTTCGCGCCGGCATCGCCCGCACCACGGCTCAGGCCCGTCAGCTGGTCGTGCACCGCCACATCCTGGTCGACGGCCAGCTCGTCGACCGGCCCTCCTTCCGGGTCAAACCCGGCCAGTTGATCCACGTCAAGCCGAGCAGTGAGGGCCTCGAGCCTTTCCAGGTCGCCGCAGCCGGCGGCCATGTCGACCTGCTGCCGAAGACTCCCGCGTATCTCGAGGTCGAACTCGACAAGCTGCAGGCTCGTCTGCTTCGCCGGCCCAAGCGCGCTGAGGTCCCTGTCACGGCTGAAGTTCAGCTCGTGGTCGAGTACTACGCCGCGCGCTGAGGCCCGTCGCACGAGGAGCGGGTCGCCGGTCGGCGACCCGCTCCCTGCATGTCCGGCCGGCAGCGCCGCCGCCGTGCGCACCCAGGAAGCCTCCGGACTCGAAGCGCTAAGCTGGATCTCCCAACCCTGAAGGAATCGAGGAATGATGCAACGGATTCTCTGGCTCATCGTCGGCGCCGCTGCAGGCGTCATTGCCGCCTATGTCTTCGGCAGGACAGAGACCGGCGGGGAGTTCTTCTCCGAGGTGGACAAGAAGGCCAAGGACTTCGGCGATGCCGTCAGCGACGGCTACCGGGCGCGCGAGCAGGAACTGCGCGCCGCCGTCGCCAATGTCGAAGACGCCATCACCGAATTCACGAGAAAGATCTGATCGGCGGCTGCACCGCCCCGCGAGCCGACCCGCAGAACAGGAAACATGCAGACTGCTGATATCCGCCAGCGTTGGCTCACCTACTTCGGTGACCGGGGTCACACCATCGTCCCTTCCGCCTCCCTGGTCAGCGACGACCCGACCTTGCTTTTCACGGTGGCCGGGATGGTGCCCTTCGTCCCGTATCTCACCGGGCTGGTGCCGGCGCCCTTCGATCGCGCCACCAGCGTGCAGAAGTGCATCCGCACCAACGACATCGACGAGGTCGGCAAGACCCCGCGCCACGGCACCTTCTTCCAGATGAACGGCAACTTCTCGTTCGGTGACTACTTCAAGAAGGGCGCGATCGAGTACGCCTGGGAGCTGCTGACCGCTTCGGAGTCCGCAGGCGGCTACGGATTCGACGAGAAGGATCTGTGGGTCACCGTCTACAAGGACGATGACGAGGCGATCGCACTCTGGAAGGCAGTCGCCGGGCTGCCCGACGAGCGCATCCAGCGCCTCGACAAGGACACCAACTACTGGTCGACCGGCCAGCCGGGTCCGGCCGGGCCCTGCTCGGAGATCTTCTTCGACCGCGGCCCCGAGTACGGCATGGACGGCGGTCCGGCGACGGACGATGACCGCTACGTCGAGATCTGGAACCTGGTCTTCATGCAGTACCTGCGCGGCGCGGGCACCAGCAAGACCGATTTCGAGATCCTCGGCGAGCTGCCCAGCAAGAACATCGACACCGGCATGGGGCTCGAACGCGTCGCCTTCATCAAGCAGGGCGTCCAGAACATGTACGAGATCGACCAGGTCCGCCCGGTCCTCGACCGCGCCGCGGAACTCAGCGGCCGGCGTTACGGTGCCGACCACGACGACGACGTGCGAATGCGGGTCATCGCCGACCATGTCCGCTCGTCGCTGATGCTGATGAGCGACGGCGTGACCCCGTCCAATGAGGGTCGCGGCTACATCCTCCGCCGCCTGCTGCGGCGATCCGTTCGGGCGATGCGACTGCTGGGCGTGCAGGACGCCACCTTCCCCGAGCTCTTCCCCGCCTCCCGGGACGCCATGAAGGCGGCATACCCCGAGGTCGCCGACGACTATTCCCGGATCAGCGCCTTCGCCTATGGCGAGGAGGAGACATTCCTGCGCACCCTGGCCGCCGGCACCACGATCCTTGACCTCGCGGTGGACAAGACCCGGTCTCGCGGCGGGGATCAGCTCGCCGGGGACACCGCCTTCCTGCTGCACGACACCTACGGTTTCCCCATCGACCTGACCCTGGAGATGGCAGAGGAGGAGGGGCTCAGGGTCGACCGCGCCGCCTTCGACACCCTGATGCTGGCACAGCGCACCCGAGCGAAGGCGGATGCCAAGGCCAAGAAGACCGCACTGGCCGACCTGTCCGTCTACCGCGACTTCCGCGCCCAGGGCGAGACGATCTTCACCGGCTACCAGAGCCTCGAGACCGAGAGCACGGTGCTCGGACTGATCGTCGAGGGCGTCGCGGTCAAGAAGGCCGTTGTCGGCACCACCGCGGAGGTCATCCTCGCCGAGACGGCACTGTACGCCGAGAGCGGTGGCCAAGAGGCCGACTCCGGCCGGATCATCGGCGACGGCTGGGAACTCGACGTGCTCGACGTGCAGAAGCCCATCAAGGGCCTGATCAGCCACCGCGTCGAAGTCGTCCGGGGGGAGGTGCACGTCGGCGATATCGCCACGGCACTCGTCGATCCGGTCTGGCGTCGCGGGGCGACCCAGGCGCACTCGGCCACCCACCTGATCCACGCGGCACTCCGCGACATTCTCGGCCCTTCTGCGCACCAGGCCGGCTCGTACAACAAGTCCGGCTACATGCGGCTCGACTTCAACTGGAACCAGCCGATCTCCCTGGCCACCCGCAGCGAGATCGAAGAGGTCGCCAACAACGCCATCTCCGCCGACTACGAGGTGATCACCCGGATCATGCCCCTGACCGAGGCGAAGTCGCTCGGCGCCATGGCCCTGTTCGGTGAGAAATACGGGGACGAGGTGCGCGTCGTCGACATCGGCGGCCCTTGGTCCCGGGAACTCTGTGCGGGAACCCACGTGCGCCACAGTTCCGAGATCGGCCTGATCAATGTCATCGGCGAATCCTCCATCGGATCCAGCGCTCGTCGCATCGAGTCCCTGGTCGGTCGCGAAGCCTTTCGGGATCTCGCCACCGAACGGGCGATCGTCAGCACGCTGGCGGCGAACCTGAAGACGCCGCGCGAACAGTTGCCTGATCGGATCATGGCGCTGATGGCGAGTCTCAAGGCGGCCGAGAAGAGAATCGCCGACCTCGAGTCACGATCGCTGCTCGAGCGAGTGCCGGGGCTGGTCGCCGAGGCCGCGCCGCTCGGCGCCCTGACGACCGTGATCCAGTCGGTGGGCGAGATCGGCTCCGCGGACGATCTGCGGATGCTGGTCACCACGGTTCGAGAGCGACTCGGCACGGGTGCTTCGCTGGTGGCGCTCGCGGCGGCGATCGCGGGCAAGCCCAATGTGATCGTGGCGACCAACGCTGCCGCGCGGGATCTGGGCATCAGAGCCGGAGCACTGGCGCGCTCGGCGGCGACGATCCTCGGCGGCGGCGGCGGCGGCAAGGACGACCTGGCCCAGGGCGGCGGCTCGGATCCGGAGCGGATTCCCGCCGCACTCGCCGCCATCGTCTCCGGAGTGAGCGGCTGATCGTGCGGCCGGGCGTTCGAATCGGCGTCGATGTCGGGCGGGCCAGGGTTGGCGTGTCCCGCTGCGATGCCAAGGGCGTCCTCGCCACCCCGGTCGAGACCGTGCCGCGCAGCGACGGACCGGATCTCGAACGCATCGCGATGATCGCCCGGGAACTCGAGGCGATCGAGCTCATCGTGGGGGTGCCGCTTTCACTCTCCGGCGCCGAGACTGCCTCGACCACCGATGCCCGGGACTTCGCCGTGGCTCTCGCCCGGCGTACGGCGCTGCCGACCCGGCTCGTCGATGAACGGCTCAGCACCGTCAGCGCAGGCAGGGCGCTGCGGGAGGCAGGGCGCTCCACCCGCTCCGCGCGCCCGGTGATCGACCAAGCGGCGGCCGTTATAATTCTGCAACATGCGCTCGACTCCGAGCGCAGCAGCGGCACCGAGCCCGGCACCCTGATCGCACCCAGCCAAGGACCCACGATTCAGTGACCTTCGACCCCTTCGACGAGTTGTTTCCTGAGCACGATGCCGCAGTCGAGCCCGTGACCGACGGTTCCGACACGGGGCGCCCGGACGGTCAACCGCTGACTCGGCGGGAAGCCAGGGAACGCGCAGAGTCCGCAGCACAGCCGGTCGAACCGGAGCGCCGCCGCACCGGGCTCTGGATCGGTCTGTCCATCGTGCTGGTCTTCCTGCTCGCGGCCGGCGGTGGGGGCCTCTGGGCGTGGACCAGTTACGGCGAGCAGATCCGTGACCTGTTCGGTTGGAGTGAACCCGACGACTACGTCGGTTCCGGATCGGAAACGGTCCTGATCACGATCCAGTCCGGTGACATCGGCTCCGACGTTGCGCTCACCCTGGCTCAGAACGACGTCGTCAAAACCTATGAAGCCTTCTACGCTCTGCTGTTGGCGCAAGATCCGCAAGTCGCCTTCTACCCCGGCACCTACAGCCTTCGCAGCCAGATGAGCGCCCAGCGGGCGCTTGACGCGCTCCAGGATCCCGCGAACAAACTCACCCAGACCGTGCTGATCCCCGAAGGCAAGACCATCTGGCAGACCTATGAACTGCTCGCGGCGGGCAGCGGACTCACGGTCGCCGATTTCGAGGCGGCCGGCGCCGACGTCACCAGCTACGGCGTCCCGGCGGAGGCGCCCAGCCTCGAAGGGTACCTGTTCCCCGCCCAGTACACCTTCGATCCCGGGCTCTCCGCCCGCGAGATTCTGCAGCAACTGGTCGACCGTATGTTCCAGGCCACCGACGCCGCGGGCGTGGCGGTCGAGGACCGTCACCGGGTCCTCACGCTGGCTTCGATCATCCAGCGCGAGGCGGGCGCCAACCCCGATGACTTCTTCAAGGTCTCCCGGGTTTTCCACAACCGCCTTGACACCTCCGGCTGGAAACTCGAGTCGGATGCGACGGTCGCCTACGGCACGCGCAAGCTGAACACCTTCTGGACCACCCCGGAGGAGCGCGCCGACGCCTCGAACCCCTACAACACCTACGCGAACCCCGGCCTGCCGCTCGGGCCGATCGGAGCGCCGGGCGAACTGGCGATCGACGCGGCGCTGCACCCCGTGGACGGCCCGTGGTTCTTCTTCGTCACGGTGAACTTCGCCACCGGGGAGACGGTGTTCAGCGAGACCGTCGGGCAGCACGACGCCGCCGTGCTGCAGTTGCAGCGGTGGTGCGCGGCCAGCGACGAGAACGCCGCGTACTGTGGCTGATCGGCTCGCGGTGCTGGGGTCACCGATCGAACACTCCCGGTCCCCGCAGCTGCACCGGGCAGCCTACGCCGTCCTCGGCCTGGACTGGCAGTATGAGGCCATCGAGGTGCCCGAGCAGGGCCTGGCGCACTTCCTCGACGGCCTCGACGCATCGTGGCGCGGGCTGTCGCTGACGATGCCGCTCAAGAGAGCCGTGGTCGCGCTGGTCGATACCGCCAGTGAGCTCGTCACTCTCACGGGGGTCGCCAACACGGTGCTGCTCGCCGAGGGGCGGCGAAGCGCCTTCAACACGGATGTCGACGGGATCCGGAGGGCGCTCGCGGCATCCGGCCTGACGGCGATCGAGGGGATGGTCATTCTCGGCGGGGGGGCGACCGCGGTCAGTGCGCTGGTCGCCGCGCAGCGCTCCGGTGCCGCGCGGGTCGCCGTGGTGTTGCGCGATCCGGCGAAGGCCGGCGAGCTCGTCGAACTCGGCGATCGCCTCGGCGTGAGCGTGACTCGACACCGGCTCGGCGCCTTCACCCCGGAATTCCTGCCCGAACTGGTCGTCAACACCATCCCCGCGGCGGCGGTCGGCGAGCTGCCGCACCCGGCGGAACTGCACAGTGCCCTACTCTTCGAAGCCTCGTACGAGCCCTGGCCGACACCTCTCGCCCGGCTCTGGGCCGAGGCCGGCAGCACGGTCGTTCCCGGCATCGACATGCTCATCGAACAGGCGCTGCTGCAGGTGCGGATCTTCGTCGCCGGCGACCCGGACCACCCCCTCGCCGACGAACCGGCGGTCCTCGGCGCCATGCGCCACGCCGTCGGCCGCTCCCTCGCCACCCCCTGGTCCCCGCCCCAAGCCACCTGAGTTGCGGACTTTGGGGGTTCCGGGGCCCGAAATGGGCCCCCGGAACCCCCAAAGTCCGCAACTCAGGTGGGGGGCGGCGGGGTCTGGCAGGATAGGAGCATGCTTAGGTGGATCACGGCCGGGGAATCCCATGGCCCCGAACTCATTGCCGTGCTGGAGGGTCTGCCCGCTGACGTGCCGATCAGCGCCGCCGCGATCCAGTCCGATCTCGAGCGGCGCAAGCTCGGCTACGGCCGCGGCGCCCGGATGAAGTTCGAGCAGGATGAGCTGACCATCTCCGGCGGCGTCCGCTTCGGCCGCAGCATGGGATCGCCCGTCGCACTGCGCATCGGCAACAGCGAGTGGCCGCGCTGGGTCGAGGTGATGAGCGCCGAGGAGGTCGAGCCCGAGACCCTGCCCAAGGGCCGCGGCGCCGCGCTGACCCGGCCGCGTCCCGGGCACGCCGACCTGGTCGGCATGCAGAAGTACGGCTTCGACGAGGCCCGCCCGGTGCTGGAGCGGGCGAGTGCCCGCGAGACCGCCGCCCGGGTCGCCCTCGGTGCCGTGGCCCGCGCCTTCCTCGGCGAACTCGGCGTCCGTCTGGTCGCCCACACCCTCTCGATCGAGACCGTGCACGTCCCCGCCGGCGGCGCGCTGCCCACCCCCGATGATGTCGCCATGCTCGATGCCGACCCGCTGCGCTGCTTCGACCCGATCACCTCGGAGGCCATGGTCGCCCGCATCGACCGCGCCCACGAGGACGGCGACACGCTCGGCGGAGTCGTCGAGGTGCTCGCCTACGGGCTTCCCCCGGGGCTCGGTTCCTATGTGCACTGGGATCGCCGCCTCGATTCGCAACTGGCCGGCGCGTTGATGGGCATCCAGGCCATCAAGGGGGTCGAGATCGGGGACGGCTTCCTGACCACCACCAGACCCGGCTCGATGGCACACGACGAGCTGTTCCGGACCGACGCCGGGATAGTGCGCGGCAGCGACCGGGCCGGCGGCACCGAAGGCGGCATGAGCACAGGAGGCCTGCTGCGCGTGCGCGCCGGCATGAAGCCGATCGCCACTGTGCCGCACGCCCTGCGCACCGTCGACGTCGCCACCGGCGAGGCCGCCCTGGCTCACCACCAGCGCTCCGACGTCTGCGCGGTGCCGGCTGCGGGTGTCGTGGCGGAGGCGATGGTCGCCCTGGTGCTCGCCAACGCGATGCTGGAGAAATTCGGCGGCGACAGCGTCGCCGAGACCCGGCGCAACCTCGACGGTTACCT
>CAVPES010000031.1:0-31357 GCA_963703545.1 uncultured Actinomycetota bacterium
GGCAACCCAGGAGGATCCGTGGCAGGTGTTCGCCCGCACCCACGCGATCGGTCAGGTCGCGCCGGGCAAGGTCACCAAGCTGGTTCCCTTCGGCGCCTTCGTCCGCGTTGCCGACGGCATCGAGGGCCTGGTGCACATCTCCGAACTCTCCGGCAAGCACGTCGAACTGGCCGAGCAGGTCGTCTCGGTCGGCGATGAGGTCTTTGTCAAGGTCATCGACATCGATCTGGAGCGTCGCCGGATCTCGCTGAGCCTCAAGCAGGCCAACGAGGGCGTCGACCCCGATAGCCAGGAGTTCGACCCTGCCCTCTACGGAATGCTCACGGAGTACGACGAGCAGGGCAACTACAAGTACCCTGAGGGCTTCGACTCCGAGACCAACGAATGGCGCGAGGGCTTCGAGACCCAGCGCGAGAAGTGGGAGCAGGACTACGCTGCTGCGCAAGCGCGCTGGGAGGCCCACAAGAAACAGGTCGCCGCCTCCAACGAGGAGCTCAACGAGGTCGCCGCTCTGGGATCCTCGGCGTTCTCGAGCGAGTCCGCCGCCGCCGGCACCCTGGCCGACGACGAATCCCTGACCGCACTGAGGGAGAAGCTCTCCAGCAACTCCTAGTCAGCGCCGTCCGATGGCCGGTCCCGCCTCTGCGGGACCGGCCTTTTCGCGTCCGGTGCTGACATTCATCTGCTGCCGTCGCATGGTGCGGCGACGCAGTACGACGACGAGGGCTACGATCACCGCGATCATCAGGATCAGCGCGAGCACCGGCAGCAGGATCGCCGAGACGGCCAGCCCGATGCTTGCCACGTTCCCCCCGGTGCTGATCATCGGAGCGGCAACGCCTCCGGTGGCGATGTTCAGTGCCGGACGGGCAAGCCCCTTGATCACGTGGATGGTCAGTGCGATGAGGACGCCGACCACGATCGGCAGCCACAGGTTCGACTGGATGAAGGCGGCAGGATCCGCGATCAGCGTCGTCTGTGCTGAGGCGCCGGCCCCGAAGGCGAGTCCGCCCGCGGTCGGGCGCACGACGGTCTGGATGACGTCGTTGACGCTGTCCACCGCGGGTATCGCGTCGGCGACCAGCTCGACCACCAGCAGGATCCCGAGAACCACCAGCACCCAGTCATTGCTGAGCCATGCCCACGCCGGCGGCAGCGTGAAGCCGTCGAGGAAGCGATCGGCGAGACCGAGGGCCAGTAGCGGAACATAGGCGTTCAAGCCTGCTGCGGTCGCCAGCGCAGTGCCCGTGATGAACTCGATCATTGGGCCCTCCCTCGCTTTCAGTCTCGCATACTCGGATAGTATGAAGCGGTGCCACTGATCGCAGTCACCGGCGGAATCGCGTCGGGCAAGTCGACCGTTTCGCGTCGACTCGCCGAGCACGGTGCCATCGTGGTCGACGCCGACCAGTTGTCTCGAGAAGCCGTTGCACGCGGCTCGGCCGGCCTTGATGCGATCGTCCGGCGCTGGGGGACGGGCCTGCTCACTCCGGACGGCTCGCTCGATCGGGCAGCCCTGGGTGCGATCGTCTTCCGAGACCCCGCGGAGCTCGCCGCTCTCAATGCCATCGTGCATCCTGAGGTCGCCCGGCTGACCGCGGTGAGAATGGCCGAGGCGACCACAGCAGACCCGGATGTCGTGATCGTCTACGACATCCCGCTGCTGGTCGAGGCTGCTGTCGATCAGCCCTTCGATCTGGTGGTGACGGTCTCCGCCCCGATCCGAGAGCGGGTACGCCGCCTGGCCGAGCTGCGCGGAATGAGCGTCGAGGAAGCCGAGTTGCGGGTGGCGAACCAGGCCAGCGATGCGGATCGGGAAGCCGTCGCCGACATCGTGATCGACTCCAGCGGCTCCCTCGACGAGACGATCCGCCAGGCGGATGAGCTGTGGCAGCTGGTCGAGGCGATCACCCCGAACGGTGCGCTCAGCGACCCTGTCTAGACTGACCGGATGGAAACGACACGCGCCGTCCACCCCTTCGAGGTGATCAGCGAGTACACACCGAGCGGCGACCAGCCGACCGCGATCGCCGAACTCGTGCAGCACATCAACGCCGGCGAGACCGACGTCGTCCTGCTCGGCGCGACGGGCACCGGGAAGTCCGCGACGACGGCGTGGCTGATCGAGGCGGTCCAGCGGCCGACGCTGGTTCTCGCTCACAACAAGACCCTCGCCGCCCAGCTGGCCACCGAGTTCCGTGAGCTGTTGCCCAACAATGCCGTCGAGTACTTCGTCTCCTACTACGACTACTACCAGCCGGAGGCCTATGTCCCGCAGACGGACACCTTCATCGAGAAGGACTCCTCGATCAACGCCGAGGTCGAGCGGCTGCGTCATTCGACCACCAATTCCCTGCTCAGCCGCCGGGATGTCATCGTCGTGTCGACGGTCTCCTGCATTTATGGCCTCGGCGCCCCCGAGGAATACCTTCAGGCGATGATGCCGCTCTCGGTCGGTCAGCGGATCAACCGTGAGACCCTGATCCGCAAGTTCGTCTCGATGCAGTACACCCGCAACGACGTCGACTTCAGCCGCGGCACCTTCCGGGTCCGCGGGGACACGATCGAGATCATCCCGATCTATGAGGAACTCGCGATCCGGATAGAGATGTTCGGCGATGAGATCGAAGCCCTCTACACGCTGCATCCCCTGACCGGTGACATCGTCGCCGGGATCGACTCGATCGCGGTCTTCCCCGGCTCCCACTACGTGGCCAGCGCCGAGCGCATGCAGAGAGCGATCGTGACGATCAAAGCCGAGCTTGCCGATCGGCTGGCCGAGCTCGAGGCTCAGGGCAAGCTGCTCGAGGCGCAGCGGTTGCGGATGCGGACGACGTTCGACATCGAGATGATGGAGCAGATCGGGTTCTGCTCGGGGATCGAGAACTACTCCCGCCACATCGACGGCCGATCCCCGGGGGAGGCACCGCACTGCCTGATCGACTACTTTCCCGACGATTTCCTGGTCGTGATCGACGAATCCCACGTCACGGTGCCCCAGATCGGTGCAATGTACGAGGGCGACGCGTCCCGCAAGCGCACCCTCGTGGAACACGGCTTCCGGCTGCCAAGCGCGATGGACAACCGCCCGCTCAAATGGGCGGAGTTCTTGGATCGGGTCACTCAGAAGGTCTACCTCTCGGCGACGCCCGGCAAATACGAGCTGGGTGTCGCGGACAGTGTCGTGCAGCAGATCATCCGACCGACGGGTCTGGTCGACCCTCAGGTCATCGTGAAGCCCAGTGCGGGCCAGATCGACGACCTGCTCGAGCAGATCCGGCTGCGCGTCGAGCGCAATGAACGGGTCCTGGTCACCACGCTGACCAAGAGAATGGCCGAGGACCTGACCGACTTCCTCGCGGAATCCGGGGTCCGGGTCCGTTACCTGCACTCGGACGTCGACACCCTGCGCCGGGTCGAACTGCTGACCGAGCTGCGCGCCGGCGTCTACGACGTACTGGTGGGCATCAACCTGCTGCGCGAGGGACTCGACCTGCCGGAAGTGTCCCTGGTGGCGATCCTCGATGCCGACAAGGAGGGGTTCCTGCGCTCATCGACCTCGCTGATCCAGACGATCGGTCGCGCCGCCCGCAATGTGGCCGGCGAGGTGCACATGTACGCCGACGTGCTCACCGACTCCATGAGACGGGCCATCGACGAGACCACCCGGCGTCGCGACCGTCAGCTCGCCTACAACGCGGAGCACGGCATCGATCCGACCCCGCTGCGCAAGCGGATCGCCGACATCACCGAGGCGCTGGCTCGCGAAGGCGCCGACACCGCCGAACTGCTGGCCGGCCGCGACGGCCGCAAACGAACTGCGACGCCGAACCTCAGACGGGAGGGACGGGCCGCCGCCGGCGCCGACGCGCTCGAGGCGATCATCGCCGATCTCAACGACCAGATGCTGCAGGCCGCCGCGGAACTCAAGTTCGAGCTGGCCGCCCGGCTGCGCGACGAGGTTGCTGAACTCAAGGCGGAACTCCGGCAGATGGCCAGGGCGGGTCACCTGAGCTGATCGGAGCCATCCGCTAGACTAGAACACAGATTCGAATGACCGATGGTGCTCTGAACTCCGCCCGCGGCGAACCGCGGCGGAGGTGGAACGGTGCGAACGTAGGATTGATGCAGTGAAGACCGAGAAGACGAGCACGGCCCAGCACCTCAGCGTGCTCGGCGCCCGGGTGCACAATCTCAAGAACATCGACGTCGAACTGCCCCGCGACGCACTCGTGGTCTTCACGGGACTCAGCGGCTCCGGCAAGTCCTCCCTCGCCTTCGACACGATCTTCGCCGAGGGCCAGCGTCGGTATGTCGAATCGCTCTCGGCGTACGCCCGCCAGTTCCTCGGCCAGGTCGACCGGCCGGACGTCGACTTCATCGAGGGACTCAGTCCGGCGATCTCGATCGACCAGAAGGCGACCAACCGCAATCCGCGCTCCACCGTCGGCACGATCACCGAGATCTACGACTACCTGCGGCTGCTCTGGGCCCGAATCGGCATCCCGCACTGCCCCGAGTGCGGGGCCCGCATCGCCAGCCAGACGGTACAGCAGATCGCCGACCAGCTGATGGAGCTCGAGGCGGGCACGCGCTACCAGGTGCTCGCTCCCGTCGTCTCCCAGAAGAAGGGCGAGTTCGTCGACCTGCTCGCCGAGCTCGGCGCCAGCGGGTACTCGCGGGCCATGGTCGATGGGGAGCTCATCCAGCTCAGCGAGCCGCCGGTGCTGAAGAAACAGCTCAAGCACGACATCCAGGTGGTCGTCGACCGCCTCGTCGCCGGAGCCGACGTGCTGACCCGGCTGACCGACTCGCTGGAGACGGCGCTGAAGCTGGCCGGTGGCCTGGTCATCGTCGATCTGATCGACGTGCCGGGACCGGCGGGAACGGTTTCCTTCAGCGAGAAGCTCTCCTGCCCCAACGGCCACCCCCTCCAGTTGACCGAGATCGAACCGCGCACCTTCTCGTTCAACGCACCCTTCGGCGCGTGCCCCAGCTGTTCGGGGCTCGGCACCCAGATGTCGGTGGACGAGGATCTCCTGCTGGGTGATCCCGGACTCTCCATCCGGGAAGGGGTCATCCTGCCCTGGACCAGCCAGGGCAAGGGGCTGTACAACTACTTCGACAAGCTGCTCGCGGGTCTGGCCAGGCAGCTGGAATTCTCGCTCGACACCCCGTGGGGGGCGCTCAGCGAGGATGTGCGCGCGGCGGTGCTCCGCGGCAACGACTTCACGGTGGGCGTCAAGTGGAAGAACCGCTTCGGCCGCGAGATGCAGTACACCTCGGGCTTCGAGGGCGTCATCCCTTACCTCGAGCGCAACTACCTGCAGGCCGAGGGCGACTGGGCGCGGGAGCGTTGGGCCGGGTATCTGCGCGAAGTGCCGTGCGCCGCCTGCAACGGCGCCAGGCTCAGACCCCCAGTGCTCGCGGTCCTGGTCGACGGCCGCTCGATCAACGATGTCTGCCAGTTGAGTCTCAGTGACGCCGCAGAGTTCATGCAGGAACTGGTCCTGTCCGATCGCGATGCGCAAATCGCGGCACAGGTGCTGCGCGAGGTCCGACTGCGCCTCGATTTCCTGCTGCAGGTCGGCCTCAACTATCTCAGCCTCGCCCGCGCCGCCGGCTCGCTTTCCGGGGGTGAGGCCCAGCGCATCCGGCTGGCCACCCAGATCGGTTCCGGTCTTACCGGGGTGCTCTACGTACTCGATGAGCCCAGCATCGGCCTGCATCAGCGCGACAACCGCCGCCTGATCAACACTCTGCTGCGCCTTCGCGACCTTGGCAACACCCTGATCGTCGTCGAACACGATGAGGACACCATCCGCACCGCCGACTGGATCGTCGACATCGGCCCCGGAGCCGGCGTGCACGGCGGCGAGGTGGTGCACTCCGGCGACTACGCCGGCCTGCTCGCCAACACCAGATCCCTCACCGGCGACTACCTGTCCGGTCGCAGATCGATCGAAATGCCCCAGGCACGCCGGCCGATCGACCCCGATCGCATCCTGACGGTGCACGGCGCCCGCGCCAACAACCTCCGCGACATCACGGTCGGCTTCCCGCTCGGCGTGTTCACCGCGGTCACCGGGGTCTCCGGATCCGGCAAATCGACACTGGTCAACGACGTCCTCTACAGAGTTCTCGCGAATGAGCTGAACGGCGCCCGCCAGGTCGCCGGGCGGCACAGTCGGATCACGGGAATGGACATGCTCGACAAGGTCGTGCACGTCGATCAGGCGCCCATCGGGCGCACCCCGCGCTCCAACCCGGCCACCTACACGGGCGTGTTCGACAAGATCCGCACCCTTTTCGCCGAGACGGTGGATGCCAAGGCGCGCGGATACCTGCCCGGCCGCTTCAGCTTCAACGTCAAGGGCGGCCGCTGCGAGGCCTGCGCGGGCGACGGCACCCTCCGGATCGAGATGAACTTCCTGCCGGACGTCTACGTCGCCTGCGAGGTCTGCGGGGGAGCGCGGTACAACCGCGAGACCCTCGCCGTGCGCTACAAGGGCAAGAACATCGCCGAAGTGCTCGACATGCCGATCAGCGAGGCCGCGGAGTTCTTCCAGGCGATCAGTTCGATCGCCCGCTACCTGAACACCCTGGTCGACGTCGGTCTGGGATACGTCCGGCTCGGACAGAGCGCCACCACCCTCTCCGGCGGCGAAGCACAGCGCGTCAAACTGGCCGCCGAGCTGCAGAAGCGATCCCTGGGCCGCAGCGTCTACGTGTTGGATGAGCCGACGACGGGCCTGCACTTCGACGACGTGAACAAGCTGCTGAAAGTCCTCGGCGGTCTCGTCGACAAGGGCAACACCGTGATCGTGATCGAGCACAACCTCGACGTGATCAAGAGCGCCGACTGGGTCATCGACCTCGGACCCGAGGGCGGAGCCGGCGGTGGCACGGTAGTGGCGACGGGCACCCCGGAGCAGGTGGCAGAGTCCGATGCCAGCCACACCGCTGTTTTCCTGCGGGAAGCGCTCGACTCCGCCGTGTCGGCGGCGTCCTGAGGCCGCGACCGTGACGCTCGACTACCGGCCGGGGCCGGGCGAGATCCCGACCACCCCCGGCGTGTATCGCTTCAGCGACGAGCGCGGCAGGGTGCTCTACGTCGGCAAGGCCAAGAACCTCCGGGCCCGGCTCAGCAACTACTTCGCCCCGCTGCCCAGCCTGCATGAGCGGACTCGGCGGATGGTCACCACGGCGCGCAGTCTGGACTGGACCGTGGTCGCCTCGGAGGTGGAGGCACTTCAGCTCGAGTACACCTGGATCAAGGAGTTCGAGCCGCCCTTCAATGTCACCTTCCGCGACGACAAGTCCTACCCGTACCTCGCGGTGACCCTTGCCGAGGAGTCGCCCCGGGCGGTGATCACGCGCAAACGGACGATTCCGGGAGCACGCTACTTCGGTCCGTACCCCAAGGTCTGGGCGGTCAGGGAAACCCTCGAACTGATGCTCGAGGCGTTCCCGATCCGGACCTGCTCCGACGCCGACTACGTCAAGGCGATGGCGACCGGCAAGCCCTGTTTCCTTGGCCAGATCGGCCGCTGCGGCGGGCCGTGCAGCGGCCGGGTGAGTATTGCCGAGCACCGCGCTCTGGTCGATCAGTTCGTGGCATTCCTCGCCGGCAATGACCGTCGATTGATCGCGGCGGCGAGCCGTGGGATGCAGCGCGCCGCGGCGGCCCAGGATTACGAGGCGGCGGCCCGCTACCGCGATCAGGTCCAGGCGATGCAGCACGTGCTGGAGAAGAGCGCCGTGGTGCTCTCCGACTCGGTCGACACCGATGTCTTCGGCATCGCCGACGACGAACTGGCCGCGGCGATCCAACAGTTCATCGTCCGCGGCGGGCGAATCCGCGGCACCAGAGCCTGGGTTGTCGACAAGGAACTCGACATGAGTCGTGCCGAGCTCATCGACTCCCTGCTGCAGACGGCCTATGACGGGCAATCAGAGCCGGCCAGGGAGATCATCCTGCCCGAGCTGCCGGCCGATTCCGAGAGTCTCGAGGCATGGCTGTCCAGCCTGCGTGGCAGGGGTGCGGTGCACCTGCGCACCGCGCACCGCGGCGAGAAGGCGGCTCTGCTGCTCACCGCGACGGCGAACGCGAGCGGTGCCCTGAGTCGGTACAAGACCCGTCGAACGGCTGATTTCGTGGCGCGCAGTTCCGCGCTCGGCGACATCCAGGCGGCAATCGGCATGACCGAGGCGCCGTTGCGCATCGAGTGCTTCGATGTCTCGCACCTGGCCGGCACCAACATCGTCGCCTCGATGGTGGTCTTCGAGGATGGCCTGCCCCGCAAGGACCAGTACCGCAGATTCGCTCTCGCAGCGTCGACGGACGACACGGACTCGATCTACCAGGTGCTCAGTCGCCGGCTGGCGCACTTGGTCGACCCCGAGCCGGAGCTGGACCCCAGCGGCGCCAAGAACCGGCGGTTCGCCTACCCGCCGCAGCTGCTCATCGTGGACGGTGGCCAGCCGCAGGTGGCGGCGGCGGCCCGCGCACTGGCCGATTCCGGGGTCGCCGGCATCCAGCTTGCCGGCATCGCCAAGCGGCTCGAGGAACTCTGGCTGCCCGACAAGGACTTCCCGGTGATCCTGCCGCGCAACAGCGAGGCTCTGTTCCTGCTCCAGCGCCTCCGCGACGAGGCACATCGATTCGCCATCAGCTTCCAGCGACACAAGCGCAAGCGCGATATCCGCTCTCAACTCAGCGAGATCCCGGGGCTCGGTCCCCGTCGGGTCGCGGCGCTGCTGGCGCACTTCGGTTCGGTCAGCCGACTGCGCAGCGCCGATGCCGACTCGATCGCGAGGGTCTCCGGAATCGGGCCCGGCCTGGCCGAGACGATTCGCGGACATCTCGCCGCGGAGGAACCGCCGGTCGCCTAGGCTGAACGCAAGAAACCCCTCGACGAGAGACGACATGAGCGACAGCCGGCAGGAAGTACTCATCGTCACCGGGATGTCCGGTGCGGGCAGGTCGACCGTTGGGAACGCCCTGGAGGACCTCGGCTGGTACGTCATCGACAACCTGCCCCCGCAGATGCTCCGACCCATGGTCGAACTGGTCGAACGCGCCGAGACTGCCCTGCCCAAAATCGCCGCCATCGTCGACGTCCGCGGCCGAACCTTCTTCGGCGACCTGCACGAGGTGATCCGACCGCTCCGGGAGCAGACGACCCTGCGAGTGCTCTTTCTGGAAGCCACCGATGCGGCACTGGTCAAGCGCTTCGAGTCGGTACGTCGGCCGCACCCGCTGCAGGCGGACGGCACCATCCTGGACGGCATCGCCGAGGAGCGTCGGCGGATGGCGGACATCCGCGAGATCGCCGACCAGATCATCGACACCTCCGACCTGAACATCCACCAACTCGCGACGATCGTCGCCGAACGGTTCGCCGAGGCGGACACACCCGGTCTGCGTCTGAACGTGATGAGCTTCGGCTTCAAGTACGGCCTGCCCGCCGATGTCGACCTGGTCGCCGATGCGCGCTTTCTGCCGAACCCGTTCTGGATCCCCGAGTTGAGCCCCCTCACCGGAGAGGACCAAGCCGTGCGAGACTATGTACTTGGCCAGCCCGGTGCGACTGAGTTCATCGAGAACTACGCCTCGGCGCTTGCCCCGGTGCTCGCTGGTTACCAGCGCGAGAACAAACGGCACGCCACCGTAGCGATCGGCTGCACCGGTGGAAAGCACCGCAGTGTCGCTATCGCAGTGGCACTGGCCGAGCAATTGAAAGAGTTTCCCGGAGTAGCGGTGACGGTTCGCCATCGCGATCTGGGACGCGAATAGCGGCAGCGTGGAAGAGGGAGACGAGTGGCACTGACGAGCGACGTCAAAGAGGAGTTGGCCCAGCTGGAGGTGTCGAAGACGACAGTCCGGGCTGCGGAACTCGCCACGATCCTGCGGTTCTCCGGGGGATTGCACGTGATCTCGGGGCGGATCGCCATCGAATCCGAGCTGGACAGTCCGACTCTGGCCAAACGGGTGCGAAAAGACATCCTCGACCTTTACGGCGTCAAAGCGGATGTGGTCGTCATCCCGGCATCGGGACTTCGACGAACCGACCACTTCTTGGTCCGCGTGTTGGACGGCGAGACGCTCGCCCGCCAAACCGGCCTGCTCGATGCGCGACGGCGCCCGGTTCGCGGACTCCCCTCGTCACTGGTCAACGGTTCGCTCATCGAGACCGCCGCAATCTGGCGTGGCGCCTTCTTGGCCCACGGATCACTCACGGACCCCGGCCGTTCGGCCGCCCTCGAGATCACTGCTCCCGGCAGCGAGTCCGCGATGGCGCTGGTGGGTGCTGCCCGCCGGCTGGGCGTCTCGGCCAAGGCGCGCGAGGTTCGTGGCGTGCATCGGGTGGTGATCCGCGATGGTGAGGCGATCGGGGCCATGCTCCGGCAGATGGGGGCGACTCGCACGGTTGAAACCTGGGAAGAGCTCCGCCAGCGCCGCGAAGTGCGCGCCACGGCCAACCGGCTGGTGAACTTCGACGACGCCAACCTGCGCCGCTCGGCACAGGCGGCTGTCGCCGCCTGCTCCCGGGTCGAGCGCGCCCTCGAGATCCTCGGCGACGCGATCCCCCCGCACCTGTACTACGCCGGTCGGCTCCGCCTGGATCACCGCGAGGCCAGTCTGGATGAACTCGGGCACTACGCCGATCCGCCGATGACCAAGGATGCCGTCGCGGGCAGAATCCGCCGCCTGCTGGCGATGGCCGACAGGAGAGCCGTGGAGTTGGGCATTCCCGGTACGGATGCGAACCTGCCGGCCGACCTGGATGAAGTCTGACGCGCAATCTCGGCTGCCTGAATCGACGGGGCCTAACTAGACTGGAGGATGGTCCACCCGCTTCGGAGAACGTACTCCGGCGGCAGATAACGAAGGAGAGTGCAATGGCTGAATACGTTCTGCCCGAACTGAGTTACGACTACTCGGCGCTGGCACCCAGCATCAGCGCGACGATCATGGAGCTGCACCACAGCAAGCACCACCAGGCATACGTGACGGGCGCGAACACCGCGCTGGCACAATTGGCCGAAGCACGGGATGCCGGCAGCCTGGCGAACGTCAACAAACTCGAGAAGGATTTGGCTTTCAACCTCGGCGGCCACGTCAATCACTCGATCTTCTGGACCAACATGTCGCCGGACGGCGGTGACAAGCCGGTTGGTGAACTGGCCGCCGCAATCGATGACCACTTCGGCAGCTTCGAGAAATTCCAGGCCCACTTCACCGCGGCGGCGATGGGAGTGCAGGGCTCCGGCTGGGCCGCTCTGGTCTGGGACTCGATCGGAGAGAACCTGATCATCAACCAGTTCTTCGACCAGCAGTCCAACTTCGCGGCCGGTACCGTTCCGCTGCTGCTGCTGGACGTCTGGGAGCACGCCTACTACCTTGACTACCGGAACGTTCGCGCAGACTACGTCAAGGCGTTCTGGAACATCGCGAACTGGGCCAATGTGCAGCGGCGCTTCCAGGCAGCACGCGAGAAGACTCCCGGCCTACTGCTACTGTCGTAGTCGTGGCAGCGGCGCCCAGCGCCCGTGCTTTCCCGTGACCATCGCGTCAACATCGACGCCATTCCCCAGGAGACATACGTGTCTGTAAAGATCGGTATCAACGGCTTCGGTCGAATCGGCCGCAACTACCTTCGGGCCGCCCTCGCGCAGGGCAGCGACCTCGAGATCGTCGCCGTCAACGACCTGAGCGACCCCGCATCGCTGGCCCACCTGCTCAAGTACGACTCGGTGGCCGGGCGCCTGGCGCAGAGCGTTGCGGTCGACGGCCAGTTCATCGTCGTCGACGGAAAGCGGATCAAGGTGCTCGCCGAGCGTGACCCGGCGAACCTCGGCTGGGGCGATCTGGGCGTTGACATCGTGATCGAGTCCACCGGTCGTTTCACGGATGCCTCCGACGCCCGCAAGCACATCGAGGCCGGTGCCAGGAAGGTGCTGATCTCTGCGCCCGCCACGAACGAGGACGGCACCTTCGTGATGGGGGTCAACGAGCACCTGTACGACCCGAAGAACCACCACATCATCTCGAACGCATCATGCACGACCAACTGCCTCGCGCCCTTGGTCAAGGTGTTCAACGACAAATTCGGCATCGACCGCGGGCTGATGACGACCGTGCACGCCTACACCGCCGACCAGAACCTCCAGGACGGCCCGCACAGCGACCTGCGTCGTGCCCGCGCCGCGGCACTGAACATCATCCCGACCTCGACGGGTGCCGCCAAGGCACTGGGACTGGTGCTGCCGGAGATGGTCGGCAAGCTCGACGGCTATGCGCTGCGGGTTCCGGTGCCGACCGGCTCGATCACCGACCTGACGATCGAGACCTCGACGAGCGGGCTGACCGTCGCCGACGTCAACGCCGCGTACAAGGCTGCCGCCGAGGGTTCGCTCAAGGGCATCCTCAGCTACACCACCGACCCGATCGTCTCCAGCGACATCGTGGCCGACCCGCACTCCTCGATCTTCGACGCGGGCTTGACGAAGGTCATCGGCACGACCGTCAAGGTCGCCTCCTGGTACGACAATGAGTGGGGATACTCCAACAGGCTCGTCGACCTGACCGAGTACGTCGCCGAGCGACTCTGAGTCGGCCCGATGAGCCTGCGCACCATCGACACGCTCGGTGAGCTTGCCGGCAAGCGCGTTATCGTACGCTGCGATCTGAACGTCCCGCTCCGGGATGGGAACATCACGGACGACGGCCGCGTGCGGGCTTCACTGCCGACCCTCCGCGCCCTGATCGACAAGGGTGCGAGGGTCATCGTGATCTCGCACCTCGGCCGACCGGACGGCGCCCCGGATGAGCGTTACTCGCTCGCTCCGGTGGCGAGGCGACTGGCTGAACTGCTGGGCAGCCCGGTCGGCTTCGCGAAGGACACCGTCGGGACCGCGGCGGCTTCCGCCGTCGCCCACCTCGCCGACGGCGAGATGATCGTGCTGGAGAACCTCCGCTTCAATGCCGGAGAGGCCAGCAAGGATGCCGGCGAGCGCGACGCCTTCGCCGGCGAGCTGGCTCGACTCGGAGATGCTCTCGTCTCCGATGGCTTCGGTGTCGTGCATCGCAAGCAGGCAAGCGTCTACGAGCTTGCCGGGAAGCTTCCCAGCGCGGCGGGTCTGCTGATCGCGGCCGAGCTCGACGTACTGGAGCGACTGACCGAGAGGCCGCAGCGGCCGTACACCGTGGTGCTCGGGGGATCCAAGGTCTCGGACAAGCTCGGGGTGATCGCCCACCTGCTGCCCCGGGTGGACACCCTGCTGATCGGCGGCGGGATGCTCTTCACCTTCCTGGCCAGCCAGGGTCATCCGGTGGGCGCGAGCCTGCTCGAGGCCGACCAGCTTGACACCGTGCGCGGCTACCTCGCCGATGCCCAGGCGCGCGGGGTGCGCATCGTGCTGCCGACAGATGTCGTGGTCGCTTCGGCCTTCAGCGCGGACGCGGACATCTCGATCGCCCGGGCCGATGCCATCGAACAGACCCCCTTCGGCGCCGGCGGTCTCGGGCTCGACATCGGCCCCGACACGGCGGCGGCCTTCGCGGCGATCATCCGTGAATCGCACACGGTGTTCTGGAACGGACCCATGGGCGTCTTCGAACTCGCACCGTTCGCGGCGGGTACTCGCGCGGTCGCGGCAGCACTGACCGAGGTGGACGGCCTCGCGGTGGTCGGCGGCGGCGACTCCGCCGCCGCGGTGCGCTCGCTCGGTTTCACCGATGAGCAGTTCGGCCATGTTTCAACCGGCGGCGGCGCTAGCCTCGAATTCCTCGAGGGCAAGCGGCTGCCTGGACTGGAGGTACTCGGATGGGCGTGAACCGTCTTCCCCTGATCGCGGGCAACTGGAAGCTCAACCTCGACCACCTGCAGGCGATCGCCTTCGTGCAGAAGCTGGCTTGGACCCTGTCCGACGCCAAGCACGATCCGGCCGTGGTCGAGGTGGCGGTGTTCCCGCCGTTCACCGACCTGCGCAGTGTGCAGACCCTGATCTCCGCGGACAAACTCACCATCCACCTCGGTGCGCAGGATCTCTCGCAGCACGACGCCGGCGCCTACACGGGCGAGATCTCCGGTGCCTTCCTCAAAGCGCTGGACGTGAGATACGTGATCATCGGCCACTCGGAGCGGCGCACGCTGCACGGCGAGAACGACGAGGTCGTCGCTGCCAAGACCGCCGCCGCCCTCAGGCACAAACTGATCCCGGTGATCTGCGTGGGCGAGACGGCTGAGGATCGCGAGGAATTCGGTCCGAGCGCCGGTCCCGTCGCCCAGCTGCGCGCGGCACTGACCGGACTCAAAGCCGCAGAGATCGTCGTCGCCTATGAGCCCGTCTGGGCGATCGGCTCCGGCCAGGCCGCGACGCCGGAGCAGGCCCAGGAGGTCTGCCTGGCTCTGCGCACGGTCGTGGCCGAGACCCTGGGCGACGAGGTTGCCCAGCAGACCCGCATCCTCTACGGCGGCTCGGTGACGCGAGCCAACATCGCCGGATTCATGCGCCAGGACGATGTTGACGGTGCGCTGGTCGGCGGTGCGAGCCTCAAGGTCGACGAGTTCGCCGCGATCGCCCAGTTCCCCAAACACGTCGGCGTCTAGCCAGCGGATATACTGGTCGACGGTTCAGAAACCGTCCGGAAGGTTCTCGTGCAAATTCTTGAGGTATCCCTGCAGGTTATCCTCGGCATCACCAGCCTGCTGCTGACGTTGCTGATCCTGCTGCACAAGGGTCGTGGCGGCGGCCTCTCCGACATGTTCGGCGGCGGGATGACCTCGAGCCTCGGCGCCTCGGGTGTTGCCGAACGCAATCTGAATCGGATCACGGTGATCCTCAGTCTGATCTGGATAAGCTGCATCGTGATCCTCGGTCTGATCACCAAGTTCACCGCGGCGTAGGGGGTAGTCGATGGCTTCAGGCGGCAGCGCAATCAGGGGGTCCCGGGTCGGCGCCGGGCCGATGGGCGAGCAGGATCGCGGCTATCACGCCGATCGCATCACGGTCTCGTACTGGGATGCGGAGGGCAACGAGGTGGTGCGTCATTTCGCCGCCAATCTGCCGGATAACGAGATCCCGCAGATCATCGATTCACCCACCACAGGACTACCCGCCGGTCGGGACAAGGACAACCCGCCCCAGGTGGTGAAACTCGAGCCGTACAAGACGCATCTTGCTTACGTGAAAGAGCGGCGTACCGACGCAGAGGCCGAGGAACTGCTCAATGACGCCCTGCTCCAGCTTCGCAAGCGTCGCGGCACCGCATAGCCCGTCCCAGCCTCAGGGCAGCCGCTAGTCCTCCGGGCGGATCAGGTTATCGGGCACCTGCGCTGCCGCCTCGGCGTCGACGAAGAACACTGTGCTGCGTCGACCGCGGACGCCCGCGACGGGAACCTGCTGCGCGCTCGCCCCGGCGAATGCCAATCCGATCACGGCGGCCTTATCGGCTCCCGAGAGCACTGCCCAGATGCGTTCAGCCGAGTTGATCGCGGGCAGGGTCATGCTCAGGCGCTCGTCCGGCGGCTTGGGGGACCGGCGCACCGGAACAACCGTCGCGGCCTGTTCGCGGATCTCGCTCCGGTCAGGGAAGAGCGAAGCGATGTGCCCGTCGGGGCCCACTCCGAGCAGCAGCACGTCGAATCGGGGCAGAGTCGATCCCGGCGCGGCGTGTGCGGCAAGCTCCTCGGCGTAGCTGCGGGCCCCGGAATCCAGATCGAGGCCTTCGTCGGCGGCCGGGAAGGCATGCACTCTCTCCTCATCGACCGGAATACCCGAGAGCAGCGCCCGACGGGCCTGCAACTCATTGCGATCGGCATGATCACGCGGCAGCCAGCGCTCGTCGCCCCACCAGAAATCCACGTGCGACCAGTCGACGCTGTCACGGTCGGGTGATTCGTTGATGGCCCGCAGTACGGCCGCGCCGGCGGATCCGCCGGTGAGCACAACGCCTGCCGTGCCGTGCTTTCTGATCGATGCCCGGGTCCTGCTGATGACCTTGCGGGCTACCAGAGCGGCGAGGGCGCCGGGATCAGCGGCGACGACGACCCGTCGATCAGTGTTCACGTGCGGCACCTCCCGCCGAATCGAAATCCCCGGCATCGGGGTGTTCGTCGAGCATACCGAGCCCGAGACGCAGAACCCGGCCATACAGCTCGTCCGGGTGGAGTCGCCGCAGTTCCTCTGCCAGGCAATCGCGCAGGCTGCGCTGAGGCAGCGACACGGTGTGCACCGGCTGCCCCGGTTGGATCAGGGTCGCGATGTTGGGTACGTTCCGATCCAGCAGGATGGTGCCGGACGCGCGGACCAGTGCGACCGCGTGAATCCCACTCGATCCCGTCTGCGCGCCGCTGTCGATCGTTTGGACCACGTCGACGTCCAGCTGCAGCCGCAGCCAGGCGGCGAGCAGCATGGTCGAGGCGGAGTCCGGGGCACCGGAAACCCGAACTCCCGTGATCGACTCGTAGGGCGGCTGATCGAGCACGGCGGCGAGCTGCGCTCGCCATAGAGTCAGCCGAGTCCAGGCGAAATCCGTGTCACCCGGTGCGTAGACTTCGGCCAGGTGGTGCACCGCGGCTCGCGGATCCGACTGCGCGGCGGCATCGGTGATCCGGCGCTGCGCGATGCGGCCGAGTGCCGATTGCGAGGGCACTCGCGGCGCCTGTCCCGGCCACCATGCCACCACGGGGGCATCCGGCAGCAGCAGGCCGGTGACCAGGCCCTCCTCGTCATCGGAGAGCTCGCCGCGGGTGGAGAGCACGATCACCTCACTTGCGCCCGAGTCACCACCGACCCTGATCTGGGCGTCCAGACGCGCCTCGCGCAGATCATCTCCCGGCTGCCGGGTCACGACGATGACGCGCATCGGGTGCTCACGACTGGCGTCATTGGCGGCTTCGATCGCCTCCTCGGCGGCGCCGACCGTCGAGATCACCAGTGTCAGCACCCGACCGAGTGCGACGGCGCCGCCCTCCTCGCGGATCCGGACCAGGGCCTTGGACACCTCGCTGATCGTCGTGTCGGGCAGATCGACGATCACGGGCGTCTCCAGTGCCTGCCGTCGCGGGCCAGCAGGTCGTCGGCGGATGCGGGGCCCCAGGTTCCCGGTTTGTACTGCTCCGGTTTGCCCTGGCCGGCCCAGAACTCCTCGATCGGGTCCACGATCTGCCAGGAGAGCTCGACCTCCCGATGGCGGGGGAACAGGGGCGGGTCACCGAGCAGCACGTCGAGGATCAGGCGCTCGTAGGGTTCGGGACTGGCCTCGGTGAAGGCATGGCCGTAGCCGAAGTCCATGGTCACGTCGCGAACCTGCATGCCGACGCCCGGCACCTTGGAACCGAATCGGATCGTGACACCTTCATCGGGCTGGACCCGGATGACCAGGGCGTTCTGACCGAGCATCGAGGTCTGGCCCTCCAGGAAGAGATTCTGCGGCGCTCTCTTGAACACCACGGCGATCTCGGTCACCCGTCGACCAAGTCGTTTGCCCGCCCTGAGGTAGAAGGGCACCCCGGCCCAGCGCCTGGTGCCGATCTCCAATTTGACGGCAGCGTAGGTCTCGGTCGTGGAGTTCGGGTTCATGCCCTCCTCCTCGAGGAAGCCGCGCACCCTCTCCCCGCCCGCCCAGCCGCCCGCATACTGGCCGCGCGCGGTCGCGGTGGACAGATCCCTCGGCAGGCGCACCGCCGAGAGCACCTTCTCCTTCTCGGCACGCAGATCCGAGGGGTCGAACGATACCGGTTCCTCCATGGCCGTCAGCGCGAGCAGCTGAAGCAGGTGATTCTGGATGACGTCTCGTGCGGCGCCGATCCCGTCGTAGTAGCCAGCCCTGCCGCCGACGCCGATGTCCTCGGCCATGGTGATCTGAATGTGGTCCACGTAGTTGGCGTTCCAGAGCGGCTCGTACAGCTGGTTGGCGAAGCGCAGGGCCAGGATGTTCTGGACCGTCTCCTTGCCGAGGTAGTGATCGATGCGGAACACCGAGTCCGGCGGGAACACGGACTCCACGACGTCGTTGAGGGCGCGGGCGCTGGCGAGGTCCGAGCCGAAGGGCTTCTCGATCACGACGCGGCGCCACGCGCCGTCCCGCTGCTCGGCCAGACCGCTGCGTTTGAGCTGGGCGGTGACCAGCGGGAACGACTTGGGCGGAATCGAGAGGTAGAAGGCGTGATTTCCCATCGTGCCGCGAACGGCATCGAGGCTCACGACGGTCTCCTTCAGCCGGTCGAAGGCCAGATCGTCGTCGAAGTCGCCCTGGACGAATCGAATGCCCTGTTTGAGCTGCGCCCAGACGGTCTCGTCGAAGGGAGTCCGCGAGTGCTCCCTGACGGCGTCATGCACAACGAGCTCGAAGTCCTCGTCCAGCCAGTCACGACGGGCGAAGCCCACCAGCGCGAACCCCGGCGGCAGCAGGCCCCGATTGGCCAGGTCGTAGACGGCGGGCATCAGCTTCTTGCGGGAGAGGTCGCCGGTCACCCCGAAGATGATCAGGCCGCTGGGGCCCGCGATGCGGTTCAGCCGTCGATCCGCCAGGACCCGAAGCGGGTTGACATGCGGACCTATCGGTACAGCGGCCATTGCGCTTGCTCGATTCAGGAAAGAACTCGGAACAGAGCCCCAAGGCCTGCTCTCGGATCCGTGAGATTCAGCGACAGCACCGGACGCCCGTGCGCGAGCAGAACGCTCGCGTCCCCGCTGGCCTGCGCCTGTATCAATTGTCCGAAACTGAAATCCCGCTCCGGGATCGCGAGGTCGTTCTCCGGCGTCTGGGTGAGTTGCAGGAACACCCCGACCGGAGTTCCGCCCTTGTGGAACTGGCCCGTCGAATGCAGGAAGCGCGGTCCCCATCCGAACGTGACCGGTCGGCGCGACCGCCTCGCCAGCAGATCACGAAGGCGCACCACGTCCGCCAGGCTCGTGCGGTCCAAATAGGCCTGGATTGCCAGATAGCCGTTCTCGGGCATCGCCGCGACGAGGGCATCGATGGCATCCTTCAGGTCCGTGGAACCCCCGGCGAATCCGCGCACCTCGATGCCGCTTTCGGTGAATGCCGGCTTCGCGGGCTCAGGTCTGGCGTCCAGCAGAGCTCGCGTCGCCGTCTTGGCGGACTCGACATCCGGCTGATCGAAGGGATTGATGCCGAGGATGCGGCCGGCGACCGCCGTGGCGTATTCGAAAGCGAGGAACAGCGCGCCGAGTGTGCCGGATACGGCGATCTCTCCTCCTGCGGCCTCGTCGGCTTCATCGACGAGGCGGATGACCTGCAGATCGGGCAGCTGCATGGCGAGTTCCGGGGCCACGGTCTCCAGCACGACGGGCAGCAGCCCGGTGCCCGCCTTGCCCGTCGACTCTGCGATCAACTGCTCCGCCCAATCACCGAAGCCGACGACATGGCTGCCATCGGTGACGATGGCCAGCTTGTCCCGGAGCGGAACGGTGGCGGCGATCGCCGCTCCCAGCACGAGTCCCGGGTTGTCAGGGACATCGACCGCCAGGTGCAGCATGACCGCCTCGGCCTCGTCCAGCAGTGCACCGATGTCGGCGCCTGCCAGCCCGGATGGGACCAGGCCGAACGCGGTCAGGGCGGAGAAGCGCCCGCCGACGTTCGGATCGGCGGTGAACACCCGGTACCCGGCCTGGCGCGAGGCGATCTCCAGCGGTGATCCCGGGTCGGTGACGATCACGATCCGGGATGCCGGGTCGATGCCCGCCGCCCGGAAGGCCTGCTCGTAGACCCGCCGCACGCTGTCGGTCTCGAGTGTGCCGCCCGACTTCGACGAGATGACCAGGGCAGTGTCGGCGAGGCGATCGCCGAGAGCGGCCCGAACCTGCCCTGGCTCCGTTGAGTCCAACACGGTGAGTTCGACGCCGGCGGTCCGGGTGATCACCTCCGGCGCGAGCGAGGATCCGCCCATGCCGCCGAGCACGATGTGGTCCACCCCCGCACCGCGCAGCTGATCGCGCAGCGCCAGGATCTCCTCGACCAGCGGGCGGGAGATCGATACGGACTCCGTCCAGCCCAGGCGCGCGGAGGCCTCCGCCTCGGCCGCGGGCCCCCAGAGCGACGCGTCGAGGCCGGTGATGCCGCTCGCGACGAAGTCGGCGACCAGCCTCGGCACGGTGCCGGCTACGGCCTCGGCGGCGGCACCGCTGACGGCGACCTTGATGCTCATTCGCCGGCACCCCCCAGCGCGGTATCGACGGTGTCCAGCAGTTCGTTCCACGAGACGATGAACTTCTCGACGCCCTCGTTCTCCAGCACCGCGACCACCTCCTGATACGAGATTCCCAGTGCGGCGATCGCGTCGAGCACTGCTTGAGCCTCCGAGTAGGTGCCGGCGATGGTGTTCCCGCGCACGACGCCGTGGTCGGCAGTGGCCTCGATCGTCTTCTCGGGAGCAGTGTTCACGACGTGCGGGGCGACCAGTTCGACCACGTACTCCGTGTCGGGAATCGCGGGGTCCTTGACGCCCGTCGACGCCCAGAGCGGGCGCTGCCGGTTGGCACCCGCGGCCAGCAGGCGCGCGGCGCGCTCCGTCGCGAATGCCTCCTCGAAGACCTGATAAGCCAGTCGGGCGTTGGCGACGGCCGCCCTGCTCTTCAGAGCCAGAGCCTCGGGACTGCCGATCTCGCCCAGGCGACGGTCGACCTCGGTATCGACCCGGGAGACGAAGAAGGAGGCCACCGAGTGCAGGGCGGAAATGTCGATCCCGGCGTTCTGCGCCTTCTCGAGCCCGGCGAGGTAGGCGTCGATCACCTGCCGATAGCGATCGAGGCCGAAAATCAGCGTCACGTTGACGCTGATCCCGGCGCCGATCGTCTCGGTGATCGCCTCGAGGCCGGCGATGGTCGCCGGGATCTTGATCAGGGTGTTCGGTCGATCCACCGTCGTCCAGAGCTGCCTCGCCTGCGCGATGGTGGCCGCGGCATCGTGGGCCAGACCGGGCTCCACCTCGATGGAGACACGGCCGTCGAAACCGGCGGTCGCCTCGTATACGGGCAGCAGGATGTCACAGGCCGCGGCCACGTCATCGGTGGTGATCTCGAAGACCGCATCGGCGGCGCTGGTGCCGGCGGCCGCCAATCGTGCCACCTGCTCGGCGTAGGCGTGTCCCTTGGACAGCGCGCCGGCGAAGATGGTCGGGTTGGTCGTGACGCCCACGATGTTACGGGTGTCGATCAACTCCTGCAGATTTCCGCTCACGATCCGCTCGCGGCTGAGGTCATCGAGCCAGATGCTCACTCCTGCGGCCGAGAGCTCGGCGAGCGGATTGGCTGTCTTCATGCGCACTGTCACCTTTCTTGCGACTGACCTCAGACGGAGGCGAGCGAGTCCTTGGCTGCGGCGACCACGTGCTCGGTGGTGATACCGAACTCCTGGAACAGCCGCTTCCAGTCGGCGGAGGCACCGAAGTGCTCGATCGACACGCTGCGGCCGGCGTCACCGACGTATCTCGACCAGCCGAGGGCGAGGCCCGCCTCAATCGACACGCGAGCTCTCACAGCGGCTGGCAGGACGCTCTCACGGTACTCGGGACTCTGCTCCTCGAACCATTCGAGGCACGGCGCCGACACCACTCGAGCGTTCACCCCCTCGGCCTTCAGCGCCTCGCGGGCACTCATCGCGAGCTGCACCTCAGAACCGGTTGCGATCAGGATGACGTCGGGGGAGCCGTTCGGCGCCTCCGCGAGCACGTAGGCGCCTCTGGCCACATGGGCCGCCGATGCCAGGGTCTCGCCTCTGGCGTCACCGTCACCGCGCTCGAATACTGCAACGTTCTGCCGGGTCAGCGCGATGCCCGCCGGACCGCCGCGGCGCCTCAGGATCTCGAGCCAGGCGTAGCCGACCTCATTGGCATCGCCCGGACGCACGATGTCGAGCCCGGGGATCGCGCGCAGACTGGCGAGCTGCTCGATCGGCTGGTGGGTGGGGCCGTCCTCGCCGAGAGCCACCGAGTCGTGCGACCACACGAAGATCGAGGGCACTTTCATCAGGGCGGCGAGGCGCACGGCAGGCCGCATGTAGTCGCTGAAGATCAGGAAGGTCCCGCCGTAGGCGCGCGTCGGTCCGTGCAGCACGATTCCGTTGAGGATCGCCCCCATGGCGTGCTCGCGGATGCCGAAGTGCAGCACCCTGCCGTATCGGTCGCCCTGCCATTCGTGCGTTGAGCGCCCCGCGGGGACGAACGAAGCGGCCCCTGCGATCGTGGTCAGGTTCGACTCGGCGAGGTCGGCTGAGCCGCCCCACAGTTCGGGCAGAACCGCACCGAGCGCGCCGAGCACCCGGCCGCTCGCAGCACGAGTCGAGACATCAGCACCGGGCTCGAACACCGGCAGCACCTGCTCCAGCCCCTCGGGGAGCGCGCCCGCGAGCAGTCGATCGAGCAGCAGCTTGCGCTCAGGGTTGGCGGCGGCCCAGGCGTCGAAACCGCGCTGCCATTCGGCGCGACGAAGCGCCCCGCGGCCAACGGCGGCGCGAGTGTGCGCGAGGACCTCGCCAGGGACGACGAAGCTCTGCGCAGGGTCGAAGCCCAGCACCGTCTTGACCGCCGCGAGTTCCTCTCCACCGAGCGCCGAGCCGTGGATCTTGCCGGTGTTCTGCTTGGTGGGACTCGGCCAGCCGATGATGGTGCGCAGGATGATCAGCGAAGGCTTCTCGGTCTGGGCCTTCGCGGCCTCGATCGCAGCGTGCAGCTCGGGGATGTCCTCCCGGTACTCCGCGCCCTTCTTCCAGTCCACGATCCGCACGTCCCAGCCGTAGGCCAGGTAGCGGGCGGCGACATCCTCGGTGAAGGCGATGTCGGTGTCATCCTCGATCGAGATCTGATTGCTGTCGTAGATCACGATCAGGTTGCCGAGCTCCTGGTGGCCGGCAAGGGATGACGCCTCACTGGTGACGCCCTCCTGCATGTCACCGTCCCCGGCGATCACGTAGATGTGGTGGTCGAAGGCACTCTCGCCGGCGGGCGCATCTGGATCGAAGAGCCCGCGCTCGAAACGCGCGGCATAGGCGAAGCCAACCGCGGAAGCGAGCCCCTGGCCGAGCGGTCCTGTGGTGATCTCGACGCCGTCGGTGTGCCCGTACTCCGGGTGGCCCGGCGTTTTCGAGCCCCAGGTGCGCAGCGCCATCAGGTCTTCGAGTTCGAGTCCGTAACCGCCCAGGTAGAGCTGCACGTACTGGGTCAGCGAGGAATGACCGGCTGACAGGATGAAGCGGTCGCGGCCCAGCCAGTCCTTGTCCGCGGGATCATGCCTGAGCACCTTCTGGTACAGCAGATAGGCGACCGGAGCGAGGCTCATCGCGGTGCCGGGGTGGCCGTTTCCGACCCTCTCCACGGCGTCGGCAGCCAGCACTCTCGCGGTGTCCACTGCTCGGTTGTCAATGCTGTCCCACTGCAGATTCGCCACGTGGCTTCTGACCCTTCCCTACTGCGCTTTGATGGGGTGAATCGCCGCGCTCCCGCTACTGCCCGCCGGGCGACTCCGGCACCGGCCGATGACACACGAGGACTGGGGGGCGCACTGCCTGAACCATCGAAGCCTCAAGTCGCACGTGCGATTTCCCTCAAGCATAGTCAACCGCGCCGGATCGCTGAGCTAGAATCAGCGGGATGAGTTCCCCAGTCGATGCCCCGTCCACGCTGCCCGGTGCCGCCCTCGGCACTGCCGAGCGCAGCGGCGCCGGTACGACCTGGCGCAGCACCGTGCGGGCATACGTCGCGCTGACCAAGCCGCGTGTGATCGAGTTGCTGCTGGTGGTCACGGTGCCGACGATGTTCCTTGCCACCGGAGGCATCCCCGATCCGTGGCTGGTGATCGCGACCCTGGTCGGCGGCGCCCTCTCGGCAGGCTCGGCCGGCGCCTTCAACTGCTACTTCGATCGCGACATCGACGCCCTGATGAAGCGCACCCAGAATCGCCCGCTGGTGACCGGCGAGATCACCCCGCGCGCCGCACTGATCTTCGCGAGCATTCTCGGCGTGGTCTCGATACTCATTCTTGGAGTGTTCACCACCTGGCTGGCCGCCGGCTTGTCACTCGTGGCGATCCTGCTCTACGCGGGCCTCTACACCCTGGTGCTCAAGCGCCGCACCTCGCAGAACATCATCTGGGGCGGAGCCGCGGGCTGCATGCCGGTGCTGATCGGCTGGGCAGCGGTCACGGGGGAGCTGAGCATCGCGCCCTTCGTGCTCTTCGGGATCATCTTCCTCTGGACGCCGCCGCATTACTGGCCGCTGTCGATGAAGTACCGGGACGACTACAAAGCCGCCGAGGTGCCCATGCTCTCGGTCGTCCGGGGTCGGGCGGTCGTCGGGCTGCAGATGATCCTCTATGCATGGGCCATGGTGGCCTGTTCGCTGCTGCTGATTCCGGTGGCGCAGATGGGTTGGCTGTACATCGCGGTGTCCGTCGGCATCGGCGGATGGTTCCTCTTCGAGACCCACCGCCTGTACTCGCTGGCGATCCGCCACGAGAACGTCTCGCCGATGCGGGTTTTTCACGGCTCCATCACATACCTGACGGTGCTCTTCGTCGCGATCGCGATCGACCCGCTGCTGCCCTTCCAGCTGTAGCCGGCGAATCCGGCCGCGCGCCCTCATGCGACCCATGCGGTGTCGCGCACAGCAGCACGGGTCGCATCAGGGCGCGCGGCCGGGGTTCGGGTCGGGCGTGTCCGCACCGCCCGGAGGGCTCTCAGGGAAGGCGGGACGGCTCAGGGGGGGTGCGGACAGCGAGCGGCAACGGGTCCTTCATGCTCAGCAGCACCACCACGTAGCTCGCAGCCAGCAGGCTGGCCAGGACCATGTGGATCCCGACCAGGATCTCCGGCAGGCCGAGCCGAGCCTGACTGATGCCGACGATGATCTGGACTGCCTCGATCAGCAGCAGGCCGGCCGCGGCCAGCAGGGTGAAACGACGCCGCAGCCGCAGTGCGCCGACCAGAATCACGATCGTCACCGCGAGCAGCGCATAGGCGGCCCAGGCGTGAACGTGCTGCAGGATCTGCGGATCGAGGTCGTTCCGGGGGGCGCGGGCGTCCCCCGCGTGCGGTCCCGCCCCGGTGGTGACGATACCGATCAGCACCGTCGCCGCGAGCGCGAGGGTACCGACGTGCGTCACGATCAGCAGCGGCAGCCCGACGGCGCGGGTGCGGGCGCCGACAGGGGAGTAGACCCTGAAGACAAGAGCGGCCGCCGTCCCGACGAGCACGACCGACACCACGAAGTGCAGGCCGACGATATAGGGGTTCAAGCCGCTCCAGACCGAGACACCGCCGATCACCGCCTGTGCGGGAATCCCGGCAAGCAGGACCAGCGCGAGGACGAAGAGGTCCCTCCGCTCGCGGCGGAGCTTCCAGATCAAGGCGAGGGCGACGAGGGCGACGATCACCAGGACGAAAGTCATCAGTCGATTGCCGAACTCGATCGCACCGTGGATGCCCTGCTCCGGCAGTACCACCCAGGATTGCTCGGTGCAGCGCGGCCAGGTGTCGCAGCCGAGGCCCGACCCGGTCAGTCGCACCGCGCCGCCGGTGCCGATGATGATCGTCTGCACTGCCAGGGAGAGCCACGCGAAGAGGCGAATCCTGGAGTCGACAACGGTGGGAAGCCACTGAGAGAGACGGGTCAAAGCACACCTTTGGCTGTAGAATCAGAAGGTTGACACCAGACGAAGCCACGAGAAGCGCTCGTGCGCTGGCGTGCCGCACAGAATCGTGCACTTCCACCATTTTAGACATCGGTGCGACGGCGGGCTTCTCACGTCGTTCTTTCGGATCAGCGGGAATGGCCGAACGCGGCGAGTGGTTTGAGCCGTCAAAGGAGAGATGAAAATGACTGATGTACTGATCAACCGCCCCGAGTTGGAGAGTCTGGGGCAGTACGAGTTCGGTTGGCACGATGCCGATGCCGCCGGTACGTCAGCCCGGCGCGGACTCTCGACCGAGGTCGTCTCCGACATCTCCAACCTCAAGAGCGAACCCGAGTGGATGCTCAAGAACCGCCTGAAGGCCCTCGCCCTGTTCGAGCGCAAGCCCATGCCGACGTGGGGCGCCGATCTCTCGGGCATCGACTTCGACAACATCAAGTACTTCGTCCGATCCACCGAGAAGCAGGCCCAGACCTGGGAGGACCTGCCCGAGGACATCAAGAACACCTACGAGAAACTCGGCATTCCCGAGGCCGAGCGCCAGCGCCTCGTCTCCGGCGTCGCCGCGCAGTACGAGTCGGAGGTGGTCTACCACCAGATCAACGAGGAACTCGAAGCGCAGGGCGTCATCTTCATGGACACCGACACGGCGCTGCGGGAGCACCCCGAGTTCTTCAAGGAGTACTTCGGCTCCGTCATCCCGGCCGGTGACAACAAGTTCGCCGCGCTGAACACTGCCGTCTGGTCGGGCGGCTCCTTCGTGTACGTGCCGCCAAGGGCGTGCACGTCGAGATCCCACTGCAGGCCTACTTCCGAATCAACACCGAGAACATGGGCCAGTTCGAGCGCACCCTGATCATCGCCGACGAGGACAGCTACGTGCACTACATCGAGGGCTGCACGGCGCCCGTGTACTCCTCCGATTCGCTGCACTCCGCGGTCGTCGAGATCATCGTCAAGAAGGGCGCGCGGGTCCGCTACACCACGATCCAGAACTGGTCGAACAACGTGTACAACCTGGTCACCAAGCGCGCCATCGCGCACGAGGGCGCCACCATGGAGTGGATCGACGGCAACATCGGCTCCAAGGTCACGATGAAGTACCCTTCGATCTACCTCGTCGGCGAACGGGCCAAGGGCGAGACCCTGTCGGTCGCCTTCGCCGGACCCGGCCAGCATCAGGATGCCGGCGCCAAGATGATCCACATGGCGCCGTACACCCAGTCGTCGATCGTCTCCAAGTCGATCGCCCGCGGCGGCGGCAGGGCCGGCTACCGCGGCGAGGTCCGCGTCGACGACGGCTGCCCACCACTCGGCGAACACGGTGCGCTGCGACGCCCTGCTCGTGGACACGATCTCGCGCAGCGACACCTACCCGACCATCGACATCCGCGTCGACGACGTCCAGCTCGGCCACGAGGCGACCGTCTCCCGGGTCAGCGAGGAGCAGCTGTTCTACCTGATGAGCCGAGGCCTGCCGGAGGACGAGGCCATGGCCATGATCGTGCGCGGCTTCATCGAGCCGATCGCCCGGGAACTACCGATGGAGTACGCCCTGGAACTCAACAAGCTCATCGAGATGGGCATGGAAGGGAGCGTGGGCTAGCATCCATGTCCGCCGTCAGTACACCCCCGACCGAACAACACGGGGCGAGAGCTCACAGCGACGGGGGATGGGCCGCCGTTCCGGTGCAGACCCGGTCCGGCCGCTTCCGCTCCACCCTCCTGTCCGATTTCCCCGAGGTGACCGGCCGCGAGCCGGCATGGAAGCACACGCCGATAGATCGGCTGACGCCGCTGCTGCGTGGCGAGCTGGACGGGCGGCCCTACGAGGTCACCGCGAACAATCAGGACACCGCTTCCGTGAGCTGGATCGATCGCGAGGATGCTCGGATCGGCAGCGCGGGCATGCCGGAGGACCGCGCCGCCGCGGCGGCGTGGACCTCGTTCCGAAAAGCCATGCTGATCAGTCTCTCCAGCACCGAGCCGACCGAGTTCGAGGTGCTCCGCGATGGCCTGGGCACTAGCCCGCGGGGTGCCCACACGGTGATCGATATCGCAGCGAACAGCCGCGGCACGATTCTGCTGCGCAACCACGGCAGCGCCGTGCTCGCCGAGAATGTCGAGATCCTGGTCGGCGACGGAGCGGATGTCACGATTGTCACGGTCCAGGAATGGGCAGCCGACTCGCTGCATCTGGCCAGCCACCACGCTCGGATCGGACGCGATGCCCACCTCAAGCACATCGTCGTCTCTCTGGGCGGTGGTGTCGTGCGGATCAACCCGTCAGCGCACCTGGTCTCGGACGGCGGCGACGTCGACCTGCTCGGCCTGTACTTCGCCGACGCCGGTCAGCACCTCGAGCAGCAGGTGTACGTCGACCACGATGCCCCGCACACCCGAAGCCGCGTCACTTACAAGGGCGCGCTTCAGGGCGCGGGTGCGCGCAGTGTGTGGGTCGGCGATGTGCTGATCCGGCGCAGCGCCACCGGAACCGACAGCTATGAACAGAACCGCAACCTCGTGCTCACGGACGGCACCCGCGCCGATTCGATCCCGAACCTGGAGATCGAGACCGGTGACATCATCGGAGCCGGGCACGCCAGTGCCACAGGGCGATTCGATGACGAGCAGCTGTTCTACCTGCAGAGCCGCGGCATCGCCGAGGAGGATGCGCGTCGTCTGGTCGTGCGCGGCTTCCTCACTGAGATCGTGCACCAGATCGGCTCGACCGGGCTCGAGAAGCACCTGCAGGAAGTACTCGAACGTGAACTGAGCGGAGGAATCCAGTGAGCTATTTTGTCTGCAACCTCGATGAACTCGAACCCCTGCAGCCCGTCCGCGTCGTCATCGACGGAGTCCCGATCGCGATGGTGAAGGACTCCCACGGCGCGGTGCACGCGATCGGTGACACCTGCACGCACGGCGAGATCTCCCTCGCCGAGGGATTCGCCGAGGACGACAGCATCGAATGCTGGGCGCACGGTTCCAAGTTCTCACTGACGACCGGCAAGCCCACGAACCTTCCGGCATACGAGCCCGTACCCGTCTACGCGGTCGAGATCGCCGACGGCGAAGTGTATGTCGACCCCGAGGTCACGATCACCGTCGGCTGAGGCCGAGAATCTCCCGGCCCCGCGCCGCTGAATGTTAGGAAGAAATCCCATGTCCGTTCTTGAGATCAAGAACCTGCACGTTTCGGTCGAGACCGATTCCGGTACCAAGGAGATCCTCCGCGGTGTGGATCTGGTCATCAACCAGGGCGAGATCCACGCCATTATGGGCCCGAACGGCTCTGGAAAGTCAACGCTGGCGTACACCATCGCCGGGCACCCCAAGTACACGGTCACCCAGGGCGAGATCCTGCTGGACGGCGCGGATGTGCTGGCGATGACGGTCGATGCGCGGGCCCGCGCCGGGCTCTTCCTGGCCATGCAGTACCCGGTTGAGATCCCGGGTGTCGCCAACACCGACTTCCTGCGCACGGCCAAGACGGCCATCGACGGACAGGCGCCGGCTATCCGCGGCTGGATCAAGGAAGTGGATGCGGCGATGCGCAACCTCCGCATGGACAAATCCTTCAAGGAGCGCAGCGTCAATGAGGGCTTCTCGGGCGGCGAGAAGAAACGCAACGAGATCCTCCAGCTCGAGCTGCTGAAGCCGAGCTTCGCGGTGCTCGACGAGACAGACTCCGGCCTCGATGTCGATGCCCTGAAGGTCGTCTCGGAGGGCGTCAACCGCGCCGCAGCGGCCACCGGGCTCGGCGTGCTGCTGATCACCCACTACACCAGGATTCTGCGCTATATCACCCCCGATTTCGTGCACGTCTTCGTCGCGGGGCGGATAGCCGAGGAAGGCGGCCCCGAATTGGCCGAACGCCTCGAGAACGAAGGTTACGATCGCTATCTCTCCGACACCGTCGTAGGCTGAGACCATGGCGGAGACACTCAGTCCCGAACGGTACGACGAGTTCGAAGAGGCGCTGAAGGACGTCGTCGACCCCGAATTGGGCGTGAACATCATCGACCTCGGCCTGGTCTACGACCTGGCTTGGGACGCGGATCACAATGCACTGATCATCCACATGACCCTGACCAGCGCGGGCTGCCCGCTGACGGACGTGATCGAGGAGCAGACGGCGCAAGCACTCGACGGCCATGCCGAGGCCTTTCGCATCAACTGGGTGTGGATGCCGCCGTGGGGGCCGGAGAAGATCACGGATGACGGCCGTGAGATGATGCGCGCCCTCGGTTTCGCCCTCTAGCCGGGATTGCCCTCGCTCAGCGTTCGCACGAGTCGCCACGCCGCCGAGATCAGCAGTACGGCAAGCAGCGCCGTGACCGCATCGCCGACGAGGAATGGCAGCAGCCCGGTTCCGATCGTCGCGGCGAGCACACTGTCGAAGCCGAGTTCCCCGTTCCAGACGGCCGGGCCGAGGCGCGTCAGGGAGAAATACCGCCACGGCAGTGAGAACGCGTAGATCACGGCGATGCCGGGGAGGACCGTGAGAACCGAGCGGCGCCACCGACGGTCCCATCGTCGTTGCGCCAGCCAGCCGACAACCGCGGCTGCGAAGACGAGCCCGATGAGGTAGCCCCCGCTCTGCAGTTCGAGAAGACTCCCGGACGCACCCCCGGCGAAGATCGGCAGTCCGGCGAGACCAAGTGCGAGGTACACGCTGAGCGCGAGAGCGGCGCGGGTCATTCCGAGCGTTGCGCCCACCAGCAGCGCGGCAAGGGTCGCTCCGGTGACCGGTACCGGCCACATCGGGATCACCAGTTGCGTCGCCAGCACCGTGAATGCCGAACCGGCGAGAACCAGCACGGCGTCGGTCACGAGGTGCCGGGAGAACACGGTATCGGCCAGGGTGGGCCCGCCGACCGGGATGCTCCCAGAGATCACGGGGCTCCTTGGTAGCGATGTCGAGGGATCGGTCGGGCAAGAAATATACTAGGTGAATCCCCCCAACCCCGGACGCGCCAGCGGCCGAAGAATCGGATTCTGCCGTGCTGACAGTGCGCGACCTCGAGATTCGCGTTGGCGCCCGGCTCCTGATGAGCGGCGTCACCTTCCGCGTCGACGACGGTGACAAGATCGGACTTGTCGGGCGCAACGGCGCCGGGAAGACCACCCTGACCAAGGTGCTCGCCGGGGAGATCCAGCCGACAGCCGGGTCGATCACCCGGCACGGCGAGGTCGGCTACCTGCCACAGGATCCGCGAAGCGGCAACCCCGAGGATCTCGCGCGCACGAGAATCCTCGACGCGCGCGGCCTCGGCACGATCGTCGCTCAGATCACGCAGGCGCTCGGCACACATGACGGCGCCTTCCATGCAGACGAAGTGACTGCATGCGCACTGCTGGTCCTTTTTGATTTAGTGGATCAGGACAAGATTATCCGCTCACGCGATCCTTTAGTCTTAGAACGCTGTTATTTTGTCTGCGATGTGGGGGGGCGTTTATGACCCGAAAAAGCATTTGTTTGACCATCACCAGGCAGAATATAAAGGCCCTTCCTTAGCAGCGCCGGAATGATTTTGGAATACCTCCATCAACAGTCTGTCCTGGACAATGATTTCTTCAAACACCTGCAAAACTCTATTATCAAGGGTGTGGACGACCACGACAATGGCAGGGACCCTCAATTGCCCGGGTATGTACATACTCCGCTATTATCTCCAATCTTAACACCATCCGT
>CAVPES010000032.1:0-9245 GCA_963703545.1 uncultured Actinomycetota bacterium
CCCCCCTCCATGGCCATGGCCGCCAGAAGATAGGGATCGTTGCGCAGGCCCAGGATTTGCGCCCGCTTGCTCCGGACCTTGCCGTCCACCTGGAAGATCGCGGTAACGGACTCCTCCACGAGCAGGGTGGGGTCCGCCTTCCGCCACCCGTACAGCGCGACGGGCGGCGGATAGCCGAGCGCTGACCACATGTCCTCGGCGACGTAGGGCGCGAACAGACTCAGGGTCAGCGCGATCGTCTCCGCGGCTTCGCGGACCGCGGGATCCGCCGGACCGGCGCCGCTGTCGATCACCTTGCGGGTCGCGTTGACCAGTTCCATTATCCGAGCGACGACCACGTTGAACTTGAAGGCTTCGGTCAGCGCCGGCACCTCGGCGAGGAAGCGATGGGTCTGCCGGCGAAGCGTCGCATCGCCGTGCGCCCAGATGGCATCGGGGCTGCTGGTGACATCCTGGGCGATCCGCCACGCGCGGGCGAGAAACTTGCTCGACGCCGCGGGTGAGACGTCCGCCCAGTCGATGTCGTCTTCCGGCGGCCCGGCGAAAGCCATGGTCAGCCGCAGCGCGTCCGCGCCGTGAGCGCCCAGTTCATCAGCGAATTCGACGAGATTGCCCTTGGATTTCGACATCTTGGAGCCATCCATCAGGACCATGCCCTGGTTCAGCACGGCCGTGAACGGTTCCGTGAAGCTGATGTAGCCGAGGTCGAAGAGCACCTTGGTGATGAACCGTGCGTACAGCAGGTGCAGGATCGCGTGTTCGACGCCGCCCACGTACTGATCGACCGGTGCCCACTTGTCGGCTTCCATCGGGTCGAAGGCCTTGTCATTCGCGTTCGGGTTCAGGAAGCGCAGGAAATACCACGAGCTGTCCACGAAGGTGTCCATGGTGTCCGGGTCCCGCAGCACCGGCGTGCCGTCGATCGGGCTCGTAGTGTGCACCCAGTCTGCGGCTGCGGCAAGCGGCGACTGACCCTTGGGCTTCAGGTCAAGACCCTCGGTCGGCGGCAGTACCACCGGCAGCTGCTCCTCGGGGACCGGAATCAACTCACCATTCTCGCCGTGCAGGATGGGGATCGGGGTACCCCAATACCGCTGGCGGGAGATCAGCCAGTCGCGCAGCCGGAAGGCGCGGGCGGCACGCCCGGTGCCGCGCTCCTCGAGCACCTCGATCGCGCGCCGGATCCCGGCCGCCTTGGACAAGCCGCTCAGCGGCCCGGAATTGATCAGGCGACCCTCACCGGTCAGGGCGATCCCTGTTGTCGCCGGATCGAGGGGGTCGGACAGCTCGGCAGGCGCATCACCGGCTGGCGAGTCCCGGGCATCCATGACCGGGATCGACCCGGTGACCGGCTGGTTGACGTCGACGACGACGCGAATGTCGAGGCCGAACGCGCGCGCGAAATCAAGGTCGCGCTGGTCATGCGCGGGAACAGCCATGATCGCACCATGCCCGTAGTCGGCGAGCACGTAGTCGGCCGCCCAGATCGGCAGCCGCTCCCCGGTGACCGGATTGATCGCGTAGCGGCCGAGGAACATCCCCGTCTTGGTTCGGGCTGCATCCTGCCGGTCGATCTCGGAGACCTTCTGCACCTCGATGAGGTACTCCCGGAATCGCTCCTGCGTCGGCGCGTCGGCCCCCGCAACGAGTTCGGCCGCCAGATCGGCGTCCGGGGCGACGACCATGAAGGTGGCCCCCCACAGGGTGTCCGGACGCGTCGTGAATACCGTGATCGGTTCAGTCCGGCCGTCCACGACGAAGTCGACATCCGCGCCGAGGGATCGCCCGATCCAATTGCGCTGCATCGCGATGACCTTCGCCGGCCATGCGCCCTCGAGCTGGTTCAGATCATCGAGCAGCCGGTCCGCATAGTCGGTGATCCGGAAGTACCACTGCGTGAGCTTCTTCTTGATGACCACCGCACCACTGCGCTCGGACGTGCCGTCAGGCAGCACCTGTTCGTTGGCGAGCACGGTCTGGTCCACCGGGTCCCAGTTGACCCAGGAGTCCTTGCGGTAGGCAAGCCCCTTCTTGTACAGCTGCAGGAAGAGCCACTGGTTCCACTTGTAGTACTCGGGATCACTCGTGTGCAGTTCACGGGACCAATCGAATGAGGCTGCGTAGGTCTGAAAACTCGCCTTCTGCTGCGCGATGTTCGCATAGGTCCACGCCCTGGGGTCGATGCCGCGCTTGATCGCGGCATTCTCGGCAGGCAGCCCGAAAGAATCCCAGCCGATCGGGTGCAGAACGGTGAAACCCTGCTGGCGCCAGTACCGCGCGATGATGTCGCCGAAGGCGAAAGCCTCCGCGTGCCCCATATGCAGGTCGCCCGATGGGTACGGGAACATGTCCAGGATGTACTTCCTCGGCTTGGTGTCCGTGGGGTCATCCGTTCGGAAGGGGTTCAGCTGCTCCCAGATGGGCGCCCACCTCGCCTGAATCGCCGCGAAGTCGTAGCTCGCCCGCCGTTGTCCGTGCTCGGTGTTGTCACTGCCGTCAGGGCGCTCGGTAACCACGTAACTCTCATTCACTGCGGGGATTCGGAGCCGATCGATGCGGACTCCGACTCACTAGGTTATCAAGCCGGGTGGGGTGTGCCGATCAACCGGCGAGACTGGCGATGAGCGGGGCGGCTTTGAGCTTGAGTTCGGCAAGCTCCGCTATCGGATCGGACAACACGGTGATTCCGCCGCCCGCCCCGATCCAGGTTCCGGCCGGGTCGACGACAATGCTCCGGATCACCATCGCCAGATCTGTGCGGCCGTCCTCACCGATGATCCCGAAGACCCCTGAGAAGATGCCCCGCGGACCCTGTTCGAGGCTCGACAGGATCGACATCGCACTGCGCTTGGGCGCGCCCGTCATCGAGCCGGCGGGGAAGAGCGCATCGAAGACCTGCGCAACAGAGATCTCGGGCCGGAGCCTGGCCTGAATGGTCGAGACCAGTTGGTGCACCTGCCGGTAACTCTCGATCGCGAAGAGTTCCGTGACTTCGACCGTGCCGGTGATGGCGACCCGACTGAGGTCATTGCGCATCAGATCGACGATCATCAGGTTCTCGGCCCGCTCCTTCTCGCTCGTCCGCAGCTCCTCGGCGAGGCGCCGATCCTGCTCGGGGGTGTCGCCGCGCCGTTGCGTGCCCTTGATCGGTCGTGTCCGCGCCCGGCCGTCAGGGCTGATCGTCAGGAACTGCTCGGGTGATGTGCTGAGCAGGGTCGTGTCGCCGATCCGCAGGTAGCCGGCGTGATGACTCGGACTGCTCGCGCGCAGTCGATGCCAGAGCGCCTCCGTGTCCCCGACCGCCGACGTGCTGTGCCACATGTTGGTCAGGCAGAGCTGGTACGCATCGCCGGCTCTGATCGCGGCCAGGGCCTGATCGATCATCCCCAGGTAGTGATCGTCGTCATGCCGCCAGCGCCCCGTCACGGCTTCGTCGTGATCCGCGGATTCGCCCACTGCGGCGGGGATCTCCCGCGAATCGATCTCGGCTCCGGCCGGGTTCTCCGACGCCATCAGGAAGATCCGCCTGCTCGGGTGGTGGACCGCGACCATCTCGTCGATCCGCAGGAATCGCGACTGGCCTTCATAGCCGTACCAGCCCACCCAACCACCTTGAAACGGTGGCGCTGACGGGTCGGCGGCGGCGGCGGTTCTCCGCGAGGGCGCCGGCACCCCCTCGATGATCGATGACCCCCGACCGAGATACGACCAGCCTTCGCCGAGACCGTCCTCGAGCCAGAACGCGTTCTCGGCCCCGGAATACCGCGCGGAGAACACCGCCGCCGGTTCGACCCAGTGATCGAGAAGGCGAGGAGGCCCCGGTGTCGACATACCCTGATCTTATGATCACCCAGTCTCCTGACCCTGCCGCCCTGAGTCGGTGGGACGGTCTGCAGTTTCGAGAACTCGACTACTGCGACCCGTCTGACGCCACCGTCTTGGCCGCGGATTCCTGGCGCGTCGAGGATGGCCGGACGCTCGGCCTCGATCTGCATCGCGCCCGGTTCGCCGCTGCGGCCGAACAACAGGGGCATCCGGTTCCGGACGGACTCTGGCCTGCTCTGGTGTCCCGGATCCCGTCGACAGGTTCCTGGTTCCCGCGGATAGACCTCGAGGACGCCGCCGGTGCATCGCGCTGGCTACTGCGCGTGCGTCCGGCCCCGGCGAGGCAGGGATCGGTGACTCTGGCGACGGCGGAATACGATCCGCGGCGCGACCCGCAGACCAAGGGCCCGGATCTCGCTGCCCTGCTCGGCCTCCGCGCCGCGGCGCAGACGAGGGGCGCCACCGAAGCGGTGATCCTCAGCCCGGATGGCGCGATCGTCGACGGCTCGACGTCGGCGCTGGTCTGGTGGGAAGCCGATGCTCTCTGCGTGCCCGAACCAGCCCTGCTGCGCACGGACAGTATCACGGCACGAGTGATCCTGACCTTGGCCGGCGTCTTCGACGTCGATGTGCTCCACGAGCGGCGGCGTCCCGAGGAACTGGCAGGACGGGAGATCTGGGCCGTCAACGCCCTGCACGGCATCCGCATCGTGACCGACTGGGTCGACGGACCGGCACCGGCACAGGAGCCGGGACGCTTGCGGCTCTGGCGCGACCGTCTCGGCGCTCTAGTCCGATGAAACGGTGGCTGCCTCAGTGGGGAAGAACCGTTTGATGATGTGCTTGTTGATGTAGTTGCGAGTGACGTCGTGATATTCGTCGATGAACCGGTTGTCGACGTTGGCCGGATCGCTGAAGGCTCGCGACAGGATCGCCTCCCCCATCTCGATCACGATCTCGAGCCGGAAGACGACTTCGTCCTCATCAGCGGGGTCGATCAAGTCGAGGTAGCGTCGCACGAAATACCCGGCGATGACTCCGTTGACCGGACCGGGCTTCAGGCCTGCGGCCCGGTCACCGGCGACATCGGTGAACCGAACGGCACGGAATCCGGGCTCGTTCCTGAACATGCTGACGTAGACGTCGACCGTGCGATCTGCACTCTCGAGCAGATCCAGGTCCCCCGCCTCGTCGAAGGTCTCGGTCAAGCGCTGCATGTAGCGCCGCACGTTCCGTGACCGGAGCGCCCTCAGCAATGCGAGGCGATCGGGGAAGTACCGATAGACCGTGCCGATGGAGGCACCGGCGACCTCCGCCACGTGCGCCGTCGTCAGCCTCTCATACCCGATCTCATCGACGACCTTCGCGGCGGCATCGAGCAATGCGTCCAGCCGAGCGGTACTCCGAGCCTGCACGGGCGCATTTCTGAGATTCTGATCTGTTTCAGGCGGATACGAATTCCTATCCCCGTCTGGCAAAAGCTGCTCCTCATGTAACTGGACCCCTGGCGTCGTTTGCATCGTCGCCATGGACAAAGCAGCTTGGGGCAGGAGAGCCCATTCGGGGGACAGTTCGATGCTACCTCGCCCCGGCCACCATGCCCATTACCCCCGTCGTGGGGTGATCCGCACCGGAAACCTGCACCGTGATTTGAGAAGCGCACGCGGGGGTGCCACTGTAGACCGGTGAGCACGCCGACGCCGAAGTTGCACTGGAGTGCCCGGCTTGAGGATGCCGTGCACGCCTTTCGCTCGTCGCGGGCGCGCAAACACGGTCAGATCGCGAAGGTGATGCCGTTCGCCGGATACGGTTCGACGACCTGGGTTCGCGTGCTGGCGCGCGTGGTGTTCTCCAGACCGCCGGGTCTCGCGCGCAGGACTCCGCGGGTGGACCGCGGCTGGCGGAGCTTCACCAACATCGCCGTCGACTACGCGGAAGTGTGGATCACGATCGCGGGTGAACGCCACCGGGTACTCGCTGACCGCGGCGGTGTCGTCGACATCGTCCTGCAGGGTGTGCTCGAGCCCGGCTGGCAGGTGGTGTCGATCCAGGCCGAGGACTCCGAACCCGTTGAAGCGCCCATCTTCGTCGTCGATCCCTCGGTCACCTTCGGAGTCATCTCGGACATCGATGACACCATCATGGTCACCGCGCTGCCCAAGCCGTTTGTTGCCTTCTGGAACACCTTCGTCATCGACGAATTCGCCCGCACCGCTGTTCCCGGGATGTCTGTGCTCTTCGAGCGTCTCGCGAGCCACTATCCGGGCTGCCCGGTGATCTACCTCTCAACCGGTCCGTGGAATGCCGCGCCGACACTCGCCCGATTCCTCTCCCGCCATCTCTTCCCACCGGGTCCACTGCTGCTGACCGACTGGGGGCCCACCCACGATCGGTTCTTCCGCAGCGGCACGGAGCACAAACAGCGCAATCTGTCCCGGGTCGCCCAAGATTTTCCCAACATCCAATGGCTGCTGGTCGGGGACGACGGACAGCACGACGAGGCGCGCTACCGCGAGCTCGTGGCTGCCTTCCCCAGTCGGGTCCGCGCCGTTGCAATCCGGCAGCTCTCCGCTGGCGAAGCCGTTCTGGCCGGCGGCAGGGAGCGTACGGACGCAGCCGAGCAGTTGGATGAAGTCGACTGGTTATTCGCTCCGGACGGGGCCGGGCTGGCCCAGCTGCTGGAGCGCAAGTCGATACTCTGATCATCAGGGCGGCCTCAGCAGCTCTTCGTGTACCCCATTTTGGGGGGCGCCGCGACCAGGTGCGACCGACCCCGGGGGTCCGCCTGTAACCCTCCCCCCCAAATAGGGGGTATGCGAGAGCGATGGTGCCTTCCCGCCGCCGTGCTAACTTGGAGATCACCCAGCACATGCCCCACCCGACCGGGCATGAGCTGCAACCCCCTCGTACCCGACGAGGTCGGTTCCTTTACCCGAGAGGAACTACCGGCAATGTTCACCCTGAACGCTGCGGGGCAGACTGATATGCCCGGATCAGCCCTCCCCACCTGGCTCACCCTTGCCGTCGGCGCGATCGCCTTGCTTGTCGTCGCCGCCTGGCCGTGGATCAGAAAACCTTCCCGGCTGCGCGTCCTCGCGGTGGCGGGGATCATCCCCTTCTCCGGCGCAATTCTTGCCGGCGCGCTGTATCTCGGCTCTCCCGATCCCCGTGCGCCGATGGGCGATGAGAACAAGCCGACAGCGCCGATTTCAGAGGACGTCGACATTCAGCTGCCGACCCTCGGCATCACGGACTGACCGACTGCGCCGGTGATCGGCCGCTGTCGCTCGCTCGTATCTCGACCCCATCACGATCGCACGCGATTGCCCCGATTGTCGCCGAGGAGCTTTAGTCTGGCCTCATGAGACGACGATTCGCGGTGACCGGCCTGATTCTCACCGCCCTCCTGTTGACCGGCTGCTCCGTCTCCGGGACGGACAGCGGTGGGGAGGTCACGGCACCGGCACCGGGCGCCGTGGACGGAATCGAACCGGGCACGGACACCGGTTCCGGGCCGACAAAGGCCGACACGACCGAGGCCATGGTGATAACGGCGGAACTGGTGCTGACCGTCGATGAGCCATCGACGACCGCAGACGAGATCATCGACCTGGTTCGGGAGGTAGGCGGATCGCTCGCGCTCCGTGAGGAGAACCGGGACCCGGAAGGCACGGGAGCCGGCAGTCGAGTTGTGCTCCGCATCCCCGCCGACGAATTCGACGCCGCGCTGCCCCGGATCATCGAACTCGGCGAACAGGACTCATTGAGTGTTCAGCGTGTCGATGTCGGCGATCAGCTCGTGGATCTCGATGCTCGGATCACCGCCCTGCAGACGTCCGTGGACCGGCTGCTGGAGCTGATGTCCAGGGCGGGTACAACCGAATCACTGCTGGCGATCGAACAGGCACTCTCGGACCGGCAGGCGTCCCTGGACAGTCTGACCGCACAGCGGCAGATGCTCGGCGACCAGGTCAGCTACGCGACGCTGTCGATCAGTCTGTTCCCACCCGGCATCGTCGCCGATCCCGCCCCCAATACCTTCTGGGACGGGCTGCTCATGGGTTGGTCGAGTCTGGTCGCCGCCGGGTCAGCCGTCCTGGTCGGAATTGGGGTGCTGCTGCCGTGGCTGGTCGTGGCGGCGATTCTGGCCGGCCTTGTCTTTGTGATAGTCCGCCGCATCCGCCGAGCCCCGAAGGGCTCCGACGCGGTCTGAGGATGCGCCCGTGTCGACTCGACACGGGTTCAGCGGCCCTGGCGGTTGCGCCGAGAGCGTTGGCGCCGCGTCGGCGGCGTGGCTTTCGTCGACCGCGCCGACGCTTGGGCCGGGGCGGGCGTGGTGCGTTCCGCGCCGCGGGTGCTGCGCGCCGTGCGACCGCGAACGACACCGATGAATTCTTCCAGGAGGGCGGACTTCTGCTCCGTGATCCAGACCAGCGCGATATCGGTCGGCGTGAGGCCGATGACCGGCCGATGCACGACATCGCGGCGCCGACTTGCCCTGGCGATCGATTGGGGGACAACGACGACACCGGCGCCGGCGGCCACCAGCTCAAGGGCCGCCGCGAAATCAGCCGGGCGGGACCCGCGTTCGATCAGTCGGCAGCCGGCGAGGGCGTCCGCCCAAGCGGCACGGTCCGAGGGGTCGAGCAGCAGCACCTCATCGAGGACTTCGGCGGGGGTGACGGACTCGGCCATAGCCAGAACGTGATTCTTGGCGACCACCACGACCGGCACCTCCTGATAGAGAAGGATGGAGCTCAACTGATCGAGGTTGGTCTCCGGGGCGAGCGGCAGCCGGGCGATCACGGCTTCGGCGGCAGCGCCGCCGTGCCCGCCGAGCGCCAGGTGCTGCTCGATCTCCGCGACCTGCACGAATTCGAGCGGGCTCCGCGGATAGCGCTCCGCCCAGATCCCTGCCCACTTATCGGGGGTGACGCCCGGAACCAGGGCAATGCGCAGGGCGGCCGACTCCGGCGAATCCGGCATGGTTCCCTCCCGAAGCGTCGACGATCGGCGCTGCCGTCCCAAGGGTAACCTGCTGCGGTGCGCGGAAGGCTACTCTTGGTGGATGCCCCGAGAGAAGACTCCGCAAATGCTCAAACCAGCCACCGCGGCCAGGAAACTGGGGGTGCTGCTGGCGGCTACGCCGCCGGAATTCCAGGAGTCGGAGATCACCCGGGATGATTTCAACGAACTCACTAGGAACCCTCCGCGCTGGCTGGTCGACCTCCGCGCGAACGGTCCCCATCCTCGCTGGGTCGTCGCCGAGCGTCTCGGCGTCTCGACATCCGGGCTGGTCCGTGCCAGCGCATCGGACTCCATGACCACCGACGAGATCAACGGCCTGCTGGCAGCCCCACCGGCCTGGCTGATCGCCGAACGCCGTTCCTTCCGCGAGGTCCGTGCCGAGCGAGACCGCG
>CAVPES010000033.1:0-36513 GCA_963703545.1 uncultured Actinomycetota bacterium
GCGTCGTATTGCTCCGCCGGCGAGATCTGAGACGCTACCAGCTAACCCTGGTGAGCTGGCTGGAGTACAGCCAGAGCCGACGGGCGATGGCTTCCTCGTCACGGATCCGAGGTTCCGGAAGAAGTTCTGGCTCGCCCCTGATGCCGAGCAGTCCGCTCGGGCCCACCAGAGCGCCGGCAGGAACCGAGTCGTCTGCGGCAGCCCATGCCACGATGGCGGCAGCCTCACCGACATCGCCCGCCATGGTCTCCCGCAGCCTGCGCAGGGCTCCCGCATCGGGCCTGGCGACGAGCGCCCAGCCCGGGTCCACCGCGATCGACCGCAGCGGCAACCGCTCGCGCGCGGACTTGCGGTGCAGTTCGCGGGCGAAGAGCAGGTTCGCGAGCTTGCTCATCGAGTACGCGCGCATCGGCGTGTAGCCATTGTCCCAACGCAGATCATGAAAGCGGATCCGGCCCCAGCGATACGCCGCCGAATACACCGTCACAACCCGAGCATCATCGGTCATCATCGGCAGCAGCAAGCCGGTGAGGGCGAAATGGCCCAGATGATTGGTGCCGAATTGCAGTTCGAACCGGTCCTTGGTGAATTGCCGGTTGGCAGTGAGGGTGACCCCGGCGTTGTTGATCAGCACATCCCACCCGCCGAAGGTCTCGGCCACGTGCGAAGCGAATTCCCTGACCGACGCGAGGGAGGCCAGATCGAGTTCGACAACCGAGACCTCCGCCTCGGGGTGGTGGTCGAGGATTCGCTGGCGGGCGCTCCAGCCACGATCGGTATTGCGAACGGCCAGCACCAGTTCGTGGCCTGCACTTGCGAGACGCTCGGCGGTATGGAAACCGAGACCGGAGTTGCCACCGGTCACGATGATCCGCTTTGCCGACTGCGCGCTTTCTGTCACCCTCTGAGCCTACCGACGCTCAGCGCAATTCGACGACGGCCCGGGGCGAGCGTGGCCGGTGCGACCGATAAAGCGTGCAATAATTGTGCTAGGACCCGTTCACGTCCTCGGGTACAGACCGACATGTCTGTCCGGAGGACTTGACATGGGTCTTAGTAATGTCCAGATTCAGCCTCAACCGGGAGAACCCCCGAGGCGCGGAAGGTATCGAATGGCAACCCGCTCCACAACGAGCAAGGCCCTAGCTGCTCCCGAGGACACTCACAGCCCCGCGCCGCAGTCCGAGTCGGACGCTGAGAAGCCGAAGCGGGCTCCTCGGGCCCGAGCGGCCGCGCCGATCGATGCGCCGGAACCGGTGAGCAAGCCCGCCCGAGCGACCCGTGCCAAGGCCGCTCCCGAACCGGAACCGGAAACGGAGCCAGGCGAACCGGACCTCGACTCCCTGGATGTCGATGACGCCATCGTCGAAGTCGAGGTCGAAGGCGACGCGGGGGTCCACGAGGTCAAGGACGAGGAGACTCCCGACGCAGACGATGCTGACGAGGAGGACGAAACCAGCACTGGCAGCGACGAGCAGCTGCCCACCGGAGCCATCAAGCTGTCACTCGTCGATGACGACGACGACGTCCCGGTGTACTCCTCCGCCATCACGGGGGCCACTGCCGACCCGGTCAAGGACTACCTGAAGCAGATCGGCAAGGTCGCACTGCTGAATGCGGCTGAAGAGGTCGAACTGGCCATGCGGATCGAGGCGGGACTCTTCGCCGAGGACAAGCTCGCCCGTGAAGGCTCGACGATGTCGCCGCAGTTGCGACGGGAACTCGCCTGGGTTGCGCGTGACGGCCAGCGGGCCAAGAGTCACCTGCTCGGCGCCAATCTCCGACTGGTCGTCTCACTTGCCAAGCGCTACACGGGTCGCGGAATGCAGTTCCTCGACCTGATCCAGGAGGGAAACCTCGGCCTCATCCGCGCTGTCGAGAAGTTCGATTACACCAAGGGCTTCAAATTCTCGACCTATGCCACCTGGTGGATCCGGCAGGCGATCACCCGAGCCATGGCCGACCAGGCTCGCACGATCCGCATTCCCGTGCACATGGTCGAGGTCATCAACAAGCTCGCCCGCGTACAGCGTCAGATGCTGCAGGATCTGGGCAGGGAGCCCACGCCCGAGGAACTCAGCCGTGAGCTCGACATGACGCCGGAGAAGGTCATCGAGGTCCAGAAGTACGGTCGCGAGCCGATCTCCCTGCACACCCCGCTGGGCGAGGACGGCGACAGCGAGTTCGGCGACCTGATCGAGGACACGGAGGCAGTCGTTCCCGCCGACGCGGTGGGATTCACGATGCTGCAGAAGCAGCTCGAGAGCCTGCTCGATTCCCTGTCGGAGCGAGAGGCCGGCGTCATCAGAATGCGTTTCGGCTTGGGTGACGGCATGCCGAAGACTCTTGACCAGATCGGCGACACCTTTGGCGTCACCCGGGAGCGCATCCGCCAGATCGAGTCGAAGACCATGGCCAAGCTCCGCCACCCGTCCCGGTCCCAGTCGCTCCGGGACTACCTTGAGTAGAAGTCTCGGACTTCGCTACACGCCGGCGATCCTGATAGGACGTCTGGCGCGCGCCGTCACGAGGGCTCGCGGAGGCGGCTCGGCGTTCCCGGGTTATTTGGTCAATCGGCTCGCACCCGGTTACCTCCGGCGGTTGCCCCAGCAGTTACCCGATGGTGTGATCTTCGTGCTGGGCTCCAACGGCAAGTCGACCACGACGCACATGGTCTCGGAACTTCTGCGCGCCCACGGTCGGCGCGTGTTCACGAATCCGACGGGGGCGAACCTTCCGCAGGGACTGACAAGCGCGCTCCTCGCCGAGGTGACGGCGACCGGTCGCCTTCGCGCCGACGTCGCAGTGCTGGAGATCGATGAGGCCTACGCTGTCGAGTTGGCGAAGGTGCTTCGGCCGTCGCTCGTGCTCATGCTCAACGTCCAGATCGATCAGCTCTATCGATTCTCCGAGACGGAGCGCGTCGCCGACATGATGCTCGACACCGCGGTGCTCGCGACCGAGTACATCGTGACCAACCGTGATGATCCCCATCTGAGCAAGATCGCTGCCCGCGTTCCCGACGGCCCCGCCGTGTCGTACTTCGGCGCGAGTGATGCCGTCATCGCCGCTTCCGCCCATGGCCTCGTCAACGCTGAGGACTACCGTGACGGCGCACGGAACGACCCTGTAGCGGTCGACTCCCTCGTGACCGCATGGACGGCTGATCGCACCACGATCGAGCGAGGCGGCATCCCGATCGACCTCCGCCTGCCCGCCAGAGGACTGCACTACGCCGTGGATGCTGCGGCGGCCCTGCAAACCGCAGCACTCGCGCTCGGGTCCGATTTCGATCCCGCAACCGCGGTGAAGGCCTTCCAGACCATGCGCCCGGCTTATGGCCGCGGAGAACTGCTGGACCTCGGCACCGAACAGGTCGAGATCACGATGTTCAAGAATGGCGCGAGTCTGCAACTCAACCTCGATGCTCTCGAAGCGGCACCGGAGCAGGTGCTCATCGCAATCGACGAGGGCACCCCGGACATCTCCTGGATCTACGACATCGACTTCTCGGCGCTCGACCATGTCGACGTCGTCTCGGGCGAGAAGTGCTGGCAGGTGGCACTGCGCCTCGAGCACGCCGGAATCCCCGTCCGCGCGATCAAACCGGAGCTGCGAACCGCGATCGACCTGATGCGCGCGATGCCGGCACCCGCCGTCGGGCGCAAGACGTGGATCGTCAATTACGAGCAGATGATGTACGCGCGCAGACTCGTCGGCCAGGGGGACATGGAAATCGCCCGATGACCTCGCTCGACGCCGTCACGATCCTGCAGCTCTACCCCGCCGAGCTGGGTGTCACGGGTGACAGCGGCAACGTGCTCGCTCTGCGGGTGCGCCTCGAGCGCGCCGGTGTCCCGGTTCAGGTCGTTCGGCATCAGGTCGGCGACACCCTGCCCGAGGAGGTCGACGCCATCGTGATCGGCAACGGACCGCTTTCGGCGATGCGGGTGGTCCTCGACGACTTGCGCGCGAATGCTCCCGCCCTGCGTTCCTGGGTCGATCAGGATGTCCCCGTGCTCGCCGTCGGCGCCGGCATGGAACTGCTCGGCGAGACCATCACGTCGCCCGACGCCGAGCACATCGAGGGCATTGGCATCTTCCCCATCACCACGGCACGCGGCGCGGACCGCCGTGTCGGGTACCTGACCGTCTCGACCGCCGTGGGCGACGTGGTCGGTTTCGAGGATCACAGCACCCGGACGGATCGCCGCGAGGCTCCCGCCTTCGGAACCGTCAGCGCCGGGGTGACCGGGTCGCGGGGCCTGGGCGACGGCATCCGGGTCCGCGAAGCGATCGGCACCCGCGTGCAGGGTCCCGTGCTCCCGCTGAACCCGGTCCTCAGCGACTCGCTGCTCGGCGCCGCCCTGCGGCGACGGGGATCGACCTGGACTCCCGGCGCGGTGACCGAAGCCCTCGACACCCTTGCCGCGAACGCCCGTGCCGTGATCCTGCGCCATATCGACCACGCCTTCTCGTCGATCTGATCCGTCCCGTGCCGATCACTCTCCGCGAAGCCCGTATCGATGCGCAGGCACTGGCCCGCAACGCGGCCGCGACCGCGGGCGAATCGCCGGCGGATGTCTCGGCGGATGGCTACGGCCTGGGCGCCGTGCAGGTGGCCCGGATCGCCCGGGACGCTGGGTTCGCCGCGGTTCACGCGTCCGGTCTCGATGAGGCGATTCGCCTGCGCGGGTCCGGCTACCGCGATGCCCTCTTCACGGACGTCGTGCCGCCATGGCGGCAGACCGAGGCGCGGGAGGCCGGGATCATCCCGCTCGATCCCGGAATCATCCCGGTTCGTGACGACCTCTACGGGTTCGACACGGCTGCGGAAGCCGTCGTGCGGCTCGCGGCTCGCGTCCTGTCGGTCAAGACGATTGAACCCGGCGACGGCGTGTCCTACGGATACACCTTCAGGGCCACTCGTCGCGGACGCACCGCCCTGATCGCGATCGGCTACGGGGACGGGATCCATCGACGCGCCGGGAACCGCGCCACTGTGCGCCTCGCAGGGGTTGACCGTCCCATCATCGGCCGTGTCGCGATGAACGTCTTCGTCGTCTGGCTCGGCGACGACGAGACGGCGATCGCCGACGAGGCCGTCCTGTTCGGTGATCCCCGGCGAGGCGAGCCCCGCCTGCAGGACTGGGCAGCACAGGTGGAGGACCATCCCGCTGTCGTGACGGCGACTCTCGGACCCCGCGTGATCCGGAGCACACGATGACCGCGGATCGGTGGATCGACATCGATCTCGGCGCGCTGCGCGACAATCTCGCGCTGGTGCGCAAAACGATTAGCCCTGCGCGCCTGCTGCTCGTGGTGAAGGATGATGCTTACGGCCACGGCCTCTGGCCGATAGTGCGAACGGCGGTGGCCGCGGGCGTGGGCGCGATCGGCACCCTCGATGTCGACACCGCTTTGCGTCTGCGCGCCGGCGGCATCGCCGAGGACGTCGCGCTGTTCGCATGGCAGCTCGCTCCAGATGCTCCCATGACCGACGCCGTCGACGCGCGTGTCGACCTCGGAGTCTCGAGCCTCACGGAGTTGGCGACGATCGCCCGCCATGAATCGGGCCGGGCGGCGCGGATCCACCTCAAGATCGATACGGGCCTCGGTCGCAATGGGGCGCGCGCCGAGGACTGGCCTTCGCTGGTCCGCGCCGGTCGCGCTCTCGAGGCGGATGGCGTCGTCGAAATCGTCGGGGTGTGGACGCACATCGCCGAGGCCTCGTTCAACGAGGACACGGCCTCGATCGAGGCCTTCCACCGCGCGATCGACCTGCTGCAGAAGGGACGCGACCGTCCCGTGCTGCGTCACCTGGCGGCCAGTGCCGCGAGCTTCAGTCGTGCCGACAGCCGATTCGACCTGGCCCGGGTGGGCGCGTACGCCTACGGCATCGCGCCGGGGGGCGGCATCGCGCCGGGCGACCTGGGGTTGCGACCCGTCATGGCTCTGCGCGCGCGAGTCGTGGCGATCGACGGGCAGGGCCGCGGCCGACTCCCGATCGGCGCGGCTGATGGACTGCCGACGGTCGCCGGCGGGGTCCTCGAAGCCTCGTTGAACGGATTCCCGATCGCAATCGACCGGATCGACATCACCGAAGTCCTGCTCGCCCCGGGAGCGGCACCGGGGGACACCATCACGCTCTTCGGCGATGCCGCGGACGGTGAACAGACCCTTCAGGACTGGGCCGATGCCCTCGACACGATCGGCGAGGAACTCGTCGTCCGCCTCACTCAGCGCATCGAGCGGCGCACGATCGGCTGAGAACGATCAGGCGCGTGCCTCGTCGAGCAGACGTGAGGTCTCATCGTGCCAGCTCAAGACCTTGTCGGCCATCGACTCCTTGAATCGAGCCCCGTGGTGGGCGCAGAAGAGCAATTCACCGGTCGCGAGCTCCGCGCGAATGTACGCCTGCGCGCCGCAACTGTCGCAGCGGTCAAGCCCAGTCAGCGGTGCGTCATTGAGGTGGGCTGCTGGAAGGGTCTCTGATGCTATCGGTGACATGGTTCCCTCGCTCTCGAACGTCTCGTTGCTTTCACTCACAGTCAATACAACCACGTCCGGCCGACGGTGCAGGTCTGGGTGGCGGGCATTTCGCTGTCCGCGTAGCCCCGGTGAAGCAGTGGAGTGTTGGTCGCCGAGGCGCGAGTCGCCCTGGTTACGCTGGAGTCCGTGACCTCCTCCGACTATTCCGCCCGGCACCTCTCGGTGCTTGAAGGGCTCGATGCCGTACGAAAGCGCCCGGGCATGTACATCGGCTCGACGGACTCGCGGGGGCTCATGCACTGCCTGTGGGAGATTATCGACAACTCCGTCGATGAGGCTCTCGGCGGTTTCGGGTCGAGGATCGATATCGTGCTGCACGCGGACGGCAGCGTCGAAGTGTGCGATCGGGCACGCGGCATCCCGGTGGATATCGAACCCAAGACCGGTCTCAGCGGCGTCGAGGTGGTTTTCACCAAGCTGCATGCCGGCGGCAAATTCGGCTCCGGCTCCTACGCCGCGTCCGGCGGCCTGCACGGCGTCGGGGCCTCGGTTGTCAACGCGCTGAGTGAGCGACTCGATGTCGAAGTCGACCGGGACGGCAAGACCTGGGCGATGTCATTCCATCGGGGCGAGCCGGGGATCTTCGCGGACTCCGGCGAGCCCAGCCCGGATGCCCCTTTCACGCCGTTCACCTCGGGGAGTGAACTGCGCGTGGTGGGCAAGGTCGCCAAGGGGGTGACCGGTACCCGGGTCCGCTATTGGGCAGACCGGCAGATCTTCACGGCCGGCGCGCAATTCCACCGCGAGGAGCTCGATGAGCGAGCCCGCCAGACAGCGTTCCTGGTCCCCGGACTCGCCATCTCGATCAGTGACGAACGCGCGGAAGCTGCCGTCCACGACGAGTTCCGCTTCGACGGCGGCATCGCCCAGTTCGTTGAGTTCCTCGCCCCCGACAGCCCGGTCACCGATGTGTGGCGGCTGAGCGGCGTTGGCAGTTTCGAGGAGACGGTGCCGATGCTGAACGAACGCGGCACCATGGTGTCCACCACGGTCACTCGAGAGTGTTCGGTAGACGTGGCCCTGCGCTGGGGCACCGGTTATGACACGGTACTGCACAGCTTCGTCAACATCATCGCCACCCCCAAGGGCGGAACGCATCAGACCGGTTTCGAACAGGGTCTGCTGAAGGTGCTCCGCGATCAGGTCGCTGCCAATTCCCGCCGACTCAAGGTCGGCACTGACCGGATCGAGAGAGATGACGTCTTCGCCGGCATGACCGCGGTTCTGACGGTTCGCCTGCCGGAGCCGCAGTTCGAGGGCCAGACCAAGGAGGTGCTCGGCACCCCGGCGGCGCGGGCGATAGTCGCTGCCGTCGTCACTGACGCACTCAAGGCCCGGTTCGCCTCGGCCAAGCGCGATGACAAGGCGCAGACCGCTCTACTCCTGGACAAGGTTGTCGCGGAGATGAAGTCGCGGATCTCGGCTCGTGCGCACAAGGAGACCCAGCGTCGCAAGAACGCCCTGGAGAGCTCATCGCTGCCCGCCAAGCTCGTCGACTGCCGGTCCGGTGACCTCGCGCACTCCGAACTCTTCATCGTCGAGGGGGACTCCGCGCTCGGCACGGCGAAGCTCGCTCGCAACAGCGAGTACCAGGCCCTGCTGCCGATCCGGGGAAAGATCCTCAACGTCCAGAAGGCATCCGTCTCGGACATGCTCTCCAACGCCGAGTGCGCCTCCATCATTCAGGTGATCGGCGCCGGGTCCGGCCGCAGCTTCGACCTGAGCGCGGCACGGTACGGCAAGATCATCATCATGAGCGATGCTGACGTCGACGGCGCCCACATCCGCACGCTGCTGCTCACGCTGATGTTCCGCTACATGCGTCCGCTGATCGAGGCCGGCAGGGTCTTCGCCGCAGTGCCGCCTCTGCACCGGGTCGTCGTGACCAATCCGGGCAGCAAGCCCAATGAGACCATCTACACATACTCGGAGGCCGAGTTGCAGCGACTGCTCGGCACCCTGGATCGATCCGGCAAGCGCTACCAGAGCCCCATCCAACGCTACAAGGGGCTTGGTGAAATGGATGCGGACCAGTTGGCCGAGACGACGATGTCCCGGGCGAATCGAACCCTGCGCCGCGTGCGCGTCGAGGACGCCGAGGCTGCTGGTCGGGTGTTCGAACTGCTGATGGGCAACGATGTGGCTCCCCGCAAGGACTTCATCATCGCCGGCGCGGGGCTCAATCGCGACCGCATCGACGTCTGATCAGCCGACCGGTGCCGGCGGAGCCAGCGTGCTGTCCAGACTTCGCCCGAGCGCTTCGGACTGGGCATTGATCGCTGCCAGTTGAGCCTGCAGCGTCTCGTAACGGGATCGATCCTGCACGATGGCGGCATACCGGTCAGACAGCGACGAGTTCCGGGTGATCAGCGCCGCGCGCTCGGCGTCGAACTCGGACTGGCTGGCGAACTCACCGTTGTCTGCACGCCGGTTGAAGGCCTCGATATCGCTGTTGAGTGTCTGAACCTGACTCTGATAGCTCGCAGTATCGGCCTGAATCTTCTGGTAGAGGGAATCCAGCTGGGCCGCCAGTGATTCGGACGAAGCGGTCAGTGTCTTCAATACGGTCTGATATGCCCCGAAAAGGCCGAGCACCGCACCACGATCCTCGAAATACCGGGAGTAGTACTGCTCGAGTTCAGGGTCGATGTCCGTGAACTCCGTCCCCACGATCGAATGCAGTTCGGTAAGCCGGCTGTCGGGTTCCCTCTTGTAGTACCAGTCGAGCCGCTCGGCGAGCGCGGCATCTCCCTCGCGCTTGGCGACCTCGGCGTCCAGGAGCCCGCCGATGCGCGCTCGCTCCTCGCCACTCAGGCGAGCCCAGGCCGCGTGCAGCATTTCGTGAACGGTCGTGACATCCATGATCCCGTCCAAGCGCTCGTCGGAGACGCGATAGGTGTAGATCTCACCCCCCGCATAGCAGCCGAGTACCGAGAAGGTTCCCTCGTCATCGCTGTTGCACCGGTCGTTGAACTCCTGGGTACCGATGATCGCGGGACTTCCCGCGTAGAGCAGGAAGCGACCGTGCTCGGTCAGATCCGTGCGAGCGACAATCATCGCGATCTCGCCAGTGGGCGTGTACTGCATGACCGATATCTGATCGCGAATGAATTGCCGGTTGGCGCTCACCAGTAGAACCCCCGCGACCAGGAGCACAGCCACGAGGCCGATTGCGATGCGTCGGGGTGAGAAGTTCATTGGGTCAAGAATACGGAATTCCGCGGTGCACAGCCCTCGGTCATCCAAGCAGCACGGTCGTGCCGATGGATTCGACGAAGGAATCCAGCGCCGTTCCCGAAGCAGCCCGTGCGCTGCGCTGAACCGGGAGTGCCCTGGGTGTCCCGTCGGACCCGAGGGCGCGTGGTGCAGCACCGACGAAGGCCAGCGCCAGTGCATCTTCGCCCTTGAGGAATGCGTGCGCACGGACTCCACCAGTTGCCCGGCCCTTGGCCGGGAAGTCCGCGAAGTCCGAGACCTTGACCCGACCGGGATCCGTGCCGGCGATGACGGCCGAGGAACGCGAAATGGTGACGACGGATGCGTCCGCTCCGACGCTCCCGAACCAGATGACTCTCGCGCCGGGGGACAGTTTGATCCCAGCCATTCCACTGGCGGCACGACCCTGCGGTCGCACCGTCGAGGCGGGAAAGTGCAGCAGATGTCCGTCGGAGGTGACGAACACGAGCTGATCGGAGTCGGACCCCTGTGCCGCACCCACGACCTCATCGCCCGGCTTCAGGGCGATGATCTCAATATCCGGTCGGCTCGGCCACTCCCCGGCTGTGACCCGTTTGACGACACCATCGCGCGTGCCGAGTGCGATCGATCCGCCTGAATCCATGCTGACCAGCGTGAGGACCCGTTCCCCGCTGCCCAACTGCGAAAGGTAGTCGCTGATGCGCACGCCGGCCGCGAGCTGGACTGAATTCCCCGGCACCACCGGGAGATCGATCGGCGAGAAGCGGATGAGTCGCCCCCGGGTTGTCACCGCACCGAGTTCGCCGCGGCTGGTGCCGGCTACTCTGGCGAGAATCGCATCGTGCTCGCTGCGTCGATCCGGTGCAGCGCCGGCGATGACATCCTCGGAGTGGTCAACCCGGATCATGCGAGCTGTCGTGGAGAGCAGCACCGTGCACGGCACATCCATCACCTCGAGGGTCGCGGTTCCTTTGCGACTCTGCTCCGCCGTCACCGTCGCTCCACCCTCCGTCAGCAGTGTGCGACGCGGGGTGCCGAACCTTTCGGCCACCGACTCCAGCTCCTCCCCGACGAGCACGCGAATCAGGCTCGGATCTGCGAGCAGCGCGGTGAGCTGATCGATCTCCGTGCGCAGGGAGTCCCGTTCGGACTCCAGTTCGATTCTGCTGAACCGGGTGAGGCGCCGCAGCCGCAGCTCGAGGATGTACTCGGCCTGGGTCTGGCTCAGATCGAAGACTTCGATCAGGCGAGTGCGGGCCTGCTCTGTGTCGTCGCTGTTGCGAATCAGCTGGATGACATCATCGATATCGAGAATCGCGATCAGCAGGCCCTCAACCAGGTGCAGGCGCTCCTGCCGACGATCGAGCCGGTACTGGCTGCGTCTGGTGATGACGGAGATCCGATGGTCGAGGAAGACCTGCAGCAACTCCCGCAGACCGAGCGTGCGCGGGCCCCCGTCAACCAGGGCGACATTGTTGATGCTGAATCCGTCTTCGAGTGGGGTGTGCCGATACAGCTGCTCGAGCACTGCCTCTGGTCGGTAACCGGTCTTGACGCCGATCACCAGCCGCAGGCCGTGCCGGCGATCCGTCAGATCTGTCACGTCCGAGATCCCCTCGAGTTTCCGCGAGGCGACACCGTCCTTGATTCTCTCGATCACCTTCTCGGGGCCGACCAGATACGGGAGTTCGGTGATCACTATCCCGGACTTTCGCGCGCTGAGCGCTTCGATGCTGGCTTTGGCTCGGGTTCTGAAGGAGCCGCGTCCGTTCGCGTAGGCGTCACGGATTCCACTCAGGCCGACGATCGTCCCGCCGGTGGGCAGGTCGGGCCCGGGCACGAAACTCATCAGCTCCGCGAGACTCGCCTGCGGGTTCGCGAGCAGGTGACGGGCGGCCGCGACAACCTCTATCAGGTTGTGCGGAGCCATGTTGGTCGCCATGCCGACCGCGATTCCCGAGGCCCCATTGACCAGCAGATTGGGGAAGGCCGCCGGCAGCACCTCCGGTTGCGTGAGCTGGTTGTCGTAATTCGGGACGAACTCGACGACGTTCTCGTCGATGTCGGCGACCATGGCCATCGCCGCCTCGGCAAGACGTGCCTCGGTGTAGCGCGACGCAGCGGGACCGTCATCGAGGGAACCGAAGTTGCCGTGCCCGTCGATGACAGGGAGGCGCAGCGTGAAGGGTTGTGCCATCCGCACCATGGCATCGTAGATGGCGCTGTCGCCATGCGGATGCAGCTTGCCCATCACCTCGCCGACAACCCGGGCGCTCTTGACATGGCCCCGGTCGGGGCGCAGGCCCATTTCATTCATCTGGTAGAGAATTCGCCGCTGCACGGGCTTGAGCCCGTCCCGGGCGTCCGGAAGTGCCCTCGAATAGATGACCGAGTAGGCGTATTCGAGGAAAGAGCCCTGCATCTCCGTCGAGACGTCGACGTCGTCGATTCTCTCGACGACGTCGCTTTCGGGAGTCTTGTCAGCAGGCGTCATTCAGGGCATTTCCGAGGGGTGTGGGAGACTGCAGGGGATGTCCCTCATGCTACCGGCGCTGGTTCGCGACCGACCGAGCCTTGCCGATGTGTTGCCGAGTTGCCTTGCCGCGCTGACGGGGGCGGAGAATCTGCTCGGCTTGCCCGCCGCCCCGCGAATCCTGGTGATCGTCATCGACGGTCTGGGAGCGCTGCAGCTGCGTGCCCATGCCGGGCACGCGAGATTCCTCGCCCCGCTGGCCCGGACGAGCATCGATTCGGTCTTCCCCACGACGACCGCCTCGGCCCTGACATCGCTGGCCACCGGTACGCGGCCGGGGAGCCATGGCCTCGTCGGCTACACCGTCCTCGATGCCGACCGCGACCGAATCGTCAACCAACTGACCGGTTGGGATGAGGGAATGCGGCCGGAAGCCTGGCAGCGTGAGCCCACGGTCTGGGAAGTCGCCGCGAAGACCGGAGTCGAGGTTTCCGCTGTCGGCCCCGCCCAGTACGCGGGCAGCGGATTCTCGCGGGCGATCCTGCGGGGAGCCAAGTACCACTCGGCAAAAACCGTGGCGCAGCGCCTGGATACCGCGGTGCGTCTGCTCGGAGCGTCCCCTCGCACGCTGGTCTATGCCTACATTCCGGAACTGGACACCATCGGCCATGCCCGAGGCCCCGAATCCGCGCTCTGGCGCGAAGCCCTGGAGGATCTTGACCGAGATCTGCGGGCGGCACTGTCCCGGTTGCCCGCCGCGAGCGGGGTCCTGCTCACCGCGGATCACGGCCAGGTGTCGGTTGCCGCGCACCAGCACATCCTCTTCGATCGGAACCCTGAGCTGCTCAGGGGAGTCAGGCACGTCGGCGGCGAACCGCGAGCTCTGCACCTCTACATCGATCCGGACGCCACGCCGGAGGAGCGCGCGCTCCTCAAGCAGGCGTGGACGGCGGCCGAATCCGGCCGGGCCTGGGTGGTCGACCGACGTGAATTGATCGACTCCGGCTGGCTGGGCGAGGTCGCACCGGAAGTCGAGCCCCGGATCGGTGACCTCGTGATCGCGGCACGCAAGCGGGTTGCCTACTACGACTCGCGTGCCGATCCGCGGGGACGCGGCATGATCGGTCAGCATGGATCCTTCACAGCCGAGGAACTCCAAGTCCCCCTGGTCCGGCTCGGCGAGTTCGCCGGACGCTAGTCCTCGTCGGTTCGGGTGCCGAACACGATCTCATCCCAACTGGGCATCGCGGCACGGCCGTTGCGGGAGGCCTTCACCGAGGCCTGGGGCTTGGCTGAGGCGTGATCGCGGTGAACCGACGCCGGCGCGTGATCCTGCTCGGAACCGTGGTCATGGATGGGAATGTCGATCAGAGTGACGCTGCCGCTCTCGAGTTCGGGAAGATCGAGGACATCCGCGAAGGCCGCGGCTTCACGCTCGCCCCGCCGACGGCGCAGCGCCTCAAGCAGATCCTCGGTCTGCTCACTGTGCGCCTCACCCTCGGGTTCGGCCCGCTTGATCGCCGCGAGCTGCACCGCGTCCTGATTCTCGCTCCGGCGCACTCGGGGTGCGGACTCGGCGGCGGGTCCTGTCTCAGTGAGATCCATGTCGAAGACGAAGGCCCCGCTGTCGAACCGGGAGTCGTCCGTCGCTCTCTCCGTCTGCGGCACCGCCCTCAGCCGGGGAATCAACGGCGCGTCGAGTTGCTCCTGCTGGGAGAGCGAGCGCGCCTCGGCGTTGAGCGGCGAGAGGGTGTGCCGCTTGGCGTCGAATTGCCAGCGGGCATCATGCTGGACCGAGTCGACCTGGAATGCCAGACCCACCGTCCACTCCGAGCTCTGCTGTTTCCAGGTCGACCAGCTCACCGAGGTCGCTCCCAGCGCCGCGAGTCTCTCCCTGATCACGGTGCCGAAATCCGCCCCGAGACCCAGGGGGTCGAGATCTCCGGCCGTGTGCACCGGCACCGCGAGGGCGCTCTCGATCACATAGCTGCGCTCGGCAAGCACCGGACCTTCGAAGCGCTGCACGTGTTCCAGATCGACACCGGTCACGGCTGCCACCTCTTCGGCGCTCAGTCCAGCTCGGAGATGCGCCTGGATCTCCCGCGGCGAGACCTTCCGCTGCTGCGCCGAGGGCAGATTCCGCTCCCGAAGACGGGCGTGCAACTGGTCATCAATGGCCAAGGTGAACTGCTCGCCCGCCGCCGCGGCCAGCAGCAGGGAGCCCTCTTCGATCCCGATCACTGTCAGTTCCTGCATAGTCAACGCCTCCGGTGTCGCATCTGCACTCACAATGCCACGAGATCGGGTCCGATCCGTGGAATATCGAGGGCGCGCCGCAAGTTCCGGTACCTTGAACGGCCCGACTTGCCGATGGGTTTGCTATTCGCGTACCGATCATGCAAACTATGCCCGCCGATTTGAACAGTCAGACGCAGACAGAAGTGGAATGGAATGGCAACCGATTACGATGCCCCGCGTAAGAGCGACGACGACTCCGAGTCGATCGAGGCCCTGAAGGAGCGCGTTCCTGACAAGCTGTCCAGCGTTGTCGATGTCGACGACTCGGACAGCGCCGGGGGCTACGAACTGCCCGGATCCGACCTTTCCGATCTTGATCTGGATGTCATCGTCCTTCCTCCGCAGGCGGACGAATTCACGTGTGTCACGTGTTTCCTGGTCAAGCACCGCTCACAGCTGGATCATCAGGAGAAGCTCGGGCCGATCTGCAGCGAGTGCGCAGCCTAAGGCGCCGACGGCGCGGTCAGCGCGGCGATCAGCTGTGCCGGCCTGCGGGTTGACACCAGCCAGTATGGCGTGGGGTCGTCCGGGTCGGTCAGTTCGATCCTGACCACGGGGTCGATCCAGCCGCGCAGGCACAGCCACGCCCGGGCGTCGAGGCTCGCTCCGCGCTGCTGGAAGGCCCCGTTGCCGGTGAATGCGGTCGCGCCGCCGATGATGGACAGCGGGATCATGGCCCGGCCCGCACGGAAACTGCCGTCTGCTACCGTCAGGACCGGTGCCGTGCGGATCAAGACGGCGACGATCAAGAGGTAGCTGAGGATGCCTGCCGCCAGGGCCAGCCACAGGTTGATCAGGAAGAACACCAGGAACAGCGCAGGGGCGATCAGTGCGAGCCCCGCCAGTGTCGCCAGGGACGGCGTGAGTCGCTCGGAGTATTGGTTCACGAGTCCATCAGAACAGATTTTCCGCGAGACGACGAATGGTGTCGCCCGCTCGATAGCGTTAGCCTTTCGGATGTGATCGACAACCCAGAGGTACTGATCCTCGCCGATGCGGTTCCCCAGTACGCCCATCCGGGTGATGCCGGAGCCGACTTGACCTCGACCGAGGCGCTGGTGCTGTCCCCCGGCGAGCGGGCTACGGTCGGCACCGGGGTCTCCATAGCCCTTCCCGACGGCTATGCGGCCTTCGTCGTGCCTCGCAGCGGATTGGCATCCCGGCACGGGATCACGATCGTCAACAGCCCCGGTACGGTGGACGCGGGGTATCGGGGCGAAATCAAAGTCACGCTGCACAACACCGACCCGACGAGCCCGTTCAGCATCGAGGCCGGCGACCGGATCGCGCAGTTGATCGTGATGCCGGTGTGCCGCGCCGTCTTCGTGCCCGTCACCCGCCTGCCCGGTTCCGACCGGGGCGACGGCGGTTTCGGGTCGACCGGTGTCCGGTCGGGAGCAATCCGATGAGCGACACCGGTGCCGAACGCGCTGCTTTCGAGCCGAAGTCGGCACCCGCCGACCGGGAGACCCAGGGGCCGCTCGACATCAGTGAGGCGAACGCGGTCCGGCCCTACGTGGACCTCGGGGGCGTGAAAATCGTCCCTCGCGAGGGTCTGCACCTGCGACTCGAAGTGGAAGAGGACAGCAAGCGCGTCGTCGCGGTTGGACTCGACTACGAAGGTTCCACCCTTCAGGTTCAGCCCTTCGCGGCCCCGCGTTCGGCCGGGCTGTGGCACGAGATCCGGCGCCAGATCAGCGAGCAGATCGCGCGCCAGGGCGGCACGACCTCCGAGCGACCGGGCCCCTTCGGCCCGGAACTGCTGGCGCAGATCCCGGTCGTCGGTGAGCAATCCGGTCAGAGCACGCGCCTGGCCAGATTCATCGGCGTTGACGGTCCGCGCTGGTTCCTGCGGGGAGTGATCGCGGGGGAGGGAACCGTCAGCCCCGACGCCGCTGCGAAGATCGAGGACCTGTTCCGCTCGGTCGTGGTCGTCCGCGGCAGCACTCCGATGCCTCCTCGGGACCTGATTCCCCTGCACATGCCGGGCAATGGCCCGGCGGTCAGCAATGCAACATGACTGAGACCGGAAGCCCGAAACCGGATCCGACACTTCGGGCCGCGCTGGCGGATGCGGCAGCCCGGTCATCGATCGGACGGGGCATCGGCAACCAGGACGGTTCGATGCGCTCCGTCCTGGCAGCAGTGGGTGGCGTGCGGGGCATCGTCGAGACAACCCTGCCCGGCCTCGGCTTCATCATCCTGTACACCGTCACCACTCAGATCGTCGTCTCACTGATCGCCCCTGTCGGTCTCGGGGTGATCTTTCTCGCGGCCCGACTGATCCAACGATCCGCTGTCACTCCGGTCATCGCCGGACTGCTCTCGATCGCCATCTCGGCGGCGCTCGTGCTCTTCTCGGGGCGCGGTCAGGACTACTACGTCGCCGGCTTCTGGACCAATGCCGTCTACGGCGGCGTCCTGCTTGTCTCGGTGCTGGTGGGCTGGCCGATCATCGGGCTGATCGTCGGCGCGATCGTCGGCGACGGGGTCCGATGGAAGCGGCGACCCACCACCTATCGAGGCCTGCAGGCGCTCACCCTGCTCTGGGTGGCCATGTTCGGCGGCCGCCTGGCCGTGCAGCTGCCCCTGTACTTCGCCGGGAACGTCGAAGCTCTCGGCGTCGCCAGACTGGCGATGGGATTGCCGCTCTACGCGCCGGTGCTGATGCTGACCTGGCTGGTGGCCCGGGCACTGTTCCCCTCGGGGGATGCCGGCAGCGACGACGCCGAAGCGACACGCGAAGAGCAGTGAGCCCCCCACGAGCGACCGACTCGGTGTTATAGAATTATCTTGACATCAAGATATATGTGCGGCCATCGCGCATTCCGTCCGCATCCGGGACGACTTAGGCTTGCCTTGCTGGCCGTGGTCTGTGCCCGGCGCGAAGATGGACAGCGGGTCGACGAAGGAGAACTACCGTGACTGCAGTGAATAGCTTTGGAGCAAAGGCTGCTCTGACCGTTGGCGAGACGGAATACGAGATCTTCCGGATTGACAGCGTTCCTGGACACGAGAGGCTTCCGTTCAGCCTCAAAGTGCTGCTGGAGAACCTGCTTCGCACGGAAGACGGCGCCAACGTCACCGCAGACCAGATTCGCGCGCTCGGCAGCTGGGATCCCACCGCGGAGCCGGATACCGAGATCCAGTTCACCCCCGCACGCGTCGTCATGCAGGACTTCACCGGCGTGCCGTGCATCGTCGACCTCGCCACCATGCGCGAGGCGGTCTCAGCCCTCGGCGGCGACCCGGAGAGAATCAATCCGCTCGCCCCTGCCGAGATGGTCATCGACCACTCCGTGATCTCCGACATGTTCGGCACGGCTTCCGCCTTCGAGCAGAACGTCGAGATCGAATACCAGCGCAATGGTGAGCGCTACCAGTTCCTGCGCTGGGGTCAGACCGCCTTCGATGACTTCAAGGTCGTTCCGCCCGGAACCGGAATCGTGCACCAGGTCAACATCGAGTACCTCGCCCGGGTGGTCTTCACCCGTGAGGTCGACGGGGCGCTGCGCGCCTATCCGGACACCTGCGTCGGCACCGACTCGCACACGACCATGGTCAACGGCCTGGGCGTGCTCGGCTGGGGCGTAGGCGGCATCGAGGCCGAGGCGGCCATGCTCGGCCAGCCTGTCTCGATGCTGATCCCCAAGGTCGTCGGCTTCAAACTGTCGGGTTCGATCCCGACCGGCGTCACCGCGACCGATGTCGTGCTCACGATCACCGAGATGCTCCGTGCCCGGGGCGTCGTCGGCAAGTTCGTCGAGTTCTACGGCGAGGGCGTCGCCTCCGTGCCGCTGGCCAACCGCGCCACGATCGGGAACATGAGCCCCGAGTTCGGATCGACCGCCGCGATCTTCCCGATCGACGACGTCACGCTCGACTACCTGCGGCTCACCGGCAGGAGCGCGGCACAGATCGCTCTCGTCGAGGCGTACGCCAAAGAGCAGAAGCTCTGGCACGACGCCGACCGGGAACCCGTGTTCAGCGAGTACATGGAACTCGATCTCAGCACCGTCGTGCCCTCGATCGCTGGCCCGAAACGCCCGCAGGATCGCATCGTGCTGAGTGAAGCAAAAGCGCAGTTCGGCAAGGACCTGCTCAACTACGCCGACATCGAACAGGACATCGTCGACCTGACGATCAGTGAATCGTTCCCCGCCTCCGACCCGGGGGAGCTGAGCCCGGAGGACGCGCGAAGCCACCACGAGCACCTCCACCGCAGCACCGCCCCGGCCACCGCCTCCAACCCGGCGAAGGTCAGCCTCGGCGGCTCCGAGTTCCTGCTCGACCACGGTGCGGTGACGATCGCCTCGATCACCTCGTGCACGAACACCTCGAACCCTTCCGTGATGCTCGCCGCGGGCCTGCTGGCCCGCAATGCCAGCAAGAAGGGCCTCAAGGCCAAGCCCTGGGTGAAGACCACCCTGGCTCCCGGCTCGAAGGTCGTCACGGACTACTACGACAAGGCCGGTCTGACCCCCTACCTCGAGGATCTCGGTTTCTTCCTCGTCGGCTACGGCTGCATGACCTGCATCGGCAATTCGGGCCCACTGCCCGAGGAGATCTCGGCCGCCGTCCAGGCGAACGACCTCGCGGTGACGGCCGTGCTCAGCGGTAACCGGAACTTCGAGGGTCGGATCAACCCCGACATCAAGATGAACTATCTCGCCAGCCCGCCGCTGGTGATCGCCTATGCCCTGGCCGGGTCGATGAACTTCGACTTCGAGACCGACACCCTTGGCACCGACACCGAGGGCAACGACGTCTATCTCCGTGACATCTGGCCCGACGCCGCTGAGGTCCAGTCCACGATCGACACCTCGATCAACACGGGCATGTTCACCACCCAGTATGCGAGCGTCTTCGAGGGTGACGAACGCTGGAAGTCACTCGACACCCCGACCGGCGCGACCTTCGAGTGGGACCCACGATCCACCTATGTGCGCAAGCCCCCGTACTTCGACGGGATGACGATGGAGACGACCCCGGTAACCGACATCGTCGGAGCCCGAGTGCTCGCCAAGCTCGGTGACTCGGTCACCACCGACCACATCAGCCCGGCTGGCTCGATCAAGGTCGACAGTCCGGCGGGAAAGTATCTGACCGACAACGGCGTCGCCCGCAAGGACTTCAACTCCTACGGTTCACGGCGCGGCAATCACGAGGTGATGATTCGCGGGACCTTTGCGAACATCCGGCTGAGGAATCAGCTGCTCAACGGCGTCGAGGGTGGGTACACCCTCGATTTCAGCCAGGCCGGCGCACCGCAGGCGTTCATCTACGACGCCGCCCAGAACTACCAGGCTCAGGGCACTCCGCTCGTCATTCTCGGGGGCAAGGAGTACGGTTCCGGTTCCAGTCGCGACTGGGCGGCCAAGGGCACGTCTCTGCTCGGCGTGCGCGCAGTCATCACCGAGAGCTTCGAACGCATCCACCGCTCCAACCTGATCGGCATGGGAGTCATACCGCTGCAGTTCCCGGCGGGGCAGTCGGCGGATTCGCTGGGCCTCGACGGCACTGAGGTGGTCACCATCACGGGCATCGAAGTCCTGAATTCGGGTTCGACGCCCAAGACCGTGCATGTCGTCGCCGCTCCGAGCGCGCAGTCGCCGGCCGGCAAACAGACCATCGAGTTCGACGCCATTGTCAGGATCGACACGCCCGGTGAGGCGGACTACTACCGCAACGGCGGGATCCTGCAGTACGTGCTGCGCTCGCTCGTCGCCTGATGCGCGAACCGGATTCCGCAGGCTCGGACTTCGCCGAGTAGCGCTCCGCTGCACGCGGACTTGCGGTGGCCGTGAAGTAAACTTGCGGCAGCGGCGCGCACGGTGCGGGCCCGATTCGGAGGAAAGCGTGGGGATTCTGGAGAGGATCTCGGGACCTCGCGATCTCGACCCGCTGAACGCGACGGAACTCGTCGAGCTCGCCGCTGAGATTCGCAGCTTCCTGATCGAAAACGTCTCGAAGACCGGCGGACATCTGGGGCCGAATCTCGGCGTGGTGGAATTGACGATGGCCATCCATCGGGTTTTCGAATCCCCGAATGATGCGATCGTCTTCGACACCGGGCACCAGAGCTACGTGCACAAACTGCTGACCGGTCGGCAGGACTTCTCCCGGCTGCGTCAGACCGGCGGTCTCGCCGGATACCCCCAGCGCTCGGAGTCCGAGCATGACATCGTCGAGTCGTCGCACGCCTCCAGTTCGTTGTCCTGGGCCGACGGCATCTCCCGGGCCTTCGCGATGACCGGTCAGGATGATCGCCACGTGGTCGCGGTCGTCGGCGATGGCGCACTCACCGGCGGCATGACCTGGGAAGCCCTCAACAACATCAGCGACGACAACAATCGCCGACTCATCATCGTGGTCAACGACAACGGCCGCTCCTATGCCCCGACCATCGGGGGACTGGCCCGCTACCTCAACGAGGTTCGCACCAAGCACAGCTATCGACGGCTTTACCGTCTCACTCGGCGGGCAGCATCCCGATTCGGTCGCCTGGGCGAGAGCCTGTACGAGGCCGGTCACCTGGCGGGTCAGGCACTGGTCTCATCTTCTGCACCCCGTGGTCTGTACCCGAACCTCGGCCTCAAGTACATCGGTCCGATCCCCGGACATGATCTTGCCGCGATGGAGAGGGCACTGCAGCAGGCCAAGAACTACGGTCAGCCGGTGATCGTGCATGCACTCACCCAGAAGGGTCGCGGCTACCAGCCGGCCCTCAACGACCTTGCCGACCAGTTCCACGCGGTGGGGCAGATCGACCCGGATACCGGAGAGTCGATCGACAGTCCCAGCGCGCCGTCCTGGACCAGCGTCTTCGCCGACGAAATGGTCACCCTCGCCGCCTCGAACCCGCGCCTGGTCGGCATCACCGCCGCGATGCTCCGCCCGGTGGGGCTGCACAAGATGGCGGAGCGCTACCCGGAACGGGTACTCGATGTCGGCATCGCGGAGCAGCATGCCGTCACCTCCGCCGCGGGCCTGGCCTTCGGCGGACTGCATCCGGTGGTGGCGATCTATGCGACCTTCATGAACCGCGCCTTCGATCAGGTGCTGATGGATGTCGCGCTGCACAAGGCCGGCGTCACCTTCGTCCTCGACCGGGCCGGTGTCACCGGACCCGATGGGCCCAGCCACCACGGCATGTGGGATCTCGCCCTGCTCCAGGTGGTGCCCAACATCCGCCTCAGCGCACCCCGGGACGCGGCGCGGCTTCGGGAAGAACTCGCCGAGGCGGTTGCGGTCGAGGATGCACCGACGGTCGTCCGTTTCGGCAAGGGCCCGGTCGGCGCCGAGATCCCCGCGGTGCGCCGTTGCGCGGACGGCGTCGACGTGCTCAGGGAGGCAGCGCACAAGGACGTGCTGATCGTGACGATCGGCGCGATGGCGACCCTCGGTCTGGAGGTCGCTGAACGGCTCGCCGCGCAGGGCATCGGAGCGACCGTCATTGATCCGCGCTGGATCGTACCGGTTCCCCAGAGCGTTATCGATCTGGCCGATCAGCATCGGATCGTGGTAACCATCGAGGACGGCATCCGGGTGGCCGGGATCGGCACCCGGATCCGCCAGGACATGCGCGCCTCGGGCGTTGACACCGCGCTCAACGAACTCGGCCTGCCCGCGGAGTTCCTGGCCCACGGCAGCCGAGAGGAGGTGCTGGAGCGAATCGGACTGACGGCTCAGAGCATCACCCGTGATCTGGTCGCCCAGGTACTCGGCAGCAAGGTTCCCTTCGCCCGACCTCTGCCGGTGGAGCCCGCCGACGCGGATCTGCGCGCCGACCTCTCGTAGCCGAACCCTCCCCGTAGCGCGGCCGTGCGCCGTTGTGCGACCCGTGCGCCGTCGCGCGACGGCGCACGGGTCGCACAACGGCGCATCGCCAATCGCCGATTCTCGCGCGCCGGTTCAGCTCTCGATCGGAGGGCGGGACGCATCGATGAATGCCTGGGCGATCAGCTCCGCGGTGTTCTCCACCTGCCAGGGCCGCGCGCCGAGTGCACTGAGCTCGGCCGCGATGGCTGCGCCGGTCACAGGGGACGGGGGATTCCAAGCGAGCAGCCGCAGCACCTCGGGCGTCAGCAGATTCTCCACCGGCAGCTCCAACTGCTCTGCCCGCTCGATCACGGCAGCGCGGGCGCTCTTGAGCCGGGCGTCGGCCTCAGGATTGCGTTCAGACCAAGACCGCGGCGGCGGCAGCGTCGTGGAGCGCACGCGCAACTCCGGCAGGTCGCTGGCGGCCATGCCCCGCTCAACGGCAGGCCACCAGACATCGACCGAACTACGACTTGCGCGCCCGGTGAACTCAGCGAGGCTCAGCAGCTCGGATCTGCTGGCCGGCATCGCGTGGGCAACCGCGAGTATGGCGCGATCGGGGATCAGCCGACCAGGCGCGATGTCCGTCTCTCTGCCCAGCTGGTCTCTTGCCAACCAGAGATCCCGCGCAACGGCCAGCGCACGCGCCGAACGCAGTGTGTGCAGTCCGGACAGACGCCGCCACGGTTCAGCGGCGACCGGTTTCTCGGCGCGATCGCGCACCGCTGCGAATTCCTGAAGTGCAATGGTGCTCTTTCCCACCGCGTCCAGACGCTCGGCGAGGGTATCGCGCAGATCCACCAGGAATTCGACATCGAGCGCGGCATAGTCCAGCCACGTCTGTGGCAATGGACGGGTCGACCAGTCCGCTGCCGAGTGCTCCTTTGCGAGGTGAATACCGAGCAGGTCGGCAACCACGGTGCCCAGACCCACCCTGGGCAGGCCGAGCAGCCGGGCTCCGAGCTCCGTGTCGAAGATCAGTTCCGGATCGAGTCCTACCTCGCGCAGGCAGGCCAGATCCTGACTCGCCGCATGCAGGACCCACTCGATCGGGCCGATCGCCTGCTGCAGTTCGCCGAAGTCACCGATCGAAGGCGGATCGAACAGAAAAGTACCAGCGCCGCGTCGATAGATCTGGATCAGATAGGCGCGCTGCGAATAACGGAACCCGCTGGCGCGCTCGGCATCGACCGCAATCGGACCATGCCCCGATTCGATGGCGACGACGGCATCCAGATAGTCGTCCCGGGAGACGATGACGGGCACCGGATCGTGGGTGACTTCGCGCAGGGCAGGCGCCTCTTCAGTGCCCGGCTCCTCAGGCATGTCTCTGACGCCGATCAGCCAGTGAGGGCACGCCTTCCGCTTCCGGCGGCAACCCCGCCAGCATGCAGAGCAGCTCACCCCAGCCCTCGACGTGAGCAGCCAGGGAACCGTTCAGGGGGGACCAGGATGCCCTCAGTTCGATCTTGGCGCCGTCGCCCTGACTGGCGAGTTCACCATAGCCCGTCGAGATGATCTTGGTTGCGGTGCCCGAGGCGGCGCGGTATTGCGCTCCGCGACCATCAAGAGCATCCACAAGCCAACTCCAGGTCACATCAGCCAGAAACGGATCCACCCCGATCTCGATGTCCAGTGGCGCCTGCGCGAAGCAGACGATCCGGTACGGACCGCCCCACGCTTCGGGTTCGCTCGGGTCGTAGAGGAAAACGAAACGGCCGGTGCCGAGGTCGGAATCGGCATGAAATCGAGTGGGCGTGACGTCCGCCGCCAAGGCGACAGCGAACGGCGCGAGCCCGCTCGGTGCCGCAATCTCGGTGACCACGAGCTCAGCCCGGGTCGACGCCGCACGCAGCGACTCTATCGCATCCGTGAAGGCGGCCGGCGCTGACGGGGAATCCGAAATTCCTGACACTGTTGCAGACTAGAGTTCATTACGAATCAGTGGCCGAAGGCACGCCGTCCGGGATCGTGTTCTGGCTTGATCGACGGGACGGAGTGACGGTGAGCGGCAGAAGTGGCCGGACGAGTTCAACCCAGGGGATCCTCGCCGGCGTCGGCGTCGTCGGCGGAGCCCTCGCGGTCGCCGCCATAGCCACTGCAGCGGCGACGTCCATGAGGTTTGCACGGGAGATCGTCGCCCCGCGGTGGCGCAATGAGGACGACCTTCAGGTTCTCGGTGTCGACACCGCTGCGGCAACTGTCACCCTCTCCAGTCAGGCGGACTCGCTGCTGCCCGGCGTCTACGGCCTCTGGTTCAGCCGTGACAGCGGATACGCGGTCGTCGGCGAGATCCTGGCGACCACCCAGACGAGCGTCACCCGGCGGCTGGTTCGAGTCCTGTTCGGTGACCTTGATCACGCGCGGCGCGCGCGGATGAGTGGGTGGGTGCACCTCAGCCCGGACGAGCTCGGCTTCGACTACGAGACGGTGCTCGTCAGGACTCCGGTTGGGCTGGCGCCCGCATGGCGGATCCCTGCGGCGACCGAGACCGGCCGATGGGTGATCCAGGTTCACGGTCGCGGGGTGACCCGCGCCGAAGCGCTGCGAACAGTCCCGACCTTTCGCGAACTCGGCTTCACGTCACTGCTGGTCAGCTACCGCAACGACGGGGATGCGCCGGCCAGCGACGACGGCCGTTGCGGACTGGGAGATTTCGAGTGGCGCGATGTCGAAGCGGCGGTGCAATACGCCCTCGACAACGATGCCGATGAGGTCGTACTGATGGGCTGGTCGATGGGCGGCACGGCAGTGCTGCAGGTGCTGAAGCGATCGCCGCTTGCCGCTCAGATCGCCGGTGTCATCCTCGACTCGCCCGTCGTCGACTGGGCCGCCACCCTGATGTACGCCGCCGACACCCGCGGACTGCCCGCGCCGCTGCGCGAGGGCGCACTCGCACTGGTCACCAGGCCATGGGGACGCCCGATCACCGGGCAGAAGCAGCCCATCGACTTCGGTCGACTCGATGTGATCTCATGGTCGGCGAAGCTCACCACGCCGACGCTGATCCTGCACAGCGACGACGACCGCTACGTCCCCTCCGGTGCGTCCCGCGAACTGGCGGCGCTGCGCCCGGATGCCGTGACTCTGGTGCCGTTTGACACAGCCGGCCACACACGACTGTGGAACTACGACCCCGAGCGTTGGACCGCCGCCATCGTCGGCTGGCTGGTCGAACAGAATCTGGTCGATCAGTCGGAGTGAGCCGGCCTGCTCAGCGCCGAGGCGGCGGTGGCGGCTTGCCGCTTGGCGCGGCTCAGCATCGCCGTCATCCCTCGGATTCGCAGCAGCGAGACGGCTTCAGTCAGCCCCAGGGACTCCGGGAAATCACCAGGGACGTCCCGCAGTTGCTCGACCGTCAGCGAGTCGAGGCCATGGGCCAGGATCGAGGCGAAGCCGCGGGTGGTCGGAGCTTCCCGCGGGGCTGATGCGTGGAAGTGCACACGACCGTCCGCGTCGACCTCGGTGAAGATGAACACGGGCGACTGGCACTCCACGACGCGCTCCAGGAGGTCAGGATGATCGCGGTACTTCTCCGGAAGATCAGGGAGGTCGTTCGAGTACTCCAGCAGCAGCTGCAGGCGATCCTTCACCTCCAGTGCCAGAAACTCTTCCTGGATCTCGGCAAGGGGTGCGGGCAGGACGTGGTCGGTCATGCCGTCCATTCTCCCAGTGTTCTCAAGCGAAAGGCACTTCTCCGGGTTCGGCTCCCCGAACGATCGGCACCCGGACCAGGCTTCCCCACTCGGTCCAGGAACCGTCGTAGTTGCGCACCCCGGGAAAGCCGAGCAGATGACTGAGCACGAACCAGGTGTGGCTTGAGCGTTCACCGATCCGGCAGTAGGCGATCACCTTGTCGCCGTCCTTCAGTCCCGCCTCGTCCCGGTAGATCGTCTCGAGTTCAGCGCGGACTTTGAAGGTGCCGTCGGGGGCGACCGCACGCGCCCACGGCACGGATTTCGCGGAGGGAATGTGTCCACCGCGAAGGGCGCCCTCATCCGGGTATGCGGGCATGTGAGTGCGCTCGCCACTGTATTCCTCGGGTGAGCGGACATCGATGAGAGGGTTCCCGAAATGCGCGAGGACGTCGTCGCGGAAAGCGCGGATGACGGTGTCGTCGCGCTCGACCACCGGATAGCCGACCGGCCGGATATCCGGCGCCGCGGTGGTCAGTTCACGGCCTTCTGCGATCCAGAGGTCGCGACCGCCGTCGAGCAGTCGCACGTCCTCGTGGCCGAAGAGCGTGAACACCCAGAGCGCATACGCGGCCCACCAGTTGCTCTTGTCGCCGTAGATCACAACGGTGCTGTCCCGGGAAATCCCGCGCGCACCCAGCAGAGCCGCGAACTCGGCACCCTGCAGGTAGTCCCGCAGCACGGGATCGTTCAGGTCCGTGTGCCAGTCGATCTTGACGGCGCCGGGGATATGACCGGTTTCGTAGAGCAGGACGTCCTCATCGGATTCGACGACCACCAGACCGGGGGTGCCGAGATGGTCAGCGAGCCATTGGGTGCTCACCAGTCGCTCCGGATGCGCGTAGTCCCGGAACTTCGGGGTGGACCGGTCGAGATCGACGGACAAGGGTACCTCCTTCTGGCCGCTGACGTGGCCATGAAACCTGAAACGCGGGGCTACTGTTGTTGGTACCACATTTCCGGTTTCATGGCCACGTCAGCGGCCAGAAGGAGGTTCCCTTGTCCGTCGATCTCGACCGATCCACTCCGAAGTTCCGGGACTACGCGCATCCGGAGCGACTGGTGAGCGCCCAATGGCTCGCTGACGATCTCGGCACCCCCGGTCTGGTGGTCGTCGAATCCGATGAGGACGTCCTGCTTTACGAAACCGTAGCATCCCCGGCGCCGTCAAGATCGACTGGCACACGGACCTGAACGATCCCGTGCTCGGGACTACCTGCGTGGTGCCGAGTTCGCGGCTCTGCTGGGTGCGCGCGGGATTTCCGGGACGGCACGTTGTGATCTACGGCGACAAGAGCAACTGGTGGGCCGCGTATGCGCTCTGGGTGTTCACACTCTTCGGTCACGAGGACGTGCGACTGCTCCAACAGCGGTCGCGACCTCTGGATCGCAGAAGGTCGTGAACTGACCACCGCGGTGCCCGGATATCCAGCCGGTCAGCTATCCGGTGGTCGACGCAATGACACCGCCATCCGCGCTTTCCGCTGCGCGCATTTCGGGAACCCTCTCATCGATGTCCGCTGCACCAAAGAAATACGCAGTGGCGAGCGCGCTCCCGCCGTGCCCGCATTCCCCGGATGAGGGCACCTTCGCAGTGGGTACGTTCCCTACCGCGAAATCCGTACCATGGGCGCGTCGCGTCGCCCCCGACGGCACCTTCGAAGTCCGCGCTGAACTCGAGGCGATACCGGGAGGAGGCGGGACTGAAGGACGGCGACAAGGTGATCGCGACTGCCGGATCGGTGAACGCTCAAGCCACACCTGGTCGTACTCGTCGTTGCTCGGCTTTCCCGGGGTGCGCAACTACGGACGGTTCCTGGACCGAGTGGGGAAGCCTGGTCCGGGTGCCGATCGCGCGGGAGCCGAACCCGGAGAAGTGCCTTTCGGTTGAGAACACTGGGAAAATGCGACGGCATGACCGACCACGTCCTGCCCCCACCCCTTGCCGAATCCAGGAAGAGTTTCTGGCACTGGAGGTGAAGGATCGCCTGCAGCTGCTGCTGGAGTACTCGAACGACCTCCCTGATCTTCCGGAGAAGTACCGCGATCATCCTGACCTCCTGGAGCGCGTCGTGGAGTGCCAGTCGCCCGTGTTCATCTACACCGAGGTCGACGCGGACGGTCGTGTGCACTTCCACGCATCAGCCCCGCGGGAAGCTCCGACCACCCGCGGCTTCGCCTCGATCCTGGCCCACGGCCTCGACTCGCTGACGGTCGAGCAACTCCGGGACGTCCCTGGTGACTTCCCGGAGTCCCTGGGGCTGACTGAAGCCGTCTCGCTGCTGCGAATCCGAGGAATGACGGCGATGCTGAGCCGCGCCAAGCGGCAAGCCGCCGCCGCGCTGAGCAGGCCGGTTCACTCCGACTGATCGACCAGATTCTGTTCAACCAGCCAGCCGACGATGGCGGCGGTCCAACGCTCGGGGTCGTAGTTCCACAGTCGTGTGTGGCCTGCTGTGTCAAACGGCACCAGAGCCACGGCATCCGGGCGCAGTGCCGCCAGTTCGCGGGATGCACCGGAGGGGACGTAGCGGTCGTCGTCGCTGTGCAGGATCAGCGTCGGCGTGGTGAGCTTCGCCGACCAAGCGATCACATCGAGTCGACCGAAGTCGATGGGCTGCTTCTGCCCCGTGATCGGGCGTCCCCATGGCCTGGTGACCAGCGCGAGTGCACCCTCGCGCAGCGGCGCGGGCAGTCCGCGGGTGTCGGCGGCATACATCAGGGTGGCGGCCCAGTCGACGACGGGAGAGTCGAGGATGACACCGGCGATCTGACCGGCAAGCGGCGATCGCTTCAGCACTTGAAGCACTGCTGTGCCGCCCATCGACCAGCCCATCAGTACGACCTCATCGGCATCGTTGTCGAGGGCGTATTGCACCGCCGCTTCGACATCGCGCCACTCGAAATCTCCCAGTCCGCAACGGCCGTCGTCGCTGGCCGGTGCATCTCCGTCGTTGCGGTAGCTGACCAGCAGTGACGTGAAGCCGAGTTCGCGAAAGGTCGGGACCGTCCGCAGCGCTTCGGCGCGGGTCACCCCGCGACCGTGAACCTGGATCACCCATCGGCCGGTCTCGTTCGCGGCAGGGATCCGCCATGCGGGTGCCAGCCCAACCGGCGTCCTCACGAGCACCGTCTCGTAGTCAAAGCCGAGCTCGTCCGGGCTGAGGTGCACCCACCCACTCATCCGCGCGCGCCGCGCGTGATCAAGGTCACCGAACAGGACTCGAACCAGCCGCCGGGTGACGCTCGTTTGGGTGGTCGCCAGGATCTCGCCGACGACCGCGTATCCGCTGTCACGGCTGAACCAGAGACCGTAGACGCCGGGCAGCAGTGAGTCCGCCTGGCTGGAGAGGGTGACAGTTGCGGCAGCGGTGTCGACACCGAGAACCTGAAGGTCGTCCTCATTGCGCCACCGCGGGGCGACGATCTCCCGTGCAAACCGCATGGACGTCGCTGCTGCAGTTGCTATAGCAGCGAGCGCGAGGGCTCCGCCGACGACGCCGACGCCGGCGAGGATCCCCTGGGTTGAACTCGTCCGGCCACGTCTGCTGCTCACCGTTACTCCGTCCCGTCGATCAAGCCAGAACACGATCCCGGACGGCGTGCCTTCGGCCACTGATTCGTAATGAACTCTAGTCTGCAACAGTGTCAGGAATTTCGGATTCCCCGTCAGCGCCAGCCGCCTTGACGGATGCGATAGCGTCGCTGCGTGCGGCGTCGACTCGGGCTGAGCTCGTGGTTACCGAGATTGCAGCCCCGAGCGGGCTCGCGCCGTTCGCTGTTGCCTTGGCGGCGGACGTCACGCCCACTCGATTTCATGCCGATTCCGACCTCGGCACCGGCCGTTTCGTTTTCCTCTACGACCCGAGCGAACCCGAAGCGTGGGGCGGTCCGTACCGGATTGTCTGCTTCGCGCAGGCGCCACTGGACATCGAGATCGGGGTGGATCCGTTTCTGGCTGATGTGACCTGGAGTTGGCTTGTGGATGCTCTTGATGGTCGCGGAGCGCAATACCGCGCCGCCTCAGGCACCGCAACCAAGATCATCTCAACGGGCTATGGTGAACTCGCCAGTCAGGGCGACGGCGCCAAGATCGAACTCAGGGCATCCTGGTCCCCCCTGAACGGTTCCCTGGCTGCTCACGTCGAGGGCTGGGTGAGCTGCTCTGCATGCTGGCGGGGGTTGCCGCCGGAAGCGGAAGGCGTGCCCTCACTGGCTGATCGGCGTCAGAGACATGCCTGAGGAGCCGGGCACTGAGCAGTCGCCTGTCCTGCGCGAAGTCACCCACGATCCGGTGCCCGTCATCGTCTCCCGGGACGACTATCTGGATGCTGTCGTTGCCATCGAATCGGGGCATGGTCCGATTGCGGTCGATGCCGAGCGCGCCAGCGGGTTCCGTTATTCGCAGCGCGCCTATCTGATCCAGATCTATCGCCGCGGCGCTGGTACTTTTCTGTTCGATCCGCCTTCGATCGGTGACTTCGGCGAACTGCAGCAGGCGATCGGCCCGATCGAGTGGGTCCTGCATGCGGCGAGTCAGGATCTGGCCTGCCTGCGCGAGGTGGGACTCGATCCGGAACTGATCTTCGACACGGAGCTCGGAGCCCGGCTGCTCGGCCTGCCCAGGGTGGGTCTGGGCACCGTGGTTGCTGACCTGCTCGGTATTCACCTCGCAAAGGAGCACTCGGCAGCGGACTGGTCGACCCGTCCACTGCCACAGACGTGGCTGGACTATGCCGCGCTCGATGTCGAATTCCTGGTGGATCTGCGCGATACCCTCGCCGAGCGTCTGGACGCGGTGGGAAAGAGCACCATTGCACTTCAGGAATTCGCCGCGGTGCGCGATCGCGCCGAGAAACCGGTCGCCGCTGAACCGTGGCGACGTCTCTCCGGACTGCACACACTGCGTTCGGCGCGTGCGCTGGCCGTTGCGCGGGATCTTTGGTTGGCAAGAGACCAGCTGGGCAGAGAGACGGACATCGCGCCTGGTCGGCTGATCCCCGATCGCGCCATACTCGCGGTTGCCCACGCGATGCCGGCCAGCAGATCCGAGCTGCTGAGCCTCGCTGAGTTCACCGGGCGCGCAAGTCGCAGTTCGGTCGATGTCTGGTGGCCTGCCGTTGAGCGGGGCATGACCACCAGCGACCTGCCCGAGTTGCGCGTGCGCTCCACGACGCTGCCGCCGCCGCGGTCCTGGTCTGAACGCAATCCTGAGGCCGACGCCCGACTGAAGAGCGCCCGCGCGGCGGTGATCGAGCGGGCAGAGCAGTTGGAACTGCCGGTGGAGAATCTGTTGACCCCGGAGGTGCTGCGGCTGCTCGCTTGGAATCCCCCGTCCCCGGCGACCGGCGCAGCCATCGCGGCCGAACTCAGTGCACTTGGCGCGCGGCCCTGGCAGGTGGAGAACACGGCGGAGCTGATCGCCCAGGCTTTCATCGATGCGTCCCGCCCTCCGATCCAGAGCTGAACCGGCGCGCGAGAATCGGCGATTAGCGATGCGCCGTTTTACGACCCGTGCGCCGTCGCGCGACGGCGCACGGGTCGTAAAACGACGCATCGGCCGCGCTACGGGAAGGGTTCGGCTACGAGAGGTCGGCGCGCAGATCCGCGTCGGCGGGCTCCACTGGCAGAGGTCGGGCGAAGGGAACCTTGCTGCCGAGTACCTGGGCGACCAGATCACGGGTGATGTTCTGAGCCGTCAGTCCGATTCGCTCCAGCACCTCCTCTCGGCTGCCGTGAGCCAGGAACTCCGCGGGCAGGCCGAGTTCGTTGAGCGCGGTGTCCACGCCCGAGGCGCGCATGTCCTGGCGGATCCGGGTGCCGATCCCGGCCACCCGGATGCCGTCCTCGATGGTTACCACGATCCGATGCTGATCGGCCAGATCGATGACGCTCTGGGGAACCGGTACTATCCAGCGCGGATCAATGACGGTCGCTCCGATGCCCTGCGCGGCGAGCCGTTCAGCGACCTCAAGACCGAGGGTGGCCATCGCGCCGATCGTCACGATCAGGACGTCCTTGTGCGGTGCCTCCCTGAGCACGTCGACGCCGTCCGCGCAACGGCGCACCGCGGGGATCTCGGCGCCGACCAGGCCCTTGCCGAAACGGACGACCGTCGGTGCATCCTCGACCGTAACCGCCTCGGCGAGTTCTTCCCGAAGCCGCGGCGCGTCCCGGGGTGCGCTGAGGCGGATGTTGCGGCACCGCCTGGAGCAGGGCGAAGTCCCACATGCCGTGGTGGCTCGGGCCATCGGGTCCGGTGACACCGGCCCGGTCGAGGACGAAGGTGACGCCGGCCTTGTGCAGCGCGACATCCATCAGCACCTGATCGAAGGCGCGGTTCATGAAGGTCGCATAGATCGCCACCACCGGATGCAGTCCGCCGAAGGCCAGGCCCGCGGCAGAGGTGACGGCATGCTGCTCCGCGATGCCGACATCGAGTACCCGCTCCGGGTAACGCTCTGCCATCTTGTGCAGCCCCACCGGGCGGAGCATCGCGGCGGTGATGCCGACCAGGCGCGGGTTCGAAGCAGCGAGGGTGACCATCTCCTCGGCGAAGACGCTGGTCCAGGACGGCGCGCTGGGACTGTCGATCGACTCTCCGGTATCCGGGTCGATCTGCCCCACCGCGTGGAACTGGTCGGCAAGGTCGTTGAGAGCCGGCTGGTAGCCGCGACCTTTCTGGGTGAGTGCGTGCACGATCACCGGCTGACCGTAGTTCTTGGCTTGCTGCAGTGCCCTCTCCATCGCGGCAAGATCATGTCCGGGGATCGGACCGATGTACTTGAGGCCGAGGTTCGGGTACAGACCACGGGGTGCAGAAGACGAGACCAGCGCCTGACCCGCCAGGTGACCGGCCTCGTACAGGCTCTCGCCCAGGCGACCGAATCGCGATGCTGCCCGCTGGGTGAGACGGTAAAGCCGTCGATAGCTGTGCTTGGTGCGAACCTCGTTGAGGTAGCGGGCCAGTCCCCCGATGGTCGGGGCATAGGAGCGGCCGTTGTCGTTGACCACGATGATGAGTCGGCGATTGTTGTCGTCGCTGATGTTGTTGAGGGCTTCCCAGGTCATGCCGCCGGTGAGTGCGCCATCGCCGACGACCGCGACCACGTGGCGATCATCCTGACCGGTCATCGCGAAGGCCCGGGAGATGCCGTCGGCCCAGGACAACGAACTGGAGGCGTGCGACGACTCGACGATGTCATGCTCGGACTCCGAGCGCTGGGGGTATCCGGCGAGACCGCCGGTCTGCCGCAGCCGGGAGAAGTCCTGCCGACCGGTCAGCAATTTGTGCACGTAGCTCTGGTGCCCGGTGTCGAAGACGATCGCATCATTCGGGGATTCGAAAACCCGATGGATGGCCATCGTCAATTCCACCACGCCGAGATTCGGCCCCAGATGTCCGCCGGTCTTCGAGACGTTGTCGATCAGGAAGCTGCGAATCTCAGCGGCGAGCTCGACGAGCTCCGTCGCGTTCAGCGGGTCGAGATCGCGAGGTCCCGAGATCCTCTCCAGAATCCCCACGTTTTCCTCCGAATCGGGCCCGCACCGTGCGCGCCGCTGCCGCAGGTTTACTCTCACGGCCACCGCAAGTCCGCGTGCAGCGGAACGCTATTCGGCGAAGTCCGAGCCTGCGGAATCCGGTTCGCGCTCAGGCGACGAGCGAGCGCAGCACGTACTGCGGATCCCGCCGTTGCGGTAGTAGCCGCCTCACCGGGCGTGTCGATCCTGACAATGGCGTCGAACTCGATGGTCTGTTTGCCGGCCGGCGGCTGCGCGTCTCGGAGCGGCGACGACATGCCGACGGTCTTCGGCGTCGAACCCGAATCTGCAGGACTTCGATGCCCGTGATGGTGACCACCTCAGTGCCGTCGAGGCCCAGCGAATCCGCCGACTGCCCCGCCGGGAACTGCAGCGGTATGACTCCCATGCCGATCAGGTTGGAGCGGTGGATGCGTTCGAAGCTCTCGGTGATGACTGCGCGCACGCCGAGCAGAGACGTGCCCTTGGCCGCCCAGTCGCGACTGGAACCGGAACCGTACTCCTTGCCCCCGAGAATGACGAGCGGAGTGCCCTGAGCCTGGTAGTTCTGGGCGGCGTCGTAGATGAACGCCTGCGGTGCGCCGGCCTGGCTGAAATCGAGGGTGTACCCACCCTCGACGCCGTTGAGCAGCTGATTCCTCAGCCGGATGTTCGCGAAGGTTCCGCGATATCGTCACCTTGATGATTGCCGCGCCGTGAACCGTAGGAGTTGAAGTCCTTGCGGGCGACGCCGTTGCGGTCAGATACTTTCCCGCCGGACTGTCGACCTTGATCGAGCCAGCCGGGCTGATGTGATCGGTGGTGACCGAGTCGCCGAGCTTGGCGAGCACTCGGGCTCCGACGATGTCGGTTACCGGGGTCGTCTCCATCGTCATCCCGTCGAAGTACGGGGGCTTGCGCACATAGGTGGATCGTGGGTCCCACTCGAAGGTCGCGCCGGTCGGGGTGTCGAGTGACTTCCAGCGTTCGTCACCCTCGAAGACGCTCGCATACTGGGTGGTGAACATGCCCGTGTTGATCGAGGTGTCGATCGTGGACTGGACCTCAGCGGCGTCGGGCCAGATGTCACGGAGATAGACGTCGTTGCCCTCGGTGTCGGTGCCGAGGGTGTCGGTCTCGAAGTCGAAGTTCATCGACCCGGCCAGGGCATAGGCGATCACCAGCGGCGGGCTGGCGAGATAGTTCATCTTGATGTCGGGGGTCGGCACCCGATCTTCGAAGTTCCGGTTACCGCTGAGCACGGCCGTCACCGCGAGGTCGTTCGCCTGGACGGCGGCCGAGATCTCCTCGGGCAGTGGGCCCGAATTGCCGATGCAGGTCATGCAGCCGTAGCCGACGAGGAAGAAACCGAGATCCTCGAGGTAGGGGGTCAGACCGGCCTTGTCGTAGTAGTCGGACGCACCTTCGAGCCTGGAGCCAGGGTGGTCTTCACCCAGGGCTTGGCCTTCAAGGCCCTTCTTGCTGGCATTGCGGGCCAGCAGGCCCGCGGCGAGCATCACGGAGGGGTTTGAGGTGTTCGTGCACGAGGTGATCGAGGCGATCGTCACCGCACCGTGGTCGAGCAGGAACTCGGAGCCGCCGAGGCTGACCTTCGCCGGGTTGGAGGCGGTGGCCGGGGCGGTGCTGCGGTGGAGGTGCTCGTGGTGGCTTCGCGCGTCCTCCGGGCTCAGCTCCCCCGGGTCGGAGGCGGGGAACGATTCACTGATCGTCAGGTCGACGATGTCCTGTTTGATGTCGGCGTAGTTGAGCAGGTCCTTGCCGAACTGCGCTTTTGCTTCACTCAGCACGATGCGATCCTGCGGGCGTTTCGGGCCGGCGATCGAGGGCACGACGGTGCTGAGATCGAGTTCCATGTACTCGCTGAACACGGGTTCCCGGTCGGCGTCGTGCCAGAGCTTCTGCTCCTTGGCGTACGCCTCGACGAGAGCGATCTGTGCCGCGCTCCGCCGGTGAGCCGCAGGTAGTCGAGCGTGATGTCGTCGATCGGGCAGATCGCGATCGTCGCTCCGAACCGGGCCTCATGTTGCCGATCGTCGCGCGGTTGGCGATCGTCACGGATTCGACGCCCTCGCCGTAGAACTCGACGAACTTGCCGACGACGCCCCGGGCACGCAGCATCTCGGTGATCGTGAGCACGAGGTCGGTCGCGGTGACGCCGGTCGGGATCGAACCCGAGATTTGAAGCCGACGACCTTGGGGATCAGCATCGAGAATAGGCGGCCGAGCATGGCCGCCTCGGCCTCGATGCCGCCTACGCCCCAGCCGAGCACGCCCAGGCCGTTGACCATGGTCGTGTGCGGTTGGCGCCGATGCAGGTGTCCGGATAGGCGCGCAACGCCCCGTCGACCTCACGGGTGAAGACCACCCGGGCGAGGTACTCGATGTCAACCCGGCGCACGATTCCGGTTCCGGGCGGAACGACCTTGAAGTCATCGAAGGCGGGCTGATCTAGCGCAGGAACTGGTAGCGCTCACCATTGCGCTGGTATTCGATCTCGATGTTCTGCTCGAAGGCGGTAGTGGTGCCGAACATGTCGGAGATCACGGAGTGGTCGATGACCATCTCGGCAGGGGCGAGCGGATTGATTCTCTCCGGGTCGCCGCCGAGGGCGACATCGTCCTTGCGCATGGTGGCGAGGTCGACGATGCACGGCACGCCGGTGAAGTCCTGCATGACGACGCGTGCGGGGGTGAACTGGATCTCGGTATCCGGCTCCGCGGTGGGATCCCAGCTGCCGAGCGCGCGAATCTGGTCTGCGGTGACGTTGGCGCCGTCTTCCGTGCGAAGCAGGTTCTCCAGCAGCACTTTGAGGCTGAACGGAAGCCTCTCGTGTCCAGGAACGCTGTCAATCCGGAAGATCTCGTATTCCGTCTCGCCAACGGTCAGAGCAGCCTTTGCTCCAAAGCTATTCACTGCAGTCACGGTAGTTCTCCT